>NZ_ANAX01000021.1 GCF_000341065.1 Nocardiopsis halotolerans DSM 44410 | reverse complement strand
TCACCGGCTCCGGCCCGGCCGCCGTGTCCATCCGCTCCGTCGCCGCCGAGGCGGGCTGGTCGACCGGAGCGCTGCGCCACTACTTCCCCACACGCGAGGACCTGCTCGTCTTCGCCATGAACCTGTCCGAGGAACGCGCCACCCAGCGCATCCAGGACCTGAACCACACCCTGTCCCCGCACACGCCGCTCCTGGAGCGCGTGGCCGAGTACGCCGAGCAGCTCCTGCCCCTGGACGCCACCCGCCGCGCCGAGTACCTGGCCTGGGAGGCCGCCGGGATGCTGGGGGAGTACGACCGCGACCGGGAACGGCGCTGGAACAGCCAGCGCAGGCTCTACCGCCACCTGGTCGCCGCCGTCGCCGACGTCGCGGTGGACGACCCCCTCCGGCCCCACCCCGACCCGTGGGTGGAGGAGTGGTCGGAGCACCTGCACACCCAGGTGGACGGACTCGCACTCCAGATCATGGTCACGCCGGGCATGACCGACACGGACGACGTCCGACGTCGACTGCGCGCCTTCCTGGCCCGGCTCCAGGAGGCCTGCCGGTACCGCGGCATCCCCTGACCCGCGCGGGAGGGCGTCCCCGCGTCGAGGCGTTGCTATGTGTGGGGCGTGTGTTCTCCGCTGTGCCCCGTGACCGATACTGGGTGGTGGCAGTGGCCGGAACCAACGGGGGAGACGCGTGTGACCACCAGCAGTGAGACGACTTCCGGCGCCCAGCTCGAACTGGCCTACAGAGCAGCCGTGGCCGACGACGTCCCCGCCCTCGTCGAACTGGTGAACTCCTGCTACCGGGGCGACAGCTCCCGGAAGGGCTGGACCACCGAGGCCGACCTGCTCGACGGCCAGCGCGTGGACGCCGACGGCATGGCCGAATTGCTGGAGCGCACCAACACGATCGTCCTGGTCGCCGAGGCCGAGGGGCGGATCGTCGCCTGCTGCGAGCTCCAGCGCGGCATCAGCGGCGCCTACTTCGGCATGTTCTCGGTGCTGCCCACCATCCAGGGCGGCGGCCTGGGCAAGCGGGTCCTGGCCGAGGCCGAGGCCACCGCGGCCCGTGAGTGGGGCTGCCGACTGATGCGGATGAAGGTGCTCAAGCAGCGCCCGGACCTAATCGCCTGGTACGAGCGGCGCGGCTACACCAACACCGGCAAGACCGAGCCCTTCCCCTACGGTGACGAGAACTTCGGCCTGCCCAAGCGCGCCGACCTGGCCTTCGTCGAGCTCACCCGGGAGCTGCCCGCGCCCTGACACCGGCCGGGGGCCGGGGGGGTCGGGGCCGTGGAGCCGACCGCCTCAGCCCTGTTCGAGGTTGGCCGACATCCGCTCCAACACGTCGACGGTGGCCCGGTACTCCTGCTCGCTGATTCCGCGCGAGAGGCGTCGCCGGGCCTCGTCGACCCTGGCGAAGAGGGCCTCGTGCTCGGCCTCGCCCGCCGGTGTCAGCGCCAGGGAGACCAGGCCCTCGACCCAGCCGCGCTGGCGCAGCTGCTCCACCACCGGGGTGACGCTGTACTCGCCCTCGTCCAGGAACGCGGCGAGCCTGCGGTCCAGGTCGGCGATGGTGCCGGGGTCGGTGTGCAGGGAGTTGAGCCCCTGCCAGTGGCGGCGCCCCAACGACTCCGAGGCCAGGACCCGGTCGAGGTCGTTCTCGATGAGCCGGTCCAGGTGTTTGAGCCAGTAACCGATCGGCAGATCGGACATGGTGCCTCCTCCCGTGCGGCTCGGACGAACCGCAGTACCTTGCCGATACATCGAAGATATATCGCCCGACGGTGGTCCGCCAGCGTCCCGGGTGGTGTCGGTGCCCCTTGCTAGCGTTCCCCCATGTCCTGCCCACCTCTCCCTCCGGGGCTGCGAATCATCCGCGGTGACGCCACCAACCCCCACGCCTCCGGCCCCAAGGTCATCGCCCACGTGTGCAACGACCGGGGCGGCTGGGGCAGGGGTTTCGTCCTGGCCCTGTCCAGGCGCTGGCCCGAACCCGAGCGCGACTACCGGGCCTGGCACCGTCAGCGGGCGCGCAACGACTTCGCGCTGGGGGCCGTGCGCCTGGTGCGCGTCAGGCCCGACACGTGGGTGGCGAACATGGTCGCCNGGCCCGCCCATCCGCTACGAGGCGATCGCCTCCTGCCTGCGCGCCCTCGCCGACCACGCGCGCGAACTGGACGCCACCGTGCACATGCCACGCATCGGCTGCGGACTGGCCGGAGGCCGCTGGGAACGCGTCCAGCCCCTGATCGAGGCCGAACTCCTCAGCAGGGGCGTCCAGGTCACCGTCTACGACCACGACTGAGCCGGGCGCACGGGCGCGGTCAGACGCGGCACAGGACCGCGCCGCGCGGGATCACGAACACCCCGTCGGGGTCCCGGCTCCACGCCCTCCAGCCCGCCGAGACGCGCTCCAGCTCCTCCCGGGTGGCGTGCCCCTCCTCCACGGCCTGGCGGCCCATGTCCGACTCCAGGATGCGCCTGGCCCACATGCCGCCCCACCAGGCACGGCGTTCGTCGGAGGAGTGGTTCCACACCTCGGCCACGTAGGTGACCTCGGTGAATCCGGCCGCGCGGGCCCAGGCGAGCATGTGCCGCCCCGCGTCGGGTTCGCCGCCGTTGCCGCGCGCGACGCGCTGGTACAGGTCCATCCACGTGTCCAGTTCGGGCCTGCGCGGGTACCAGTACATGCCGGAGTAGTCGCTGTCGCAGGCGGCCACGACACCGCCGGGCCTGGCCACACGGCGCATCTCGGCCAGGGCCCCGACCGGGTCGGCCACGTGTTGCAGGACCTGGTGGGCGTGGACGACGTCGAAGGAGTCGTCGGGCAGGTCCAGCTTGTGGACGTCGCCCACCAGGAACTCGATGCCCTCGACCCCGGCCTCCTCGGCGGTGGCGCGGGCGAGGTCGACCGCCTCGGCCGAGGCGTCCACCGCGGTGACCGGCCCGGGCGCGACCCGGCGGGCGAGGTCGGCGGTGATGCTGCCCGGACCGCACCCCACGTCCAGCAGCGACCGGCCGGGGACCATCTCGTCGAGTGCGTAGGCGGCGGAGTTCTCCGCGCCGCGCCAACGGTAGGAGTCGGTGACCGTGGGGTGTTGGCCGTGGGTGTAACGCGTCATGGAGCAGCCCTCTCAGAGGTCGCCGGGTGGAGCGAACACCCCGGACCCTACACCAGGCGTCTCTAAAAGTGAGATTCCATTCTCGCGATACGAGACACCTGCGAACCGAAGCGGCTTCGGACCGCATGGGTGGAGGCGTCCTTCTCCGCTTCCGCGCCCGGGGAGGACTGGCAGTCCTCGTCAGGAGCGGACCACGTATGGCAGCGTCCACCGGCCGCCGCAGGCAGAGGGTGGAGGTGTCCATCGAGAAAGGAACCTCCATGCCCTACCCCACTGATCGTCCCGCCGTCTGGTTCGTCACCGGTACATCGCGCGGCCTCGGCCTGGCCCTGGTCACCTACCTGCTGGGGCGCGGCGACCATGTCGCCGCGACGACACGTTCGTCGGAGCGCCTGCTCGCCGGACTCGCGAACGTCGACACGACCAACCTGCTCGCACTCGAGGTCCCGCTGACGGACGAGTCCCAGGTCGTACGTGCGATCGCCGACACGACCGACCGCTTCGGACGCATCGATGTCGTCGTCAACAACGCCGGCTACGGCTACCTCGGTACCGTCGAGGAGACCAGTGACGCTGACGTGCGAGCGATGTTCGATGTGCAGATCGGTGGCACCTGGAACGTCATCCGTTCGGTCCTGCCCCAGATGCGTGCTGCTGGCACCGGCCACATCATCAACGTCTCCTCGATTCTGGGCGTGCTGTCCTTCCCGGGCTGGGGCCTGTACTGTGCGGCGAAGTTCGCGGTGGAGGGTCTGTCCGAGTCGCTTGCCGCGGAGGTCGCCGACCTCGGAGTCCGTGTCTCGATCATCGAGCCCGGCTACTTCAACACGGACTTCCTGACCGACCACTCCCTCGCCCTCGCCGACAACGTCTCCGAGGCCTACCCGGGGGTCCGCGAGATGATCGACACGCACAAGGCGATGCCGGGCAGCCAGCCCGGCGACCCGGACAAGGCCGCCGCCGCGCTCGTGACCATCGCTCAGCAGGAGGACGGCCTCCTGCGTCAGCAGCTCGGTTCCGACTCCTCCGGACTCGCCGAGGGCAAGGCGGATTCCCTGAAGGCCGAGATCCTGGCAGGACGCGAGCTCGCGCACAGCACCGATTACGTGCGCTGAACCGTCACCGGGAGCACCACCCCGGGTGGGTGGCCCGTACCGTCACCGGTACGGGCCACCCACCCGGGGTACACCTTCGGCCACGCCGGACAAGGAGAAAGCACCCGTCCTGCCGCTCATCCACATGACCGTCCCCGGGAGCCCCCTCCCCGACCAGGAACGCGACCGACTCGCCGAGGACCTCACGACCATGCCTCGGCGTTGAGAGAGTGCCGCAATGAACGATCCGCACCGCGAACTCGGCCAGTTCCTGCGCCGCGCCCGCGCCAACCGCGACCCCCAGCAGACCGGTCTGCTTCCCGACGGACGCGTTCGTCGGGTACCCGGGCTACGGCGTGAAGAAGTCGCCCTGCTCGCTGGAGTCTCCACCGACTACTACGCCCGGCTTGAGCAGGGCCGACACCTCACCCCCTCACCCCAGGTCCTCGATGCTCTGGCACGGGCACTCGACCTCGACGACGCCGGCGTCAAGTACGTGCGCGAACTGGTGGCGACCGCCGAAAACCCGGGCGCTCGCACACGCTCGCACGTACAGCGCGTCCGGCCGGGACTACACCAACTGCTGGACTCCTTCTCGTCGCAGCCCGCCCTCGTCCTCGGCCGCCGTACCGACGTCCTCGCGTCCAACGCCCTCGCACGTGCGCTGTTCGCCGACTTCAACGCGATGCCCGCCAAGCACCGCAACTACGCCAGATGGATGCTCCTGGACCCCCAGGCCCAGGAGCTCTTCGTCGACTGGGAGGAGCAGGCCCGCAACGCCGTCGAAGCTCTCCGCCTCGACGCGGCCGCCACCCCGGACGACCAGGGCACCCAGCGGCTCATCGGCGAGCTCTCGCTTGCGTGCCCACCTTTCCGGCACTGGTGGTCAGCCCACCGGGTACACCAACGCACCCACGGCACCAAACGCCTCCACCACCCTCTCGTCGGCGAGCTCGACGTCCAGTACGAGACCCTCGTGCTCCCCGGCGACCCACGGCAGGCGCTCTACGTCTACACGGCCGAACCCGGCACCGAGTCGCACGACGCACTGGCGCTCCTCTCAAGCTGGACCCACTCCAGCGGCACCGTCGTCCAACGAAGTCGCGCTGAGGGCTCACGCTGACGGCTGCCCGGCGCGCGGCCGACCTCCGCACCGGCCGCGGTGAACGCCTCCAGCTGACGGCCGGGCCGCGAGCGGGTCCGGACCTCCCGAAGAACCTCGGCGTGTGCCGATGAGTTCCGGGCCTCGCACGTGTCCTCATGGACAGGGAGGGCGCGGACCGCGCCCCGCACCGAGAGGATCGAGACGATGACCCGGCTCAACAAGATCACTCCCTGCCTGTGGTTCGACACCCAGGCCGAGGAGGCGGCCAACTTCTACGTCGGCCTCTTCGGCAACTCGCGCATCCTCCAGGTGCGCCACTTCGGCCCGGGCGGGCCCCGCCCCGCCGACATGGTGCTCACCGTGGACTTCGAGATCGACGGCCAGCAGATCACCGCCCTCAACGGCGGCCCAGAGTTCACCTTCTCCGAGGCGGTCTCGCTCCAGGTCATCTGCGACAGCCAGGAGGAGTCCGACCACTACTGGGCCAAGCTCAGCGAGGGCGGAGAGGAGGGCCAGTGCGGCTGGCTCAAGGACCGCTTCGGCTTCTCCTGGCAGGTTTTTCCCGCCGAGCTCGACGATCTGCTGTTCGACGCCGACCCCGGCAGGGCCGGGCGCGCCATGCAGGCGATGATGAAGATGACCCGGATCGACCTGGCCGAGATCCGCCGGGCCGCGGACGACTCCTGACTCCACGGCCGTCGCCCGCGCCGGGAGACGGCGGCGCGGGCGACACCCCTCGCAGGCCTGCTGGTGAGTGGTCCGGAAGCGTTTTTGGTGTGACGCGCGGGCCCCGACCTGCGTAGGCGAACTCGGTGGACCCTTCCGGTCACCGCGTCAGACGCGGATGAGGGACAGGTATGCCAGACCGATCGTGCTCCGGGCACCGCGGACGCGGAACTCGCGGTGGCGGTCGGCCCTGGCCCGCACTTCGGCGGCGTCGGGGGAGTCGGGGTGGTCCAGCAGCCACTCCTCCCATCCCCGGGCGTGCCGGGACTCGAAGTCGTCCCACTCCTCCAGGCTCGCCTGGGACAGCGCCCGCAACCGGAAGCCGTGGGAGAGCGCGAGGTCCACCAGGTCGGGAAGGAAGCGGTACTGGGCGCGCGGGACGTCGCGCATGGCCGCCAGCTCCCCCTCGGTCGGCTCGCGCAGCCAGAAGCACTCACCGAACAGGAACCGTCCGCCGGGCGCGAGCATGGCGCTGACCGCCTCCAGGGCGTTGACGGTGTGCTCCACCGGGTCGCCGCCCCACACGTGGCTGGCGCCGTTGTTGACCACCACGTCCGCGTGCGCGCCGGACCAGGCGCCCACGTCACCGACCACGAGCTCGACGCGCTCGTCCAGTCCCCGGGCCCGGGCGTTGGCGCGTCCGTGCTCGATCGCCTCCCGGCCCAGGTCGATGCCCAGCCCGGTGGCGGTCGGCTCGCTCTCCAGGGCGCGCAGCAGCAGTTCGGCCCAGCCGCAGCCGATGTCGACGACACGCCTGCCCTCCAGGGAGTCCAGGTCGCGGACCAGCCGGGCGGCGTGGGCGTCGGAGAGCGGTCCGTTGAAGTCGGCGTCGCGGTACAGGGGAGGAATCGCTGGGGTGACCATCAGAGCACCGTCGCGCAGCCCCCGGCCCGGTGTCCACCGGATTTGTGGGCGCGTCCGGTGACGGCGGACCGCGCGGGCTCGGCGGCCTTTCGTCCGACCCGGTGTGTCGGCCCACGACCTCCGGTGCCCCGTTCGGACGTACCCGGCCCGCTTCCGTGCGTTCCTCAGGGGCGCAGCGCGCAGTCCCCGCAGTACCCAGCCCCCGGCAGCCGGTAGTACAGGCAGCACGTGGTGCGGCGGAACACCCCCAACCCGGAGGCGTCCGTCCCGGTGTAACCGCCGGTACCGTCCAGGGACGGGCGCGTCAGCAGGTCCGCGGCCACGGCCTCGGCCCGCGCGGCGTGCTCGGGCCGGTCCTCTCCCAGGGCGCGCACGGCCCCGGCCAGGGCCGCGGCGGTGTTGCCCCGCAGCAACCCAGGCGCCACCCGGCCCGCTCCGGCCAGCCCCCGCGCGACGCGGGCCATCACCCCCAGGACGACCGTGCGCTCGATCCAGTCGGCCAGCTCCGCCGTTCCGCCGACCACCGGCGCGGCCCGCTGCTGCGAGGTGCGCAGCACCACCGGCCCCCGCCGGTGCGGATCACCGTGGAAACGCGCCGCGTCCACCAGCGCACCATGGCACACCCCGGCCGCCAGTACCGGGGACAGCACACGTGTGGCCAACCCCTGGTGGAACACCGACGCCGCCACCCGCCACTCCACCCGCGTGTTCGGTTCCGCCGACAGTCCCGCCAGGCGGACGCGCACCCCCTCCACCTCCGCGGCGAGCGTTCCCGGAGCCACCGCACACCCACCGCCCAGCGGCAGCCACCCCGGTCCGGGCGGGCCCGTCTCCAGGGCGAACAGCATGTTGATCCGGCCGACCTCCGCCAGGACCGGCCGTACCTCCACGTCCGTGCCGTCCACTCCCGCACCCGCTCCTTCCGTCCGGCGACCCCGGGTGGTGCCAGCACCACCGCGACTCCACGTGTTGTTGGGCTCGTACCGTCACAGCCGTCAAACCTAGATTGGTCCTGTGGCCGGTCACAGCACACACGACAGCACCAGACGGAGCGTGGGAGGAGGGTTCCTCCCGCGTGCCCTCGCCGGTCTGCCCCGCGTGGCCGAAGCCTACGGGCCCACCTGGCGGGTGCGCCTGGTCGAGGTCCTGCACCTGATGACCTCCCTGGCCCTGGCGCTGTGCTACCTGGTGCCCGCGTTCCTGCTCGTGGTCGCGGCCACCTGGGTCGGCTTCGCCGTCTCCGGCCCCTGGCTGCCCGAGGTGTCGCGGCTGGCTCCCGACCGGCTGTCCCTGGACATGGCCTTCTTCCTGGTCGTCCTCCCGGCCGCCGCGACCCTGCTGGCCCGCCTGTCCTGCCGGGTCCAGCGCAACCGGCTGGACAACGTCTTCGGGATCGTGGAGACCAGCCCGCCCGACCCCCTGGCCGACGACAACCCGTTCCTGCGGGCCTGGCGGTTCGTGTTCGGGCGCGAGGCCTGGTCGGCGCTCGTCTACAGCACCGTCGCCGGACTCCACGGCCTCCTGGCCGGGGGCGTGGTCGTGGTGCTGGTGGTGTGTGGCGGCGCGGCGGCCTTCGGTGCCCTGATCGGCACCGTGTTCGTCCTGGTGCGGGGCACCCCCGATGACCTGGTCGGTCCGCTGGTCCTGGTCGCGGTCGGCCCGCTGTGCGCCCTCGTGGGCCTGCGCCTGGCCCCCTTCATGGTCGCCACCGAGGTCCTGCTGCACCGCATGCTCCTGTTCGAGGCGCCCGAGGTGCGCATCCGCCGCCGTCTGGTCCACGTCCAGGACAGCCGTCTGCGCATGGTCGACGCCGCTGAGGCCGAACGACGCCGTATCGAACGCGACCTGCACGACGGGGCCCAGCAGCGGCTGCTCGCTCTGACCATGACCCTGACCCGGGCGCGCTCACGCGTGGCCAGCGACCCCGACGCGGCCCTGGAGCTGATCACCGAGGCCCAGAGCGAGTCCCGGGAGGTCATGGAGGAGCTGCGCCAGGTCGCGCGCGGGCTCCACCCCCGGGTCCTGACCGACCATGGTCTGAGCGCGGCCCTGCCCGTGGCCGCCGGACGCGCCCCGGTGCCCGTGCGGGTCGACGTCGAACTTCCCGAGCGCCCCTCCTCGCGCGCCGAGGGGGTGGCCTACTACGTGGCCTGCGAGGCGCTCACCAACGTCGCCAAGCACGCGCGGGCCGCTCGGGTCACCGTGGCCGCGACGCGGGTGGAGCGCCCCTCCCGGCGCGGCGGAGACCTGTTGCGGCTCACCGTCACCGACGACGGGGTCGGAGGCGCCGACCCCGAGACGGGCACGGGCCTGTACGGCCTGTGGGACCGTGTGGACGCGGTCGACGGAACCCTGACCGTTCACAGCCCGGTCGGTCAGGGCACCGTCCTGACCGCCGACATCCCCTGGGAGGCATGACCGTGTACACCACCGTGAACCCCGCCCCGCCGCCCGAGAAGGGGATGCGGGTGATCATCGCCGAGGACTCGGTGCTGCTGCGCAGCGGTATGGCCCGGCTGCTGGAGGACGCGGGCGTGGAGATCGTCGAGCAGGTCGGTGACGCCGACGCGCTGTTGCGCGCGGTGGAGGAGCACCCCGAGGTGGACCTGTGCCTGGTCGACATCCGCATGCCGCCCACCTACTCCGAGGAGGGCATCCAGGCGGGCGTCGCCATCCGGCGGAGGTTTCCGGATGTGGCGGTGCTGCTGCTGTCCCAGCACGTGGTCAGCCGCTACGCCGCGGACCTGCTCGGCGGCGGCTCCAGCAGGGTCGGCTACCTGCTCAAGGATCGGGTCGCCGACATCGACGAGTTCCTGGCGGTGCTGCGTCGTGTGGCGGGGGGAGGCGCCGCCATCGACCCGGAGGTGGTCTCGCAGCTGCTCAGCCGCCGCCGGGACAGCGCCCTGGAGCGCCTGACCCCCCGGGAGGCGGAGGTGCTGGAGGTGATGGCCCAGGGGCTGAACAACGCGGGTATCGCGGCTCGGCTGACCGTCACCGAACGCGCCGTGGAAAAGCACATCCGCTCCATCTTCACCAAGCTCGACCTGGGCCACGACGACTACGACCACCGCAGGGTCCGGGCCGTCCTGCGCTACCTGCGCGGCGCGGATCGGGCCTGACCGAACAGGACGAACCAAGGGGGCGAGAGCCCGCCGGAAAGGGATGACCGTGACATTCAAGGCACGGGGTGTGTACGCCTCGTCGAGCAAGGAGCCGCGCAGATTCCGCGTGAGGTCATGGTTGCTCCTGGGCGCCGCACTGGCGGCGGCCCTGGTGCTGGGGACCGTGGTCGTGGTCGTGGGCAAGGTGGGCGTGATACACGACAGCGACACCTCCTCCTTCTCCGGCCCACAGGCCGTGGAGTTCGACAACGGCACCAACGGAGACGTCACCTTCACCCGCGGCGACGGGGACGAGGTCCGGGTGGAGCGCGCCATGCGTGGAACCCCCTTCTCCGTGCCGACGGAGTCCGTCGAGGAAGACGACGGCGTCCTGGAACTGGAGGCCAGCTGCGCGGGCCTGCCGTTCTTCGATTGCTGGATCGACTACGAGATCACCGTCCCGGCGGGAACCGACCTGACCGTGGAGACCACCATCGGCCGGATCGTCACCGAGGGCGTCGACGGCGTACTGGACCTGGGCAGCACCGTCGGATCCGTGCGGGTCTCGGGCAACAGCGGCGATGTCACCATCGAGACCGGCAGCGGTGAGATCGACGTGTCCGGGGTGGAGGGCTCGCTGGAGGCCGAGACCGCCAGCGGTGGGATCACCGCCCATGGGGCGGGCGAGCACCTGAAGGTCGCGAGCGTCTCCGGCGAGGTGGACGTGTCGGGGTTCAGCGCGCGCACGGTCGTGGCCGAGTCCGTCAGCGGCGGCGTGCGGGTGGGCGGAGGCTTCACCAGGGCGGAGGTCCACACGGTCTCGGGGGGCATCGAGGTCACCACCGGCGAGCCCTTCGAACTGCTGAACATGGAGAGCACCAGCGGCGATATCGACGTACGGGTGCCCGAGGGCGCCTACGCCGTCACCGACGAGTCCGTGTCCGGAGGCCGCCGCGTGGAGGTGGACACCTCCCCGGAGGCGGACGCGCGTATCCGGGCCGAGACCGTCAGCGGCTCCATGAACGTCACCTACGGCTGAGACGCGCGGAGTTCGAAGCGCAGCGCCGCCCAGTCCGAGTCGATCGGTACCTGGTCGGTGCTGCGCCAACCGGCGTCCACGAGCAGATCCCAGCCCCGGTCCGCGCTCAGGTCGGTGATGATGGTGCCGCCGCGCCGGGGATAGCACACCCACAGGCGGGTGCGCGGCCCCACCAGGGCCAGGGTCCGGGGCACCTCACGGCCCACGGTGCCCCGGTCCAGGGTGAACAGGTGGACGTCGTCGTAGTCGGCGCCCTCGATGGGCCCCAGGTCGATGTGGAGGTCGGTGGGCGGGTCCAGCAGCCGCAGGTAGCGTTCGGGGGCGTTGAGGACGAGCAGCCGGTCGCCGGGGCGCACCCCGAGCCTTTGAGCGAGAGTGTCCGAGGTATCCGACATGTCCTCCTCCGTTCGTGCCCTGCGAGCGGCCGTGCCCATCTCCCTGGCCACCGTACGGTCCACGGGCGGGGAAACCGAGCACCTTCCCTGCCTCGACCCCGAGATGACCGTGTTTTTATGATGCCTTCATGACAGATGACAACGGCGTACTGCGCTGGGGCGTGATCGGGACCGGCGGCATCGCGCACTCCTTCGTCGAGGCACTCGGAGCCACCCCCGCGGGCCGGATCACCGCGGTCGGCTCGCGCACACCCGAACGGGCCGAGGAGTTCGGCAAGGACTGGGACATCCCCGAGTGCCACGGCAGCTACGAGGACCTGGCCCAGAGCCCGAACGTGGACGCCGTCTACGTGGCCACCCCCCACCCCTGGCACCATCCCAACACCCTGACCTGCCTGAGGGCGGGCAAACACGTGCTGGTCGAAAAACCCATGGCGATGAACGCCCTCCAGGTCTCGCAGATGGTCGAGGCCGCCCGTGGGAGCGACCGCTTCCTGATGGAGGCGATGTGGACCCGCTACCTGCCCGCCTCCCGCCTGGTCCGCGACCTGGTCCAGGACGGGGCGATCGGCGAGGTGCACTGGGTCTCGGCGGAGTTCGGCATCAACGCCCCCTACGACCCCGACCACCGCCTTTTCAACGCCGACCTGGGCGGCGGCGCCCAGCTCGACCTGGGCGTGTACCCCCTGGCCCTGGCCTCGCACTACCTGGGCGAACTGACCGTGGTGGGCGCCACCCGCCAGCTCTCACCCGACCGGATGGTGGACACCCACACCACCGTGCTCGTGCGCGGGGAGAACGGGGGCACCGGCTCCCTGGCGTGTTCCTCGCGCACCACGATGCCCAACCGGGCCGTGCTGGCCGGGACGAAGGGCTGGCTGGAGATCCCCTACTTCTGGATGGCCACCGACGTGGTGCTGCACCGCGACGGGCACGAACCGGAGAAGTTCCACCGGCCCTTCCGCGCCAACGGCTACGAGTACGAGGCCGAGGAGGTCGCGCGCCGCGTGGCCGCGGGCGAACGCGAGAGCCCCGACATGCCCTGGGCCGAGAGCCTGCGCCTGGCCCGGCTCACCGACCAGATCCGCGACATGGGCGGGCTGGTCTACACCCCCGCCACCGTCAAGGCCGTGCCCCTGGCGTGAGACCGGCCGCTCCCGCCTTCGTGGGAGCGGTCCCACGCGTCGGTTCGGAGGCGCCCGCGGGGCGGTCGTCGGTTTCCTGCGGGCGCCTCCGAGCACGCAGGAGCCGCCCGGCGGTGGCCAGCGCCAGGGCGGGCGCGCTCATGCGCACCACCATCAGGAGGGCGTCGCGGGGGCCGACCTCGTGGGCGAAGTAGTCGTCGAGCGCGATGTATCCGCTGCGGGGACGGGTGCCGTAGATCCGGCCGTCGAACACGCGGTAGGCGTCGCGGACGAGCAGGGTGTCGGGGTCCAGGTGCGGACCGTCGCCCAGCCATTCGGCGGCCTCGCCCGCGACGCGCCGGACCCGAGCGGGGAGGGGCCGGAGCTCGTTGGGGAAGACCCGGGAGTCGCCCAGGTCCTGGCGCCACGCGGCGTAGACGGCCGGGTGGCGGGTGCGCAGGACGACGTAGGTGCGCCGGAGCGGGTGGGCGAGGACCTCGCGGGCCAGGAAGTGGGTCATCAGGGCCGCGGACAGGCCCGAGCGCCGGTGGTCGGGGTCCACGCCCGCCGCGTCCAGGTACAGGGCNGGGTGGTAGCCGCCCCAGCCGACGGGGGAGCCGTCGGGGCCCAGGATGAGCGCCAGGGTCGCGATCTGGTCGAAGAACCCGGCCTCGACCCGGGAGCGCCAGTAGGCCGAGTGGTCGGCGCCGAAGGCGCGTGCGGCCAGGGCGCGCAGGGTGCGGTGCAGACGCTCGCGGCAGGGCGGCGCCAGGGAGGCGGGGCAGTCCCAGCGGGCGACGCGGTAGCCGGGGCACAGGTCCCGGACGGTGGGTTGCGCGCTCAGGCCGCGCAGTTCGGGGACGGATTCGTGAACGGACATCTGCACCACAGCTTCCATCACTCTTCGGGTTTGGGTGACTCCTCAAAGTAGTGGATCTTGCGTGTGCTCGGGCGAACTCCGTCCGGCCGGGGAGCGGACGGGCTACGATTGCCGTACAGGGAACTTCCACGATCGGTAGGCAGGTATGTGCGCACAACCGGTACCGGACTGGCTCATCCCGCCGAGCAGAGGATTCAGAGCCGAGGACCTGGACATCCTGCCTGACTTGCCCCCCCACACGGAACTGATCGACGGGAGCCTTGTCCTCGTGAGTCCCCAGATGGGCTTCCACAGCGTTGTGGTGGACCTGCTCACCATCGGTCTACGGCACACGGTTCCCGCCCACTACCGTGTGCGTCGTGAGATGACCGTGACGCTCGGTCCTCGCCAGCGCCCTGAGCCGGACATCATGGTCGTGGACACCGAGGCAGTGGACGACCGGCAGAGCACCTTCCCCGCGAACGCGGTGGCGCTCGCGGTCGAGGTGGTGTCGCAGGAATCCATGGAACGGGACCGGCACCGCAAGCCCCAGCTCTACGCGGGAGCGGGCATCCCGCACTTCTGGCGGGTGGAGGACAACGACAACGCGCCCGTGGTGTACGTGTACGAACTGGACCCAGCCAAAGCCTGTTACGTACCCACCGGAATTCACCACGGGCGGCTCAAGGTCGCGCTTCCCTATACCGTCGACATCGACCTGACCGAGGTGGACCGGCTCTGACCAGCTACTCCGGGGCCGCCGCGCGGGCGAACCTGGTGGACAGGCGGGCCATGTGCTCGCGCAGCTCGGCGGGTTCCCACACCTCCATGTCCATGTCGAGCATGCCCAGGTAGCAGGCCATGTGCAGCATCGACCCCCCGGCGATCACCAGCACGCACGAGTGCTCGTCCCACGGCTCGATCTGCCCGAACCCCGCCGTCGCCCGTTCCGCCTCCTCCACCGGGACGAACAGTCTGACCCGTGCCCGCGTGGGCCACATGTGCACGTTCATCCGCTCCTCCAGGTAGGCGGCCACACCCTGCTCGGGCGGATCGCGCGGGGGCACCCGCGGACCGGTCGGGGTGAGCGGGCGCATCCGGTCCACCCGGAAGGTCCGCCAGTCGTCCCGGTCGTTGTCCCAGGCCACCAGGTACCAGCGCCGCCCCCGCGAGACCAGCCGGTGGGGTTCGACGGTCCGGCGCGAGGCGCTGCCGTCGTGGCGTTCGTAGTCGAAGCGCAACCGCTCACTGTCGCGGCAGGTACCGGCCACCAGGGCCAGCACGTCGGAGTCGACCGTGGGACCGTCCGAGGCCACGGGAACGGTGAAGGTGCCCAGGGCGTCCACCCTGCGGCGCAGCCGCGAGGGCAGCACCTGCAACAGCTTGGCCAGGGCCCGCACCGAGGTCTCCTCGATCCCCGACACCCCGCCCTGCGCGGCGGTGCGCAGGCCCACCGCGACCGCCACGGCCTCGTCGTCGTCCAACAGCAGCGGCGGCAGGGCGGCGCCCGCGCCGAGCTGGTATCCGCCCCCGGTACCCATGGTCGCCTGGATGGGATAGCCCAGCTCGCGGAGCCGGTCCACGTCACGGCGCACGGTACGCGCACTCACCTGGAGCCGGTCGGCGAGTTCACCACCCGGCCAGTCCCTGCGGGTCTGGAGGAGGGACAGCAGGCGCAGCAGGCGCGCGGAGGTCGCTCTCATACCGGCAAGTGTTCCAGGAGTGGAGGA
>NZ_ANAX01000020.1 GCF_000341065.1 Nocardiopsis halotolerans DSM 44410 | reverse complement strand
CCGCCCTCCACTCTGTGTCAGGCCCGGGTCACGGCGACCGCCTCCACCTCGACCAGCTGGTCGTCGTAGCCGAGCACGCTCACTCCGAGCAGGGTGCCGGGAGCGTCGTGTCCGCCCATGTGGGAGCGCACCACCTTCCAGGCCGCGACCAGGTCCTCCTGGCGGGAGGAGGCGACGTAGACGGTGGTCCTGACGACGTCGGTGAGCCCGGCGCCCGCGTCCGCCAGGGCGGTGCGCAGGTTGCGCATGACCTGTTCGGCCTGGCCCGCGTAGTCACCCACCGCGACGGTCGCGCCGTTCTCGTCCAGCGGACAGGCGCCCGCGGTCCACACCACGCGCGCGGGCGCCTGGGCCGTGGCGGCGTAGGCGTAGTCCACGGCGTCGGTCAGGGTCTGGCTGCGGATCAGGCGGACCGCGCTCATCGTGCTCCCGGGGTCGTGTCGGTCGGATCCGCTCAGCCTAGCGACGGGACCGGGGAGGCGCCCGGCGTTTTCAGGTGTGGACGTCGGGGATCAGCACGCTCAGGCAGGTCACACACGCCTCCAGCTTCTCGAACTCGGAGATGTCCACCGGCAGCACCCGCCACCGGTCGGCGGTCAGCTGGTGGATGGTCTCGTGCGCCGCCGCGCTGACCAGCACGTCGCGCCCGCCGAGCGGCAGCACGTGCGCACCCCGTTCCTCGGTCGCGCGGCGCACCGCGGGCAGGACCTCGGCCTCCACCAGGTCGGGCAGACCCACGAGCGTGCCGTCCGGCAGCGCGGTCACCGCCGACTTCAGGTGCAGCGCCGCGCCCATCCCCACCCGCTCGACCTCCCGGCCCAACGGCTTGAGCAGCTGTTCGAGCTGTGCCGCCCCCTCGGCGTTGGTACGCCCGCCCACCCCCACGTAGACGGTCGACCCCACCTGGAGCACGTCACCGCCGTCCAGGGTTCCGGGCGCCTCGACGCGCGCCACCCGCAGGCCCAGAGCGCGCACCGCCGCCTCGACCCCCTCCGTCTCGCCACGGCGGGCCTGCGCGCCCGGGCGGGTCAGGACCGCCAGGTCGTCGCACACCACCACGGTGTCCTCCACGAACACCGCGTCGGGGTGCTCGGGAGCCGGATCGACCTCACGCACCCGCCACCCGGCCGAGGCGAGGGCCTCCTGGTAGATCGTGTACTGGCGCGCGGCCAGGACCGGGTCCACCTCCGTACGCGGGACGTGGGTGACGATGCCCCGTGCCAGATCGGGTCCCGGACGGCGCGTCAGGGCGACTCCGTGATAGGTGTATCCGTCCACGTGCACGACCTCCAGGGGCTTGACCAGGGGATTTTCGGAAGAGCACAACCTATCGCGCATCCGTACCCGTTCTCCGGACGCGGCACGCGGGTCGTTCGGCTTGTTCTCCGGAGCGCACCGGGGCAGGGTGAGGGGCATGGACGTGATCATCGTCGGTGCCGGGATCGTGGGGACGAGCGCGGCGTTCCACCTGACCCGCAGGGGCGTGTCCACCGCGCTGGTGGACGCCGCGCACCTGGGTCAGGCCACGGCGGCCGGACTGGGCGTGGTCTTCCCCTGGCCGCTGCCCTGGGACGAGCAGCCGGTGTGGGACTTCAAGGCCCGCGCGGCCGAGCACTACCCGCGGCTGATGGCCGAGCTGGCCGAGGACGGCCACACCACCGGTTACGAGGTGGTCGGGGGCCTGTCCGTGGACCTGGAGGGCGACGACGCCGGGTTCGACCTGCTGCGCACACTGTCCCAACGCCCGGAGTTCGCGACGATGGGCGGGGTGGAGCGTCTGTCCCCGGGACGGCCCCGTGAACGCTTCCCCCTGCTGCCCGAGGACTACGGCGGGGTGTTCGTGGAGGGCATGGCCCGGCTGAACGCCCCGGTGGCGCGGGCCGCCCTGTTCAACGCCGCCGAGGAGCGGGGGTTGCGGTACTTCAAGGGCGACGCCCACCTGCTGTGGAACGGCCACCGGGTCACGGGCGTGCGGGTGGGGTCGGAGGACCTGGAGGCGCCCGTGGTCATCGTCGCGGCGGGGGCGTGGTCGGCCGGGCTGCTCGCGGTCGCCGGTGTGGACCTGCACGTGCACCCGGTGCGCGGACAGGTGACGCACTTCGCGCTGCCCGGACGCGACACCCGCACCTGGCCCGTGGTGCGCTTCGGTGAGCGCGGGTACTTCGTGTCGGCGTTCGGACCCGATCGTGTGGTCACCGGCGGCACCTGGGAACCGGAGGCCGGGTTCGACCGGCGGGTGACGGCGGCGGGGCTGCTGCACAACCTCTCCACGGCGCTGGATGTGCTGCCCGGGCTGGAGGACGCCACGGTGGTGGAGACGCGGGTGGGCTTCCGGCCGGGCACGCACGACGGACAGCAGTTGCTGGGGACGATCGAACGGCTGCCCGGGGTGGTCGTGGCGAGCGGCCTGGGCGGTGACGGGTTGACCTTCGGCCCCTTCCAGGGGGTGGTTGCGGCCCGTCTGGCCCTGGGGGAGGACCCCGGGATGGACCTGTCGCCCTTCCGGCCCGACCGGGAGATGGCGCCCGCCTGACCCCTCCCGACGCGGTGGCGCGGAGGGGCACTGAGTAGTCGTACTCAGGCACGAGGGCGGGGAAGCCGCCAGCATGGAGTCATGAACCCCTACAGCCCCCAGCCCCGTTCCACCCCGCAGTTCTTCCTCCAGTCCGCGCTGTCCTTCGGCGCGGCGGCGGTCGGGGTCGGCGCGGGCATCATCTACCTTCCCGTCGACCTGTGGATCCGGGCCTTCCTCGGCCTGGGCCTGCTCTACGTCATCACGTCCACGTTCACGCTGGCCAAGTGCGTGCGCGACCGCCAGGAGGACGCACTGGCCGCTGAGGCGGCCCAGAACTACCAGCAGATCCCGATCTGGAACGGCGAGCAGCCCGTCCCGCGCGCCTGAACGGGACGGGCGAGCACCCCGGGCGCCCCCGAACGTCCGGGGGCGTCGCGCCGGTGTCAGGCGTTGGGCGGAAGAGCGGTGCCCGCGCCACGCTGGCGTGTTCTGAGCAGGTCGTGACGCTCACGGGGCAGGGTGGGCTCGCCCGCGCCCTGCACGGTGAAACCGGCGTCCTCGATCATCTCCACGTCGGCCCTGCCCGCCTGGCCCTCGCTGGTGAGGTAGTCCCCCAGGAAGATCGAGTTCGCGATGTGCAACGCCAGCGGTTGCAGGGAGCGCAGGTGGATCTCGCGACCACCCGCCAGGCGCACCTCCACGTCGGGGAAGACGAAGCGGGTGGCGGCCAGGATGCGCAGGCACCGTTGCGGGGTCAGCTCCCAGGTGCCCTCCAGCGGGGTGCCCTCGAAGGGCATGAGGAAGTTGACCGGCACCGAGTCCGGCTCCAGCTCACGCAGCGCGAACAGGGCGTCGACCAGGTCGCCGTCGCTCTCACGCATCCCCGCGATCAGACCCGAGCAGGGGGAGAGCCCGGCGTGTTTGGCCCGGGTCACGGTGTCCACCCGGTCGGCGAACTCGTGGGTGGTGCAGATGTCGGCGTAGCGCTCCCGCGAGGTGTTGAGGTTGTGGTTGTAGGCGTCGACCCCGGCCTGGCGCAGCCGGTCGGCCTGGCCCTCGGAGAGCAGACCCAGGCAGGCGCAGACCTCCACGCCCGGGTGCTCGGTCCTGATGTCCTCGATGGCGGGGGCCAGACGTTCCACGTCGCGGTCGGTGGGACCGCGCCCGCTGGCCACCAGGCACACACGACTGGCGCCCGCACGCACCCCGTGGGAGACGGCCTCACGGGTCTGGTCCGGCTTGAGCCAGGTGTACCTGACGATCTCGGCCTCGGACCCCAGGCGCTGGGAGCAGTAGAAGCAGTCCTCCGGGCACAGGCCGCTCTTGACGTTGACGAGGTAGTTGAGCTTGACGCGGCGCTCGAAGTAGCGCGACCGGACCCGGAACGCGGCGGCGACCAGGTCCATCAGGTCGTCGTCGGCGCTGCTCAGAACCCCGAGGAGCTCGTCGCGGGTGGGCGTCTCACGGCGAAGGGCCTTCTCGGCCAGGGGAAGGAATGTGGTCACGGGGACGATCCTGGGGGTCGGGCCGTGGAGGGCACACCCGTGGAACCAGCCAAAAACACGACGGAAGTCTTGTACGGGGCGGTCGTTTGCCGCCGGCCCGCACCGGTGGCGGCCGAGAGCGCGGTGGAGGCCCAGCCCGGCGGGTCGGATCACCCGCGGGCGAGGCTCTCCCGCAACCGGGAGGCGCCGGTGAACACGTGGCCGCGCATGCCGAGGGCCTCGGCCGCCCGGACGTTCTCCTCACGGTCGTCGACGAAGAGGATGCGTTCCGCTTCCACGCCCAGGGCCTCCTGGCACCACCGGTAGGCGCCCGGTTCGGGCTTGGCGTGGCCGATGCGGCAGGAGAAGGCGCGCACGTGGAAGTCGTCGAGCCAGGGGTGGTGCGCCTCGTAGTGGACGGCCAGTTCCTCGGGGATGTTGGACAGCAGCGCGATCCGTCGGCCGGACGCCGCGAGCCCCTCGACCAGGGCGACCATGGTCGCGTCGACGGCGCTCCAGCTGGCGACGTCCGCCGCCACGAGTGCGGCGATCCGTTCCTCGTCGAAGTCCCTGCCCAGGGCCCCACCCACACCGCGCCAGTACTCCGAGGCGGTCACGTCGGCGCGGTCGTAGGGCGCGCGCAGGTCCCAGTACGCCTTCCAGAAGGCGGGGGCGGGCGCGTCCGCGGTCCGGGCCAGCCTGTCCTTTCCCTCCTCGGACTGGTGGCGGGCCAGGACACCGAAGAGGTCGAAGAGCACGGTCAACGGGTCACACCTTTCCATCGCGGTCGCGCCGTCGCGGTGCCGGTCCGGGCGTCGGGAGCATGGTTCCGGCGGTGCCGTCCGTGTGTCAGGCGGCGGGCCGACGAGGACCAGCGCCGTGCGGGGAGAACGACGCCTCCGCACGCGCGCGGTGCCGGTGGTCCGCTCCCCGTCGGCCGGTGTTCGCCGCGTCCCGACGGAAGACTACCGGGAACGGGGCCCAGGGGTTCCCCCTCGCGTCGGAGGCCCACGAGCCCGGACGCCCGCATGCGGGGAAGCGGGTGGTGGGCGGGGTCCGTGTACCAAACAATGGACATCTTTTGCCCCATGGGCGTTTTGTCCGTGACCCTCCGCCGCTGGCATGTCCACCCTGGGACGAGCACTGTGCCACGAGGGAAGGACATGGGAACGTGAGCGGAGCCAGACCAGTCGGCGACGAGGGAGCTCCGACGGGGGAGAGCAACATCGTCCACGTGACGATGATCGCCGCCGCCGCGGCGATGGGTGGTTTCCTGTTCGGCTACGACAGCGCCGTCATCAACGGCGCGGTACCAGCCATCGAGGAGCGGTTCGGCGTGGGGTCTGCCGTCCTCGGCTTCACGGTCGCCGCCGCACTCCTGGGCTGTGTGGTGGGCGCCGCCGCCGCGGGTGCCCTGGCCGACCGGGTCGGCCGCATCCGCACCATGCAGATCGCCGCCGTGCTGTTCGCGATCAGCGCCATCGGATCGGCCCTGCCGTTCACGGTGTGGGACCTGACCGCCTGGCGGATCCTGGGCGGTGTCGCCATCGGCCTGGCCTCGGTGATCGCCCCGACCTACATCGCCGAGGTCTCACCGGCCGCATACCGCGGCCGCCTGGCGTCGTTGCAGCAGCTGGCGATCGTGTTGGGCATCGCCGGATCCCAGCTGGTCAACTACGGCCTCGCGCTGATGGCGGGCGGCGCCGCGAGCGACATGCTCGGGCCGGTCCAGGCCTGGCAGTGGATGCTGGGCATCGAGATCGTCCCGGCCATGATCTACCTGGGGCTGAGTCTGCTCATCCCCGAGTCGCCTCGTTACCTGGTCCGTGTGGGACAGTCGGAGCGTGCCCGCNGGCGTCCCCGCCGCATCCTGGCCGATGTGGAGGGCGGAGGCGCCGAACGGGTGGACCAGCGCATCGGAGAGATCCGTGAGGCGCTGGGATCGGAGATCCGACCCAGGCTGAGCGACCTGACCGGCCGCTACGGTCTGCTGCCGATCGTGTGGATCGGTATGGCCGTCTCGGCGTTCCAGCAGCTGGTCGGTATCAACGTCATCTTCTACTACTCCAGTTCGCTGTGGCAGTCGGTCGGCGTGGACGCGTCCGCCTCGCTGCTGCTGAGCCTGTTCACCTCCATCGTGAACATCGTGGGTACGTTCGTGGCGATCCTGCTGGTGGACCGCATCGGCCGCAAACCGCTGCTGCTGGTGGGATCGGCCGGGATGACGGTGGCGCTGGCCCTGACCGCCTACGCCTTCAACCACGCGGTGGTCGAGGGCGAGGAGGTGACGCTGGCGTTCGTGTGGGGCGCGGTGGCGCTGGCCGGAGCCAGCCTGTTCGTGCTCTTCTTCGCACTGTCGTGGGGTGTGGTCGTGTGGGTGCTGCTGGGGGAGATGTTCCCGCTGCGCATCCGTGCCGCCGCGATGGGTGTGGCCACCGCGACCCAGTGGCTCACCAACTGGCTGATCACCGTGAGCTTCCCGAGCCTGCGCGACTGGGACCTGACCGGCACGTACCTGATCTACGCGTTCTTCGCGCTGCTGTCGTTCTTCTTCGTGTGGAGGTTCGTCAAGGAGACCCGCGGCAAGACCCTGGAGGAGATGGAGGGCTGAGGCTCAGCGCTCCAGGTCGATCTTTCTCTGGAGGAACTCCTCCCGGTCGATCTCGCCGCGCGCGTATCTGAGTCGCAGTTCCTCCTCCGCGGCGTCCACGGCCGGTGGCCGGGACGGCTCGGGAGCCCGGCGCCGTCCGGGGCGGGAGGGGTCGGCCGAACGTGCCACGGACGCCACCGTGACGACGAGGAAGACGCCCAACGCCAGCATGATCAGGATGACAAGCGCGGCCATGATGGAGGTCACCACCCGCTCCCCACTCGCAAGGAAACCGCTCTTCCGCCTTCTACTCTTTCTGTGTACCCCGGTTCGGGCCCCTTCTCCAGGGCCCGTCCGCACCTGTGGACCACCTCTTTCGTCCGGACCGCCGTAACCTGGAGTGTCGCGATCCGGACGAAAGGGATGGAATGCGCGTCCTCCTCGTGGACAACCACGACTCATACACGTACAACCTCTTCCAGCTCCTGGCGCGCGTCCTCGGCCGGACCCCCTCAGTGCTCACCAACGACGACCCCCGCTGGAAGGGGTTCGACCCGGCGGACGTGGACGCCGTGGTCGTCTCACCCGGCCCCGGCCGCCCGCAGAACCCGCGTGACATGGGCAGCGTCCCCGAACTCCTGGCGCACACCCGCCTGCCGGTCCTGGGCGTGTGCCTGGGCCACCAGGCCATCGCCCACCTGGCCGGAGCGGACGTGGTCTCGGCGCCCCAGCCCCGCCACGGCCACCTGACACGCGTCCGCCACACCGGCGCGGGCCCGTTCGCGGGCCTGCCCCAGGACTTCACCGCCGTGCGCTACCACTCCCTGGCCGTTCCCGAGCCCCTGCCCGAACCCCTGGAGGCCACCGCATGGGCCGAGGACGGCGTCGTCATGGGGCTGGCACACCGGACGCTGCCCCGCTGGGGCGTGCAGTTCCACCCCGAGTCGGTGGCCAGCGAGTTCGGCGCGGAACTGCTCGCGAACTTCGTGGACCTGGCCCGCGCGCACACCGCCGCCCCCGATCCCGGGACGGGCCGGACCCCACGGAGCGGGCACACGGACCACGCCCCGGACCACGCCACGACCGGAGCGGCCCCCGGACCGGGCACGAACTCCCCCACGGCGACGGCCTCGGCGGGGCCCTCCCGGCAGCGTCCCGGCCCCACGTCGGGCAAGCCCGCACGTACCCGCGAGCTTCCCCGGGCCGTGGACACCGAGGCCGCCTTCACCCACCTGTACGGCGACGCCGAGTACGCGTTCTGGCTGGACAGCTCCCGACCCGAGGGGACGGCGCGCTTCTCCTTCCTCGGCGCCGCCACCGGCGAGGTCCTCACCCACCGGGTCGGCGGACCCGTCCGCGTGCGCGCCTGGGACGGCACCGAACACCACGAACCCGGCAGCGTCTTCGACGCCCTCGACCGCCGCGTCCCCCACCCCGCGCCCTCCGGGCTGCCCTTCGACTTCGCCGGAGGATACGTCGGCTACCTGGGCTACGAGCTCAAGGCCGACCGCGGCGCCGACAACGCCCACACCTCACCCGTCCCCGACGCCGTGTGGCTGCGCTGCGACCGGTTCGTGGCCGTCGACCACCACCACGGGCGCACCTACGCGGTGTGCGCCGACGACCTCCCCGACGGCGACGAGTGGCTCGACACGACCCTGGCCGCCCTCGCAGACCTGCCCCGCCCGGCCCCGCCCGCCCCCGCCGCGCCGGCCGTCGACCTGGCCTCCCTGTTGGAGCGCCCGCGCGAGGACTACGTCGCCGACGTCAAGGAGTGCCTGGCCCAGCTCACGGCCGGGGAGAGCTACGAGGTCTGCCTGACCAACCGGGTCCGCCTCCCCCACACCGGAGGCGACCTGGACACCTACCGGCGTCTGCGCGCCGCCAGCCCCGCGCCCTACGCCGCCCTGCTGCGCCTGGGCGGGATGAGCGTGCTCAGCGCCTCCCCCGAACGCTTCCTGCGCGTGGACGCCGACCGTGTGGCCGAGAGCCGCCCCATCAAGGGCACCGCGCCGCGCCACCGCGATCCGGACACCGACGCCCGCGTGGCGGAGGAGCTGCGCACCGGCGCCAAGACGCGCGCCGAGAACCTCATGATCGTCGACCTGCTCCGCAACGACCTGGGCCGGGTGTGCGAGGTCGGCACCGTCGAGGTGCCCGCGTTCATGTACACCGAGTCCTACGCGACCGTGCACCAGCTGGTCTCCACCGTGCGCGGCAGACTGGGCCCCCGGGTGTCCGCCCTGGACGCGGTACGCGCCTGCTTCCCCGGGGGATCGATGACCGGCGCCCCCAAGGAACGCACCATGGGGATCATCGACCGCATGGAGACCTCCGCGCGCGGTGTCTACTCCGGTGCGCTGGGCTATGTGTCCTCCTCCGGCACGGTCGACCTGAGCATCGTCATCCGCACCGCCGTGCTCGCCGACGGTGAGCTGACCATCGGCGCGGGCGGCGCGATCGTACTGGACTCCGACCCGGAGGAGGAGTACGAGGAGATGCTGCTCAAGGCCGCCGTGCCCGCCCTCGGCCGCTGACCGTCGGAAAACCGCTTGCCGCGCCCCGCGCGCGGGCAGGACGCTGATCCCCATGGACGTTCCCAGGCACCAGATCCGCGCGCAGCACACCGACACCACGGTCACCGTCTACCAGGCCTACGCACCGCACCTCGGGCTGCCCGCCGCGCGTGAGGGCCGCTTTCCCGCCGCATGGAAGCGCGACCGCATGACCTGGATCAAGCCGTCGTTCCTGTGGGTAATGTATCGCTGCGGGTGGGGTCTGAAGAAGGACCAGGAGACCGTGCTGGCGGTGGAGATCACCCGCGAGGGCTTCGCGTGGGCGCTGCGCAACGCGTGCCTGTCGCACTACACGCCCGCCGTGCACCCCGACCGGAAGGCCTGGCGTGACCGCCTGCGCCAGGCGCCGGCCCGTGCGCAATGGGACCCCGAGCGCGACCTGCGCCTGAGCCCCCTGGAGCACCGTTCCCTGCAACTGGGACTGGCGGGCGAGGCCGCGCGGCGTTACGCGGACGAGTGGATCGTCTCGATCGCCGACGTCACTCCGCTCGCGCGCCGGGTGCACACCCTGGTCCGGGAGGGCGACACGGCCGCGGCGGCCCGTCTGCTGCCCCGGGAGCGCCCCTACCCGGTCCCACCGGGGGAACTGGACCACCTGCGTCCCGCCACCACCGCCTGAGAGACCGGCCGTGGGCCCGGGTGTGGAACACGTCCGAGCCGCCGGACCGCGCCCCACCACCGACCGGGGCGGAGACCCCTCCTCCGCACGGCCGGAACCTCACCATGCGGCCACTTGCCTAAAGGTCTTAGGAAGAAGTAGAGTCGTTTATGGTAGATGGGAGTAATCTTATGGCACGTGCGGGACTGACCACGGAACGCCTCACCCGGGCGGGAGCGGACCTGGCCGACGAGGTCGGCTTCGAGCAGGTAACCGTCTCGGCGCTGGCCCGAGGGTTCGACGTCAAGGTCGCGAGCCTGTACTCGCACGTGCGCAACTCCCACGACCTCAGGACCAGAATCGCCCTGCTCGCCCTGGAGGAGCTCGCCGACCGGGCCGCCGACGCCCTGGCCGGGCGGGCGGGAAAGGACGCCCTGACCGCCCTCGCCAACGTCTACCGCGACTACGCCCGCGAGCACCCCGGCCGCTACGCCGCGACCCAGCTCAGACTCGACCCGGAGACGGCGGCGGCCAGCGCCGGTGTCCGGCACGCCCAAATGACACGGGCGATCCTGCGCGGCTACGACCTGACCGAGCCGGACCAGACCCACGCGGTCCGGCTCCTGGGCAGCGTCTTCCACGGCTACGTGACCCTGGAACTGGGGGGCGGGTTCAGCCACAGCGCCCCCGACACCCAGGAGACCTGGTCACGGACCCTGGACGCCCTCGACGCCCTGCTGCGGAACTGGCCCGCACCCTGACCACGGTCCACGTCCGGTCGGCCGCGCGCCGCACCCACACACCAGAGCCGTCCCACAACCTCGACCCACAGGCTGGCACCATGCACACCACGAACGACTGGATCACCACCCCCCTCACCCCGGACCTCCTGCGCGGCGCCCTCGACCTGGAACGCACCGAGCACGGCCTGCTTCCGCACCGGCTGCCCGCCTGGGCCCGAGCCCAGTGCGCCGACCCACAGCTGGCCATGGCCGAGTCCCAACCCTCCGGGGTACGGCTGGCCCTGCGTACCGCGGCCACCACCGTCGAACTCGACACGCTGCCCACCAAACGCGTCCACCCGGGCGCCCCGCCCCGCCCGGACGGCGTGTACGACCTGCTCGTCGACGGCCACCTCGTCGACCAGGCGGTCGCGACCGGCGGCAACACCCTGACCATCGACATGGCCACCGGCACCACCGAGCACCGGCCCGGCCCGGTCAGCACCCTGCGCTTCACCGGCCTGCCCGACCGGGCCAAGGACGTGGAGATCTGGCTGCCGCACAACGAGACGACCGAACTCGTCGCCCTGCGCACCGACGCCCGTGTCGAACCCGTGCCGGACCGGGGGCGCAGGGTGTGGCTGCACCACGGCAGCTCGATCAGCCACGGATCCGACGCCGCCAGCCCCACCACCACCTGGCCCGCGCTCGCCGCCTCCCTCGACGGGGTCGAACTGGTCAACCTCGGCCTGGGCGGCAGCGCCCTGCTCGATCCCTTCACCGCCCGTACCATGCGCGACACCCCAGCCGACCTGATCAGCGTCAAGATCGGCATCAACCTGGTCAACGCCGACCTGATGCGTCTGCGCGCCTTCGCACCCGCGGTGCACGGGTTCCTCGACACCATCCGCGAGGGGCATCCCAGCACGCCGCTCCTGGTCGTGTCCCCGATCCACTGCCCCATCCACGAGGACACCCCGGGGCCCGGCGCCTTCGACCTCGACGCCCTGCGCGCCGGACGACTGGGGTTCCGGGCCACCGGCGACCCCGAGGAACGAGCGGCCGGGAAGCTCACGCTCACCGTCATCCGGGAGGAGCTGTCCCGTATCGTGCGCCAGCGGGCGGCCGACGACCCGAACCTGGACTACCTCGACGGTCGCGAACTCTACGGCGAGGCGGACTTCGCCGAACTGCCACTGCCCGACCAGCTCCACCCGGACGCCGCCACGCACCGCCGCATCGGCGAACGCTTCGCCAAGCTCGCCTTCGGTAACGGAGGTCCGTTCTCCGCCGAGAGAGCTTGATACACCCGCCCGCGCAGCCCGTTCGGTCACGGCTCACCGTCACGGCCGCCCAAGGCCGGTACCGCGACGGCGGGCCGTCACGGTACCGGGGCGGCTGGAGGGAACGCGGCAGGAGTCGCGCCGGGGCGTCGTACAGCGGGATAGGGGGCTGCCGGACGCGCTCTAGTCGAAGACGGGCACACCCCCGCGGACCAGGCGCCAGTTCACCACGTGGAAGTCGGCCGGGTTGATGGTGCCGGTGGCCGTGGCGTGGTCGATCAGCGCCTGCCTGACCTGCACCTGCGCGTTGTAGACCACCGGGGCTTCGGTGATGTGCGGGAAACCGCCGCCGCCCGACTGGCGGTAGTTGTTCACCGCCAGCACGAACCTCTGGTCATCGGCGATCTCCACGCCCTCCAGCCGCAGCGAGGACACACGTTCACCGGCGGGCCGCGAGACGTCGATGTCGTACTCCAGACCGGCGATCTGGTCGAAGTTGTAGTCGGGAACGCCGTCGGCGTTGGTCAGGTCCTCGGGGTTCACCGCACCGGTGGCGGGCACCCGGTGGAGGTAGCGCGCGGAGTACTCCAGGTAGTCGCGCAGCTGGGCGCCGGTGAGCACACTGGCCAGCAGGGTGTTGTCGTAGACGTACAGACCGGCGATGTCCCTGATGCTGACCTCCCCGGCCGGGAAGACCGCCGAACGGCTGAAGGGAGCCGCGATCGACAACACCGGCAGGTCCGCCTCCGCGGTGTCCGCGATCGCCGCGCGCACCGTCTCCGTCTGCACGTGCTGGACGTAGTCCACGATCGCGGTGTCCCGCCAGCACGCCTCGGCCGCGCTCAGCTCCTCCACCGACGTCGCCACCACCTGGTTGACGTACTCCACCGCCGCGGCGTGCTGGTCGGCGACCAGTTCCACGATCTCGGGGTCCTCCCGCACGGTGTTGCTGTTCAGCGTGATCGCACTCTTGGAGGTGACCCGCCAGCGGCCCCTCTCGCGCCGCAGCGCCAGGTCCATCACCGACAGTCGCCGCCCCCAGAACGAGGGCATGGTCATCAGCACCCGTTCCCCGGTCACCTTGTTGGTGACGAAGCGCTCGGAGACGTCCCGGTGGGCGTGCCCGAACAGGATCGCGTCGATACCGGGCACCTGCTCGGCCACCATCGCCGAGGCGTTCTCGACGGGGACGCCCTCGCCGTAGGAGGAGGTGCCGCTGTCGCCGGAGTGGGCGCTGACGATCACCAGGTCCGCTCCCTCACGGCGCATGATCGGCACCCAGTGGCGAGCGGTCTCCACCAGGTCCCGGAACTCCAGTTCCCCCTCCACGTGGTGGCGGTCCCAGATGATGGAGCCCGGGTTGGTCAGCCCCAGCACACCGACCACCAACGGCTGCGTTCCCGGCTTGTCGAGGCAGTCCACCCTCATACGGGTGAGCACGTAGGGGCGGTAGGCGGGGTCGTCGGTGCCGTGGTGGACGGCGTTGGCGGCCAGGACGGGGGCGTCCATCTGGTCGATCCAGGTGTCCAGGTGCTCCAGGCCGTAGTTGAACTCGTGGTTGCCCAGGGCCACGGCGTCGTATCCGACGGCGTTCATCGCCCGTGCCATCGGATGGGTCCGCCCCGTCTCGGTGATGGGCTCGACGACGTTGTAGTAGGTGGCCAGCGGAGCGCCCTGGATGGTGTCCCCGGAGTCGAACAGCAGGGTGTTGTTGCGACCGCGCTCGGCGCGGACCTCACCGATCAGGCTGGCGGCCTTGGCGATACCGATGTGGTTGCCCTCGTCGTCCTCGTACTCCGCGTCTTTGAAGTAGTCCCAGTTCAGGCAGTGGCCGTGCAGATCGGACGTGCCCATGACGGTGATGAGGGCGTCACGGGACGAGGAGGCGGCGGCCGTGCCCGGCCAGCCCGCCAGGGCCAGCGCACCGGCGGCGCTCAGACCGCCGAGGGCGCCGCGTCGGGAGATACCGGTGTCCTCTGCCATACGTGTCTCCAGGGAGTGGGGGCGAACGAAACCTCCACAGGCTAGTGAGACAGCCTGGGGAACGGAACCGGTCGTGTGTTAACAATCAGTGCACGTTCACCACCAGTCACCGGACAGGGGGACAGGATGTACGGAACCGAGGGCGGGGCGGGGGAGGCGGTCCAGCAGGCCATCGAGGGGGAACTGCGGCTGCTGGAACCACGGGTGCGCGCCTCCCGCAGGCTCGCCGCCGAGCTGCTGGACCCCGAGTTCACCGAGGTCGGCAGATCCGGCAGGCGCTGGGACAGAGAGACGATGCTGGCCGAACTGGCGACCATGGACGGCCCCCGGGAACCCTCGCAGGCCGCGGGAACCGCACCGCCCCGGGTGCGGGTCAGCGAGATGGTGGGCAGACTGCTCGCCCCGGACCTGGTGCACCTGACCTACGCCACCGAAGTCGGCGGGACACGCGCCCTGCGCAGCTCGCTGTGGCGCCGGGGCGCGGACGGCGAGTGGCGGATGTACTACCACCAGGGCACACCCGCCCCCTGACCCACGACGAGCAGGGCGCCAAGCCGCGGCTGACCGTGGAGACCGCCGAGGAGATCCGTGGGCGGGAACGGCGCGGCCCGCACACGGCCTCGGCGCCCTCAGCCGGTGCGTGCACCGGCCAGCAGGAGGAACAGCGGCACCCGCCGCCGACGCGCGTACTCCTCCTCGTTCCCCTCGAACGACTCCCGGTGCGGGGCGCACTCGCGCAGCGCGGTGAGCGAGAACCCCGCCCCGTGCAGTGCTCGCACGTAGTCCTCGACGGTGCGGTGGTGCCACGTCACCGGTTCCCCCATCCACTCGCGTTGGCGTGGGCCGCTGGCGAAGTAGTCGTCCACCACCCAGTCCTGCCGTGGCCGCCCGGAGGCGGAACGGGCGTCGTGGCAGGTCAGTACCGGATGCGGCACGGTGAACACCATGCGCCCTCCCGGCCGCAGCCACCGCAGCGCCGACGCCAGCACCGGGGCGACGTCGTCCACGTAGTGCAGTGCCAAGCGGGAGACGACCAGGTCGAAACCGGCCGGGGAGGCGGTGAAGTCCTCCATGTCGGCGTGCTCGACCCTGCCGACCGAACCCCGCAGCCGTGCGCGGGCCCGCTCCACCATCGCCCCGGACCCGTCGACCCCCAGGTAGGAGCGGCATCCCGCCTCCAGCAGGATCCGGCCCAGGTCGGCGTCACCGCACCCCAGGTCGAGCACGTCCAGGCCGGTGACCGCTCCGAGTTCCCGCAGCAGCGCGGGCTCCTCCATCACCGTGTTCGGGCTGGCCACGCCGCCGTGGCGGCGCTGACCGTAGCGCTCCGACATCCGGGGCCGGTCGTAGAAGGACGATCCTCGCTGGGGGTGGGGTCCGCTCATACCCGGAACCCTAGACTTCGCCTGCTCCGCCCGGACCTGGCGCACACCCGTTTCCCGGTCAGCTCGGCGGCGGTGGTTCCGTGGAGTCCTTGACGTGACCCAGTTCGGCCCTCAGGGCACGCACCTGCTCGGTGAGTTCTCGCAGTTGCCGCTGTGTGTCCGCTTCCGGTTCCGCGTCCGCTTCCGCTGGCCGCTCATCCGTCTCCTTCCCCGGATCGACGCGCTCGACCAGCCAACTGGACAGCGTGCCGGTGATGACGCCGAGCAGGCCGACACCCATGACGAAGAGTCCGACGGCGATCAGCCGTCCGGCTCCGGTGACGGGGTAGAAGTCGCCGTAGCCGACCGTGGACACCGTCACCAGCGACCACCAGAGCGCGTCGGGGAGCGTGGTGATGTTGGCTCCGGGGGCCTCCTGCTCCACACGCAGGACACTCAGCGACGCCATGACGAGCATGATGACGGTGATGCTGGCGGTGTACAGCAGCACGTGTCCGCGCAGGGACACCGACATGCGCCGGTGCAGCAGGGAGACGACGGTCAGCAACCGGACCAGGTGCAGGGGGCGCAGGACCGGCAGCACCACGATCAGCAGGTCCAGGAGGTTGCGGCGCACGAACGCCCACCGGTCCTCGGCCAGGAACAGGCGCACGACGTAGTCGGCGGCGAAGGCCAGTCACACGACGAAGACGACCGCCTGACACAGCTCCTGCCAGCGCCGGGGCAGATCGGTCTCGACGGCGGGCCAGGCATAGGCGGCGACGAAGACCAGGGCCGCGAGGACCAACGGCAACTCGGTCAGGGACTGCCAGCGGGCGAGGCGGCCCTGGGGACGGTCAGGGGATGTACTGTGCTCTTCCACGCTCTGATTGGACCAAACACCTCCCTTCGGCGCGAACCCAGGTCCACCCCGTCACCGATCGTGCCGGGACAGGAGGGTCGTCCACAGGTCCGGTGCACAAATGGTGGTCGGTGAGCGGTCCGCGATACGGTTACGGACATGGACAACGCACCGACACGACCGTCCACGTCGGTTGAGGACTACGTGAAGGTCATCTACGACCTCCAGGAACGCGGCACCGGCCCGGTGACCATCTCCGGTATGGCCGAGCGCCTGTCCGTGTCCAATTCGTCGGTGTCGGGCATGCTCCGCAAACTCAGCGAACTGGGCCTGGTCGAACACCAGCGCTACGGCGCGGTCAACCTCACCGAGCCCGGGACCAATGCGGCCCTGTCGGTACTGCGCCGCCACCGACTGCTGGAGACCTACCTGGTCGCCGAGCTGGGCTACTCCTGGGACGAGGTACACGACGAGGCCGAGATCCTCGAACACGTGGTCTCGGACAAGTTCGTCGACCGCATCGCCACCCACCTCGGCGATCCCGTGGTCGACCCGCACGGTGATCCCATCCCCACACGCGAGGGACACATCGTCGAGCGCGAGAGCCTGCTGCTGTCAGAGGCGGAGAAGGGCGTCAGCGGCGTGATCGTGCGTGTCAACGACACCGACCCCGACCTGCTGCGCTACCTGGCCGACATCGAGATCGGCATCGGCATGCACGTGGAGGTGGTCGAACGCCAGCCCTTCGCCGGGTCGATGCAGATCAACGTGCGCCCTGACGAGAACGCCCCCGAGCGCTCCCAGGCCCTGGGCCTGGTGGCCGCCGAGTCCCTGTGGATCAGCGCCGACGGTAACGGGTAGGGATTTTCCAGGAAACACCATCGCTGCCCGAAGGACATGGCCACTGTGGGTAACGAGAGCGATCCGACAACCGGAGGCAGCAGCGACATGCCCGTTTCCCCTGTGGCCGAACGCCAGGTCTCCATCGAGGACCAGTAGTCCCTGCCTATGCCTCCGCCAGAGGGCTTCACCGCAGACGACCTGGACCGCCTTCCGGATCTTCCGCCGCACACCGAACTCATCGACGGGAGCCTGGTGCTGGCGTCCCCTCAGAAATTCTTCCACGCCTTCGTGTTGTCGCTCCTGGACCGGACGTTGTACACACAAGCACCAGAACACCCGGCTGTGTGTCGAGAGATCACGGTCCGGATCGGTGAGCGGCAGCGCCCCGAACCGGACCTGCTCATCGCGCAGGCACAGGCGATCGGCGACCCGGAGGGGACGTGGCTTCCACCCGAGGCCGTGGTGCTCGCCGTCGAGGTCGTCTCCCCGGAATCAGAGCTTCGGGACCGCGAGCGTAAACCTCAGATCTACGCGGAGGCGGGTATACCTCATTTCCGGCTCATCCAGCAGGACGGGGCGGGAAGCCGTCGTATTCGTCCATGAACTCGCCCCGACCGGGGGGTACGCCAGGCCCACGGTCCACCGGGAGCGCCTCAAGGTCTCCGTCCCCTTCGACATCGACGTGGACCTGACGAGAATTCAGCGCCGCTGATCCATCCCGATCCGGGCCGGCCTCGGGTGCGCGCCACCCATCGACCGGCCCGAACCGGAGACCATGGCCCGGGGCGGATCAGCCCTGGGCGCGCACGCCCGGCACACCGTCGTCGACCACGAACCGCGCCCGGTCACGGATGGGCGCGCCCGGCTCGCTCACGTAGTCCACGACCCGGTAGTCGGCCGTCCACTCGGTGGGCGTGATCACGTTGCGCACGTAGCCCCGCCTGCGGTTGATGAACCTGATGTGCGGGTTCTCCCGCAGCTGCACCGCGTCGCCCGGATTCTGCTCGCTGCCGTCGCCGCCGCTGGTGAAGGACGTGCCCACCAGCTCGGTGGCCACCGTCGCCGACTCCGGGTCGTCGAAGTCGGCCTTGACGTCGGACACGTAGTTGGCGTGCACGTCCCCGGTGATCACCACTCCGTTGCGCACCCGCGCCAGTTGGTCGCGGACCTCGTTGCGCTCGACGAGGTAGCCGTCCCAGGCGTCGTTGCTGAAGTTGGTCGCCTCACCGTCGACGAAGTCGCGCTGGGAGAAGAACACCTGCTGGGCCAGCACGTTCCAGCGGGCCCGCGAGGAGGACAGTCCGTCGAACAGCCACTGCTTCTGCCTGGCTCCGATCAGCGTGCGCGAGGGGTCGTCGCGTCCGGCGTCACCCACCTGCGGATCGCGGTACTGGCGGGTGTCGAGCAGGTGCATGTCCACCAGGTCGCCGAAGCGCAGTCTGCGGTAGAGCTGGATGTCCGGACCGTTCGGCAGCTGGGCGCGGCGCAGCGGCATGTGCTCGTAGTAGGCCTTCATCGCCTGGGCGCGCCGCCGGAGGAACTCCTCGGCGGGAACGTCCTCCCCGTTGGACTGCTCGTCGGCCCAGTTGTTCTCCAGCTCGTGGTCGTCGAAGACCACCGCCCACGGGAACGCGGCGTGCGCGGCCTGGAGGTTGGCGTCGCTCTTGTACTGGGCGTGGCGGATCCGGTACTCGGCCAGGGAACGGACCTCCACCTGGGGGACGTGCCCCCGGCCGATGCCGCCCTGGGCGGGGCCCTCGTAGATGTAGTCGCCCAGGAACGCGACCAGGTCCAGGTCCTCCTCGGCCAGGTGCGCCTGGGCGGTGTAATGACCGCTGGTGTAGCTCTGGCAGCTGGNGAAGGCGAAGGCGAACCGGTCCAGCCGCAGCCCCGGGGGAGGGGCGGTCCTGGTACGGCCGACGGGGCTGATCTCGGTGCCGACACGGAACCGGTAGAAGTACTCGGCGCCCGGGCGCAGACCCCGCGCCTCCACGTGCACCGCGTGGGCCATGTCCGGGCCCGTCTCGACGGCCCCGGAGGCGGTGATCCTGGTGAAGCCCTCGTCCTCGGCGACCTGCCACTCGACCTCCACCCGCCGGTCGGGCATGCCCCCGCGCCCGTCCTCGGCGAAGGGGTTGGGGGCCAGGCGGGTCCAGAGCACGACGCTGTCGTGGAAGGGGTCGCCTGAGGCGACACCGAGGGTGAAGGGCTCACCGATCCCGCTCGGTCGGGTGGCGGTGTCCGCGTGGGCGTGGGTGCTCCAGCCGGTGGCCAGTGCGGCGGCGCCCAGGGTGGCCGCGCCGCCGACCAGGACCTGGCGTCGGGTGGAGCGCGCGGCCGAGGCGCTGGGGGCGGGGATGGGGGAGGGGGAGGGGACGGGGGTGTGGGGAGTTCCCGGCATGCACGGTCTCCTGACGGGTCGCGGGGGAGCCCGGTCCGGTGACGGGCCGGGCGGGGGACCGTGCTCTATCCGGCCATGGAAGGGGGAACGTCCCAACCACCGCGTGGTGAACGTTGGGCTCCCGTGGGTGGCCAACAGGTGACCGACCGTCGCCGCGCAGGTCAGGGGCGCAACACGCCGGGAAGGTGCGGAGAAGACGTTCCGTGTCGCTGATTCGGCGCCCCGAACGGTGCGCGCGGGGCTTTCCGTGAAGGCTCCCCTCCCGCCCGAAGAACATAATTCGGAGATTCGAACTATGGTGGTGTCGTGTTGGAAGGAGAACGCCCATGACAGCGGAGGACACCGCCCACCCCAGGGCCGCGTTCGACGGGCCCTGACCCTCGGGCTACCTCCACACCGCCCCACCGGTGCTCCACCGGCCGGCCTGACCCGCACCGGCCACCCGAGAACACGTGGAGGGACGGGCGCACCGCCGTTCCGGGAACCGCGGAGGCCAGCGGTAGCATCAGCGCATGGACCAGGGGGCGAAGCCGGAAACGGCCGACGACGCACGCATGCCCGACCGCGCACTGGTGGAGGGGGCGCTGCGCTTCGTGCCCCTGATCGAGACCTACTTCCGGCGCGCCCACTCCGAGATGCCCGACGGCCTGCGGCGGCTGTTCACCAACCACCACCTCACCGCCCGACACGGCGCGGTCCTGGCCCAGCTCGCCCACGGCCAGGAACTCGGCATGGGCGAACTCTCCACCCGGCTGGAGGTGGGCGCCTCCACGGTCAGCGAACTGGTCGGCGACCTGTCCCGGGTGGGCCTGGTGGCGCGCCGCCACGATCCCGCCAACCGGCGGCGCGTCCTGGTGTCCCTGGCCGACGAGCACCGCGACCTCATGCGCGCGTTCGTGGCCAGGAGGGCCGAACCCCTGCTACGGACCTTCGCGCAGCTCTCCCCCGCCCAACGGGAGGGGTTCGCGGCCGGTCTGGAGGCCTGGGCCCGCGAACTGCACGGCGCCGGCCCCGCCCTCCGCGCGCCCTCTCCGGACGCGCCCCCGACCACGAACGGCACACCAGCACGATGAGCACGGTCTCCACCGGCGCACCGCCGTAGTGCACCAGCTCACCGGCCGCCCGGGCCTGTTCCAGGGGCACTCCGTCGGGCGGAGCGGCGTACAGGGACTCGGCCAGGACGTCGCGGCCGTGCCGGGAACGCCGGTCGACGGCCAAAGGCGCTGACGCCATGGTGTCCCACCTTCCCCGCTGGGCCCGTACTGGTCGTTCGCGGGACCGGTGGATCCGGGCCCCGGGTACGGCGTCCTGGCACGACCCGCTCGACGCCCCACCCACCCGCCACCCCGTCGGAGGATGCCCGGGCGAGCACCCTGAGCGTTCGCCGCCGGACCGGCCGATCACGGCCCGCCGGGTCCCGCGCGCTCCACACGCACCCTGGCCAACCGCCACGGACACCACCTATGCTGGAGCCATGTTCCAGCGACATTAAGTTCCACGCCGGTCCTCGGTCCGAGCACGGGGTCCACCGGACGCCCCCGCATCCGGTGTCCACCTCCGCTCGACCGAAAGACCCTCATGACCACCGTGCCCCCGCACGCTTCCGGCGTGCGCACGTTCCGCCTGACCGGACCCCTGTACGCCTACGCGGCCCTGACCGAGTTCGTCCTCCTCTACCCGCTGTACGCGCTGCTGTTCGAGGAGACCGGTCTGTCCGTCACCCAGGTCAGCTCCCTGTTCGTGATCTGGTCCCTGACCTCCCTCGTGGTGTCCGTACCCGCCGGAGCCTGGGCGGACGTGGTGCCCCGCCGCCACCTGCTGGCCGCCGCACCGCTCCTGGCCGCCGCCGGGTTCTCGCTGTGGCTGCTGTTGCCCGGCTACTGGTCCTTCGCGCTGGGCTTCGTCCTGTGGGGCGCGGGCGGCGCCCTGGCCTCGGGCGCCCTCGAGGCCCTCGTCTACACCGAACTCGCCCACCGCGACGCGACCGGCCGCTACGCCCAGATCATGGGGGTGACCCGCGCGCTGAACGTGGCCGCCGTCGGCGCCGCCACCCTCGTGGCGGTCCCCGTCATGGCCCACGGGGGCTACGCCGCGGTCGGCGCGGGCAGTGTCGCCGCCTGCGTGCTGTGCTCCCTGGCCGCACTCGCCCTGCCCGAACACCGCTCCACCGGAACCGACGACGGAGCCGGCCCGGAGAGTGCCTCCGGGTACCTGGCCGCCCTGCGTGAGGGACTGGCCGAGGCCCGCACCGACCGCCGGGTACGTGGCGCCATCGTGCTGGTGGTCGTGGTGACCTGCTCCTGGGAGCTGCTGGAGGAGTACGTTCCCCTGCTCGCCGCCGAGTCCGGCGTCCCCGCCGCCACCGTGCCCGTGGTGGTCCTGGTGGTGTGGATCCTCATCACCCTCGGAGGCCTGCTCGCCGGTCCCGTCTCCCGCCTGCCCGTGCGGGCCTTCGCACTCCTGCTGGGCCTGGCGGCACCCGCCATCGCCGTCGGGGCCCTGCTCGGCAACCCGCTGGGCTGGGCGCTGCTCGGCGCGGGCTTCGGCGTGTGCCAGACCGCGAGCGTGGTCGCCGACGCCCGGCTCCAGAACCGCATCACCGGGTCCAGTCGGGCCACCGTCACCTCCCTGGCCGTTCTGGGCGTCGACGCCCTCCACACCTCCTCCTTCCTGCTGTACGCGGGGGTGTTCGCCCTGACCGGCCACGGTGTCGCGTTCGCCCTGTTCGCCTCGCCCTACCTGGTCGCGGCGCTCGTCCTGGGCCGCGACCGCACCGGAAGCGCGACGCGGCCGACCGGTTGATCCGGGGACGCCGACACTTCCACGAACACGGGCCGAACCCGACGGCGGCCCCGCGCGTCTTCCCTGTAGCCGGGCGCCCGG
>NZ_ANAX01000019.1:1462-9853 GCF_000341065.1 Nocardiopsis halotolerans DSM 44410 | reverse complement strand
TACCCGGGCCGTAGGCGTCGAGGGACCGCCTACGGCCCGCCGCCGCGCCTTTGGCCGCCTCGGTGTGAACACGCCTTGCGCGCCTGAATAGCATCGTGTGCTGTGGCACATCAGACGACGAACACCGCGAGTGGTGACGGCCCGGGCATCGCCTCCGTGCGCGGGATCAGCGTCACCTACACCGACCGCGGAGCCGGGTACCCCATCCTCCTCGTCCACGGTCACCCCTTCGACCGCACCATGTGGGAGCCGCAGGTCAAAGCCCTCGCGGGACGCGGCTACCGGGTGATCGTCCCCGACCTGCGCGGGTACGGGCACAGCACCGTCGTCCCCGGGACCACCAACCTGGACACCTTCGCCCGCGACCTGGCCGGGCTCCTGGACCACCTGGGCCTGGACGTGGTGAGCGTGGTGGGGCTGTCGCTGGGCGGCCAGATCGCCCTGGAGCTGTACCGGCTCTTTCCCGACCGGATCGACTCGCTGACCCTGACCGCCACCAACCCCCGCCCCGAGACCGAGCAGGGCAGGGCCGCCCGCGCCGCCCTGGCCGAACGCCTGCGCGCCGAGGGCATGCGCGGTTACGCCGACGAGATGCTCGTGGGCATGATGACCGCCGACAACGTGCGCGAACTGCCCGAGGTGGCCGACCACGTGCGCGCCATGATGTACGCGGCCCCGCCCGAGGGTGCGGCGGCGGCCCTGCTCGGCCGCGCCAGACGCCAGGACTACGTACCCCTGCTGCGCCGGGTCTCCGCCCCCACCCTGCTGGTGGGAGGGCAGTACGACGGGTTCACCCCGCCCGACTTCACCGAGTCCATGCACGTGATGGTCCCCGACTCGGTCGTGGAGATCATCGAGGGAGCCGGGCACCTGCCCAACCTCGAACGCCCCGAGCGCTTCAACGAGGTTCTGCGCCGCTTCCTGGACCGCTGCCGCACCCGCGCCTGAGGGGCCTCCACCCGGACGGCCCTCCCGCGTGTCCGCACGGCTGGACCGTGCGGACACGGCGGTGACCCCGCCTCAGGCGCGCTCCACCGGCAACCACAACTCGGCCTCGGCCGTGGCGCCGTCCCCGGAGTAGGCGACCCGCAGGACCTCCGGCCCCTCGGTGGCCCGGTAGGCCGGGTTGGAGGGGAACCAGTGGCCGAAGGCGTCCGCCCACATCCGTTGCAGACCCTCGGGAACCTCCTCCACGGGCACCGACTTGGGAAAGACCACCCAGGTGCCGGCGGGCACCTCCAGGACGTCCATGCCCTCAGCACCCCGCGCCGAGGTCGCCGCGGCCTGGTAGTAGTCGATCTCGCTGCCCTCCCCACGGTCGGGGGAAAGGGCGACGGTGACTCCCAGGAGCCCGCGCGGCTCCTGGTCGGACAGTTCCCCGATCCGCTCCCGGACCCCCTGGTCCAGGCCCCGGACGAAATCCTCCATGACGGGGTTGCGGCCCTCGTGGACGATCGGCACCCTCGCCCTGGCCCCCACGAGACGGAAGGCCTCCTTCTCCACGATCCGGTAACGCATGGTGGTGCTCCCTTCGACGGTCAGGCGGAACGTCATCCGCGGCTGGGAGTTGAGCACCGCGCCGGTCCGGCGGGCCTCGCCCGGCCCCACCCCGTGCATGGCGCGAAACGCCCGGGCGAAGGCCTCAGCCGACCCGTAGCCGTAGCGCACCGCGATGTCGAGCAGACCCTCCTCGCCCCGGAGCACCTCGGCTCCGGCGAGGGTGAGCCTGCGCCGCCGCACGTACTCCGACAAAGGCATCCCCGACAACACCGAGAACAGGCGTCGCAGGTGGTGCTCGGAGGTCAGCGCGGTGCGCGCCATCTCCGCCACGTCCACCGGTGCCCGGGTGTCCTCCTCGACCTTCTCCAGTGCCCGGTTGAGCCGGTCCAGCATGGTGCCTCCCTCCTTCTTCCACCACCGACGTTAGGAACACCGGCCCCCGCCGTACCCGACATTTGCCGACCCTCTCCGGTCGGTTTCCCATCGTCTCGCGGTCCGCTGGGTAGGGGCTCGCCCAAGGCCAGGGAATCCTTGGGCAAGGAGCGTGTCTGGGTCGACGTGGCGTACCCGGCATCGGCGAACATGGCCCCGAGGATGGCCCGCGGACCGACCCCGAGAAGGAGGTGAGCGGGGCGGGGACACACGCCCCGCGGACACATGGACCTGGGTTTTCTGCGACCTCTGTACGAGAGCGACGCACCGGTGGCCTCGGTGCACCTGGACACCAGCCGCGACAGGACCGACGCGGGCAAGGAGATCGAGCTGCGCTGGCGCCACCTACGCGACGAACTGTCCTCACTGGGCACCGACGAGGCCACCCTGGACGTGTTGGAGGAGGCGGTCAGGGAGGGAACCTCCCGGGCCTACGGCAGCCACGGTCACTCCCTGTTCGCCTCCCGGGGGCGACTGCTGGGCATGCACACCCTCTCCGAACCACCCCGGCAGGACCGCGCACGCCTGATGCCGATCCCCGACCCCCTTCCCGTGGTCGTCGACCGGGACCGCTACCTGCCCTACGTCCTGGTGGCGCTGGACCGGGTCAACGCCAAGATCTTCTCCTACACCGGCCAGCCCGCCACCAAACCGGCCTCCGAGAAGGAGTTCTCCGGCGCCAACCTGCGCAACCTCGAACCCATGGGCCGCGGCGGCCCCGGAGTCCTCAGCGGCTACAACGGCCGCTTCGACGGCAAGAACTACCCCCTGGAGACCTGGCACGAGAACGCCACCAGGATCGCCCAGCAGGTACGCGACGCCGTCGCCGAGGTGGACGCCAAGGTCATCTTCGTCGGCGGCGACGAGGAGGCCATCGCCTACCTGCGCGAGAACATCGGCGAGCGCAGACTGAACATCCCCGTCAAGCTGGTACCCGGCGGGCGGGGCGGCCCCGACGCCGAGGAGCGCCTGCACGAGGCCGCGGTGGAGGCGCTGCGTGATTTCGTCATCGACGGACACGACGACCTCATCGCCGACTACCAGCAAAAACTCGCCAACGACCAGGCAGTGCGCGGCACCGAACCGATCCTGCCCATGCTCTCGGAGGCGCGGGTGCGGACCCTGCTGTTGGGCGCGGACCGCGACCGTGAGCCCGAACTGTGGGGTTCGCCCCACGAACCGATCCTCGTGGCCAAGGACCCCGCGAACCTGGACGACGCCGACGCGGCGTTCCGGGCCCCGGCCAGCGCGCTGATGCTGCGCTCGGCGATGGCCGCCGACGCGGGGTTCAGCGAGATCCTCGACCACGGTCACACCAGTGCCGAGAACGGTGCCATCCTGCGCTTCCCCAAGTCCCGGGAGGAAGGGGCCTGACCCGGCGCCGTGGCCGTCCGCGTCCTGGAGGGCGCGGACGGCCACCCCCGTGGACGGTGCCCGTTCAGGAGCCGGTGGTCATTCCCAGCAGGGCCGTCAGCCCCGCCTCGGTGACGAACTCGATGCGCTGACCGCGCTCACGGTAGGCCTCGGCCCGCAGGTGCTTGGCGGTCTTACCGGTACCGCCGTGACCGCCGATCACCAGCACGTCGGTCCTACGGGTGACGTTCTTGGCCGGATACCCGCCCGCCTCGGCCACACGCCGCCACACCTCGGGCTTGTCCATGGACTCCAGATCGCCCGAGACGCACACGGTACGCCCGTACAGCGGCCCCGAGGGGTCGGCGTCGGGGGAGGGCTCGGGCAGCGCGGCCCGGGCGTCGCGCTGCCACCTGCCGAAACGGTCCTCGACCGCGGCAACGGCGGGCCTGGCCGCCACGGGCTCCGCCACCGCGCCCCCGCTCCGGGCCTCCACACGGCGCAGACCCATCCGGGCGGCACGCGCCAGGTCGGCCAGCGACGCGGTGCCGTACCGTTCCATGGCGGCGATCACGATGTGCGCGGCGGCCTCGGCGTCGGCGTCGGCCCGGTGGTGGTGCCGCACCCGGTGGCCTATGTGGGCGCACACCGTCGGCAGCTTGTGGTCGGGCAGCTCACCCCAGGTACGCCGGGACAGCGCCAGCGTGCACGCGTACTCCCAGGCCGGGTGGGCCAGCCCGGTGTGCCCGCAGGCCTGGCGCAGCACACCCATGTCGAAGGCGGCGTTGTGCGCCACCAGGGGAGTGCCGTCGGCGAACTCCACGATGTGCGCGTGCACCCGCTCCCAGGAGGGGGCGTCGGCGACGTCGGCCTCGGTGATGCCGTGCACCGCGGTGTTGTGACGGGAGAAGAAGTCCACCTGCCGGGGCGGCCGGATCAGGGTGGTGTAGCGGTCCACGACCGCGCCGTCGCGCACCCGCACCAGACCGACCGCGCACGCGCTGCCGCGGTCGTGGTTGGCGGTCTCGAAGTCGATCGCGGTCCAGGTGTGGGACACCGCCTACCTCCAGCGACAGGGAACGGGCCAAGGTGGTCCCGGCGACGCGCACGGCGGCCCCCGGGGAACGGCGGCCGACCCCCGGCCCTCGTCCCGTTCGCGTCACCGGCCGTGGACGGACCCCGCCCGGAACGCGGAAGGAGGGCGGCCACGTCCTCCGACCCGGCCGGGAACTCTCGGGGACCCAGGTTAGCGCCTTCCACCGGGCCGCACGTGTCGAACGCCGAAGGGTGCCCGTCACAGTCGCGGTTCCTCGGAAGCGGCCTTTCCCCTCTGACGGGGGCCGGGGTCGAACAGCGCCACCGACCGCCCTCGTGCCCACCCCCCTCCGACCGGAGGGTCCGCCCCATGGCCCGCGCGGACACCCGATCCCTAGCGTGGTCACCACTTCCACGACCCACCAGGCGAAGGGCCATCCCTGATCACCCTGCGACACCTGACCAAACGCCACGGAGACACCCTCGCGGCGGACCCCCTGGACCTGGAGGCCGCTGTCGCAGTACGTGGAACAGCGCTACGCCGCCGAGCTGCTGGCCGACGACTCGGGAAGGGTCGGCTACCTGCTCAAGGACCGGGTGTCGGAGGTGGGGGAGTTCCTGGAGGCCCTGGAACGGGTACGCGGGGGCGGCGGCCCGCGCACCGGTTCAGGCCGGGACGGGGGTCGAAGGCGGTGGTGCGCTCGGCCTCCTGGGAGGACCACGCGGCGTCGGCCCCCGCCCCGACATGCAGGGCAGGCGTGGCCTACCTGGCCAGGAGGTCGCGCAGCGCCCCGACCACCTCGGCCGGGGCCTCCTCGGCCATGAAGTGGCCGCAGGTCACCGTGCTGTGGTGCAGGTCGCTCGCCCAGGCCCGCCACACCGCGGCGGCGTCGTAGCCCAGGGCCGCGCCCCAGTCCTGCTGGAGCACGGACACCGGCATGCGCAGCCGCCTTCCGGCCGCGCGGTCGGCCTCGTCGTGCTCGACGTCGATCCCGGCCGAGGCCCGGTAGTCGGCGACGATCGAGGGCACCGCCTCCCGGCAGGCCCTCAGGTAGGCGGCACGCACCTGGTCGGGGATCGCCTCGGGGTCGCGCGCCCACAGGTCCAGGAAGTGCCCGAAGAACGCGTCCGGGCTGGCGCCGATCAGCTGCTCGGGCAGACCGGGCGGCTGCGCCATCAGGTACAGGTGGAAGCCCACCGCCGCCGAGGCCCCGCGCATCACGTCCCACATGTCCAGGGTCGGCAGCACGTCGAGCGAGGCCAGGTGGGTGACGGTGTCGGGGTGGTCCAGCCCGGTACGGACGGCGACCAGGGCACCCCGGTCGTGGCCCGCCAGGGCGAAGCGGTCGTGCCCCAGGGCCCGGGCCAGGGCGACGACGTCGGCGGCCATCGTGCGCTTGGAGTAGGCCCGCCCGTCGGTGTCGGCGGGCTTGTCGCTGTCACCGTAGCCGCGCAGGTCCGGGCAGATGACGGTGTGGTCGGCGGCCAGGTCGGCCGCCACGTGCCGCCACATCAGGTGGGTCTGGGGAAAGCCGTGCAGCAGGACGATCGGACTGCCCGTTCCGCCCACGGCGACGTTGAGCGCCACCCCGTCGGCGACGGGCACGCGCTGGTAGTCCAATCCCGGGATCCTCGGTTCCACGGTGTTTCCTTCCTGTCGGTCGTGTGGTGCTCCCCCGACGAACGGGGCGAACGCGGTCGTCCACGAGCGTGCCGGGCACCGATGAGCAACCGATGAGCAACGGCTGAGCACGAGCGTCAACGGCCCCGAGCAGGGCGGGCGGCCCGATAGATTGGCTGCCATGACGGGGGAGGAGACGGACGCCGCGGTGGACTTTCGCGTCCTGGGCCCCGTGGAGGCCGTCGGCGCGCACGGGCCGCTCGACCTCAGGGGGCCGCGGCACCGCGCGGTCCTGGCCCGACTACTGATCGCCGGGGGCGGCGTCGTGTCCGTCGACCGACTCGTCGAGGACCTGTGGCCGGAGCCGCCCGGGGGCTCCGTGGCGGCGGTGCGCACCTTCGTCTCCGCCCTGCGCCGTTCCCTGGAACCGGACCGGCCCGCACGCCAACCCGCCCGGCTGCTGGTGACCGCGCCCCCGGGCTACGCGCTGCGCACCGGCCCCGAGACGGTCGACGCCCGACGCTTCGAGACCGCGCTGGCCCATGGCGGCGCACGGCTCGCCCAGGACCGGCCCGGCGAGGCGCTGATCGTTCTGGAGCGGGCGCTGGCGTCGTGGCGCGGTCCCGCCTACGCCGAGTTCACCGCCTATCCCTGGGCGCGCGGTGAGGCCGACCGCATGGACGGGCTGCGGCTGGTGGCCGTGGAGCGGCACGCCGAGGCACTCCTGGCGCTGGGCCGGTCGGGCGAGGCCGTGCCCGACCTGGAGGCGCACGCCCGGGCCCATCCGCTGCGCGAGAACGCCTGGCGGCAGCTGGCCCTGGCCCTGTACCGCTCCGGCCAGCAGGGCGACGCGCTCGCGGCACTGCGCCGGGCCCGCCACATCCTGGCTCGGGAACTGGGCGTGGACCCCGGGCCCCAGCTGCGGCAGCTGGAGGCCGACATCCTGGCCCAGGCTCCCCACCTCACACCCCGCGCCGCCGCCACCGCGCACCCGCCCCGGGCTGAGGCGACCGTGCCCGAGCGTTCCCGGCGCCCCTTCGTGGGCCGCACACGCGAACTGGACCTGTTGGAGCGGGCCGCCGCCTCCGCCGCGCCCGACACCACGGCCCGGGTCGCGCTGGTCTCCGGTGACGCCGGGTCGGGCAAGACCGCCCTGGCCCACGCCCTCACGCGGCGCCTGGCCGCACGCGGGTGGACCACGGCCTGGGGGCGCAGCCCCGAGCACGAGGGGGCGCCCGCCGCCTGGCCCTGGGCCCAGATCGCCGCCGCGCTGACCGCCGAAGGCACCGGGCCCGCCAGCCCTTCGGAGGAGACCACACAGGCCGGTGGCATGAGCCCTCGGGATCGCGGCGTCCCCGCGAATCCCGTGCCGGAGGAACCGCTCGGGGCCGCCGGAGAGGTCGGCGCCCCCGGCTCCCCGAGTCCCGGGGCGGTGACCGACCCCGCCGCCGGTTCCGGACCGGGGAGCCTGGACGAAGGCGCCAGGAAACATCCCGGGGCGCGGAACCCGGCCGGGGATGCCGTGTCCGCGACCGATTCCGTCATCGGCGTCCCGGCAGCGGCCGCGGCCCCCGCCGCGGCCCGCTTCCGCGCCCTGCGCGCGGCCGTGCGCCTGGTGGCCGGGGCCGCGCGGCGCGGCCCCGTCCTCCTGGTCCTCGACGACCTGCACCGGGCGCAGGAGGAGACCCTGGACCTGCTCACCACCCTGGCCGCCGAGACCTTCCCCGGGCCGGTCCTGGTGGTGGGGACCCACCGCACCGGGGAGGTGTCCCCGACACTGACCGCGGCCCTGGCCCGGCTCGCCCCCGGCGAACCGACCCGCGCCTACCTGAGCGGCCTGAGCGAGGACGCGACGAGCACACTCGTCCGGTCCCTGGTCGGCCACGACGTCGACGCACGCGCCCTGCGCACCATCCACCACCGCAGCGGCGGCAACCCCTTCTTCGCCCGCGAACTGGCCCGGCTGCTGTCCGAGGGCACCGCGCCCGACACCGTCCCCGCCGGTGTGCGCGACGTCATCCGCCACCGCCTGGGCACACTGACACCCGCGACCCAGCACCTGCTCCGCCAGGCGGCCGTCATCGGTCGCGACGTCGACCCGGACGTCCTGGCGTCCCTGACCGGGGACGGGGACGCCCTCCTCGACGCCCTGGACGAGGCCCTGCACGCGGGCTTCCTCACCGAACAGGACGAAACAAGCAAACCGGGCGACACCCAGCGGCTGCGCTTCACCCACGTCCTGGTGCGCGACACCCTCTACGAGGACCTCTCCCGCCCGCGCCGGGCACGCTGGCACACCGCCGTGGCCGAGGCGGTCGAGGCGGCGCACCCCGACCAGGCCGCCCTGCTCGCCCACCACCTCGCCCGCGCGGGCGCCCCCGCCACCGCCGCCCGGGCCGCCCACCACGCCAGGACCGCCGCGCTCGAAGCCGAGGAGCGTTTCGCCCCCC
>NZ_ANAX01000019.1:0-1457 GCF_000341065.1 Nocardiopsis halotolerans DSM 44410 | reverse complement strand
TGGCGGGAGGCCGTCACCGCCCACGACCGGTCGGGACACGGCGACGTGCGCGAACGCCTGGAGGCGGTCATGGGCATGGTGCGGGCGCTGGCCGTCACCGGTCGGCTGGAGGAGGCCCGCCACCACCGCGCGCGTGCGGTCGCCGCGGCCGAGGAACTGGGGGACGCGGACCTGACGGCGCGGGTCATCACCGCCTTCGACGTGCCCGCCCTGTGGACACGCAACGACGACGAGGCGCTGTCCCGTCAGGTCACCGCGGCGGCCGAGCGCACTCTGGCCGCCCTGCCCGAGGACAGCCGCGAACAGCGCGGGCGCCTGCTGGGCACCCTGGCCCTGGAACTGCGCGGCACCCACACCGACCGGGGCGCGAGCGCCGCACGACAGGCGGAGGAGATCGCCCGCGACCTCGACGATCCGGCCCTGCTGTGTCTGGCCCTCAACGCCCGCTTCATGCACTCCTTCCAGCGCGCCGGGCAGGCCCCGCGCCGCGTGGAGATCGGAACCGAACTGGTCGCGCTGGCCGCACGGCACGGCCTGGTGACCTTCGAGGTCCTGGGCCACCTCATCCTCGTCCAGGCCCACTCCGCACTCGCCGACCTCACCGCGGCCGACGCCCACGCCGCCTCCGCCGACCGGCTCGGTTCCCGCTACGAGATCCCGCTCGTCGGCGTGTTCACCCGGTGGTACGCCGCGCTGCGGCTGAGCGTGGCCGGACACACCGACGAGGCCGAGGCCGCCTACCGCGCGGCGAGCGTGCGCCTCGCCGACACCGGCATGCCGGGCGTGGAACAGGGCATTCTGCCCCTGGCACTGCTGTGCCTGCGCCTCCAGAGCTCCAGGCCCGCCCCGGTCGATCCCCGCCAGGACTGGGGGCCACACGCCCCCTGGGCGCGCGCCCTGGCCGACCCGGACACCGCCCCGCCCCCGCCCGACGCGCCCTTTGACCTGCTCCAGGAAGCACTCACCTGCCTGGCCGCCCGCGCGGCCACCGCCGTCGGCGACCGCCCCGCGATGGAGCGCGCCTACCGCCGGTTGTCGCCCGCCGCCGGGGAGCTGGCCGGTGCGGGCAGCGGCCTGCTCACCCTGGGACCCGTCGCGCACCAGCTCGGCGACCTCGCCCACGCGCTCGGACACCGCGACCGCGCCGCGGAGCACTACCGACAAGCCCTGCGCGTGGCCACCGGGGCCGGAGCTCCGCACTGGACGGACGCCGCCCGCGCGGCCCTGGACGGTCTGCGCTGACCGGAACCCGAGCGCCACGGCACACCGCACGGCCCGGCCGCACCCCACGCGGCCGGAACGGACCGGGCACCCAGCCGACACCACCGCACGAAGGGACCTTCCACCATGTTCACCGGCCTCAGCGCCTTCCCACTGACCCCCACCACCGACTCGGGCATCGACACACACGCCTACACCCGACTCGTCTCCCGACTGGCCACCGCCGGGGTGGACTC
>NZ_ANAX01000018.1 GCF_000341065.1 Nocardiopsis halotolerans DSM 44410 | reverse complement strand
CTCCCCCTACCTCTCCCGTGAGCAACGCGCCCGTGCGGCACGGCTCGCCGTCGAGGCCGCCGAGGGAACCCCGGTCATGGTCGGCATCGGCGCGCTGCGTACCGAGCGGGTCCTCGCGCTGGCCGAGGACGCGCAGAAGGCGGGCGCCTCGGCGGTACTACTCGCCCCGATGACGTACCAGCCGCTCACCGAGGACGAGGTGTTCGGCCTGTACGAGGAGGTCTGCCGGGAGTTGTCCGTGCCGCTGTGCGTCTACGACAACCCCGCCACCACCCACGTGCGCTTCACCGACGAACTCCACTCCCGCATCGCCCACCTGCCGCGGGTCGCCTCCGTCAAGATCCCGCCGGTGCCCGCGGACCCGGACGCGGCCGGGGAACGCGTTCGGGCACTGCGGGCGCTCGTTCCGAGCACCGTCACCATCGGCGTCAGCGGCGACGGGTCCGCCGCCACCGGCCTGACCTCGGGCTGCGATGCCTGGTACTCCGTCATCGGCGGCCTCCTCCCGCGCACCGCGCTCGCCCTGACCCGCGCGGCCCAGGGCGGGGACGCGGCCGGGGCCATGGCGCTGTCCGACCGGTTGGCGCCGCTGTGGGAGCTGTTCCGCCGGTACGGCAGTCTGCGCGTGGTCTCCGCCGCCGCCTCCCACCTGGGACTGGCACCCGAGGTCAACCTGCCCCGGCCCCTGCGCGGTCTCGCGCCCGAGGCCCGACGCCAGGTCGTCTCCGCGCTGGAGGACCTCGACCTGGGCGAGGACGCGTGAGCACCGGCCGTGTGTCACTGACTGCGGGGGACCGTCCGGGCCACCCAAGGGGCGGTCGCGTGCCGCCTCCCCGGGCGTGCCGCTCCGCTCACCACTCCACCGGCAGGCGGACCAGGCCGCCGGTCAGCACGTCGTGCCGCGTGCGCAGTTCGTCGACGTCGACGGCCAGGCGCAGCGTCGGAAAACGCGAGGTGAGACCGGCCAGCACGGCGTGCAGCTCCAGGCGTGCCAACGGGGCGCCGACGCAGTAGCGGGCGCCGTGCCCGAAGGTCAGGTGGGCAGCGCCCGCGCGGGTGATGTCGAAGCGGTCGGGTTCGCGGAAGGCGCCGGGGTCGTGGTTGGCGGCTCCGGTGTCGCACAGCACCAGCTCCCCGGCGCCGATGGTGACCCCGTCGATGTCGATGTCGGTGCGGGCGTAGCGGGGGACGCCGTCGCCGCCCCGGGCCGGGGCACGCAGGACCTCCTCGACCGCGCCGGGCACCAGACCGGGGTCGCGGCCCAGGGCCTGGTACTGGTCGGGGTGGGTGAGCAGGCACAACACACCCAGGCCGATCTGGGTCACGGTGGTCTCGTGTCCGGCGAAGAGCAGGGCCATGGCGAGCATGGCCGCCTCATCGTCGCCCACGTCCGGATCCTGGGCGAGACGGGAGATGACGTCGTCACCCGGGGCGCGGCGCTTACGGGTCACCAGGTCCACACCGTAGGCGAACAGGTCGCCCAGGCCGCGTTCGGAGCGGGCGCGGTCGGCGGTGTCGGCCGCGTCGCGGCTCCAGGCGCGGAAGCGATCGCGGTCGGCGTAGGGCACTCCCAGCAGTTCGCAGATGACCAGGACCGGCAACGGCACGGCCAGGGACTCGACCAGGTCGGCCGGCCGGGGACTCCCTTCCAGGTCGTCGAGCAGGGAGGTGACCAGCTCGTTGACACGCGGTGCCAGGGAGCGCACGCGCCGGGGCGTGAAGTGCGGTTGGAGCAGGGAGCGCATCCGGGCGTGGTCGGTCCTCTCGGTGGCGAAGTCGCCCTGGGGGCCGCCGAAGAGCGCGGACGCACCGGTGCGGGCGGCACTGGCCGGGTCGGGGTGGGAGAGGCCCAGACGCTCGTCGGTGAGGAGGGAGCGGACCTGCTCGTATCCGGTGACGAGCCAGGCCTCGTCCCCGGTGCGGGTGCGCACGCGGTGGACGGCCCCCGTCGTGCGCAGACGCTCCAGTGCGGGCGGAACGGCCAGAGGGCCGGGGCGGTCGAAGGGCAGCTGCGGGAGCATGGAGGCCTCCATGTGTTTACCCATCTTTGTATACTCACGATTAAACAAAGCTACATGTAAACTCCGGAATCAACAAGGAGGGGCGTGATGACCGACGAACCCGCGCGACGCCAGGAGGCCACACCGGTGCGGCGGATGCGCCGCACCGAGCGCCGCGCGCAGATCCTGGACGCGGCGACCCGGGCCTTCGCCCGCGCCGGCTTCACCGACACCTCCCTGGACGACGTGGCCACCGAGGCCGGGATCAGCCGGGTGATCCTCTACCGGCACTTCGAGTCCAAGAACCAGATGTACCGGGCGACCCTGGACCGGGCGTGCGCACGCCTGAGCGAGCGCGTGGGCGAGGGGAACTTCACCGACGCGAGCATCCCGGCGCTCCTGGAGGCCGCCTCCGAGGAGCCCGACGGGTTCCGCCTGCTGTTCCGCCACGCCGCGCGCGAACCGGAGTTTCGCGACCTGGTCGACGGACTGACCGCGGCCTCGGTCGAGTTGGCCCTACGTCAGCTCGCGCAGATGATCCCCGACCCGGCCTGGGCGCGCTGGGCCGCGCGCCTGGTGTTCACCGTGGCCGTCGAGGGCGCCATCGCCTGGCTCGACGAGGGCCGCCCCGACCCCGACCACGCCGCCGAGCGCATCGACGCGGCCGTGCAGGGCGTGATCACCGCGGCCCGGTCCGGCGGCACCGACCGCCTCTGACACCCCGCCGCTGAGCCGTCTCCAGGCGCGGACGGGGGAGCGGCGGCACCCCGCCTCCGCGCACCGACCCGTGTGTGGCCCAGGTCCGCACGGGTAGTGGGTGTGTCCGGATCCGGCCACGACCCGCCCCGAACACCATCGCCATGTGTAGTTTGGCCCGCTTGTGGTAAAAAGTTAGGCGTGCCGAACTTTCAAGATGAGGCTTCTTCACACCGCTGGTCGGCGAGGATCATCGCCGCCTCCCCCGCCCGCCCCGGAGCCACGACCACCGGAGTCGGCGACCACCCGAGAAGACGCCGGGGCCGCCGCCACCGGACCGAAGGGGGACCGTCCGTGAACACCGCCATCGAGGTCACCGACGCCACCGTCCGCTACGGCGACGTCCTGGCCCTGGACGG
>NZ_ANAX01000017.1 GCF_000341065.1 Nocardiopsis halotolerans DSM 44410 | reverse complement strand
TGTCCGTGGCTCCCGGCCGCGTCTGCGGCCTGCTCGGCACCAACGGGTCGGGCAAGTCCACCCTGTTCAAGACCGTGCTCGGCCTCGTCCCCACCGACCGCGGACGGGTGAGGATCCTCGGCCGCACCGGCGCCGCCGCCCGCCGCCGCGGACTGGTGGGCTACGTACCCCAGTCCGAACAGGTCGACTGGACCTTCCCGGTACGCGTGCGCGACGTGGTGATGATGGGCCGCTACGGGCACATGGGCCAGCGCCGCCGCCCCCGACCCGCCGACCGCGAAGCCGTCGCCCACGCCCTGGACCGCACCCATCTGGACGAGTTGGCCGACCGCCAGATCGGCACCCTCTCCGGAGGCCAGCGCAAACGCGCCTTCATCGCCCGCGCCATCGCCCAGGGCGCCTCCGTGCTGTTACTCGACGAACCCTTCGCCGGAGTCGACAAACGCTCGGAGGGGCGCATCACCCAACTCCTGCGGGAACTGCGCGACGAGGGCCACACCATGCTCGTGTCCACCCACGACCTGGCCCAGGTACCCGCCCTGTGCGACGAGGCGGTCCTGCTCCAGCGCCGCGTCATCGCCCACGGCAGCCCCGAACGGGTCCTGCGCCCTGAGACCCTCATGGAGGGCTTCGGCACCCACCTCGACGAGGAGGTCGCCCTGTGGAAGCACTGACGGCGGTCACGGAGTGGTTCACCGTGCCCCTGGGACTCGAATCCATCCGCAACGCCCTACTGGTCAGCGTGGTCGCCGGAGTGGCGTGCGCCGTCCTGTCCTGCTGGATGACCCTGGTGGGCTGGTCGCTGATGGGCGACGCCGTCTCCCACGCCGTCCTGCCCGGGGTGGTGCTGTCCTACGTGTTCGGACTGCCCTTCGCCGTGGGCGCTCTGGTCTTCGGCACCGGATCGGTCGCCCTGATCGGGGTGGTCAACCGGACCTCCCGGGTCAAGGAGGACGCCGTCATCGGCGTGGTCTTCACCGCCATGTTCGCCCTGGGCCTGGTCATGGTCTCCCGGGTACCCAGCCGGACCGACCTGGAGGACGTCCTGTTCGGCAACGTGCTGGAGGTGTCCACCGCCGACATCTGGCAGGTGCTCCTCCTGGCCGGGGTGGTGCTGACGGTGGTCTGGTACAAGCACCGCGACCTGACCCTGTACGCCTTCGACCGGGTCCACGCGCACGCGGTGGGGATCAACCCCCGCCTGTTGGAGGCCCTGCTGCTGGGACTGCTGTCGGTCACCGTGGTGGTGGCGTTGCAGACAGTGGGCATCATCCTGGTCGTGGCCATGGTCATCACCCCCGGAGCGGTCGCCTACCTGCTCACCGACCGCTTCGAACGAATGCTGGTGATCGCCGCGGCCGTGGCGGCGGTGGCGTCCGTGACGGGCGTGCTCGTCAGCTTCCACCTGAACGTGTCCACCGGCGGCTCCGTCGTGCTCGCCCAGGCGACCCTCTTCGCCCTGGCCTACCTGTTCTCGCCCAGGCAGGGCGTGCTCCGTCAGGGCAGGGCCACGCGCAGACTCCGGGCGCGCGCCACCACCTGAGACCAAGGCCCTGGCACCGTCGTCGCCGAGGCCGGCGCCCGGGGGCGGACGTGCGCGTCCTACCGGATGGATCACAGCGCCGCGGTGACCGTACGGGATGGATCGACGCCGCCGACATCGCGGCCGTCGCGGCGCGGGTCCTGCTGGAGCCGGGACCGGTGGCCGACGAACACGTGCTCACCGGCCCGGAGACGTTCGGGTACGCGGAGGCGGCGAGGACCATCGCCGAGACCACCGGACGGCCGGTGCGCCACACCCCGGCCACGGTGACCGAGACGGTCCGGCGCAACCTGGACGCGGGAGTGCCGGAGCCCTTCGCCGCTGCCCTGGCCAAGGTGGACACCGACATCGCCGAAGGCCGCGTGGACCGCGTCACCGACACGGTCCACCGCCTGACCGGACGCCCGCCCCGCTCCTTCGCCGACTTCGCCCGCGCCCACCAACAGAGGTGGTCCGCGGTCTGACGCCCTCTCCGCTCCGCCCCGAGATCCGGAGCGCTCCCGGAGGAGACCGGTGGCGCCAGGGCCGCCGGTCGGCGGCNCGCGCGGCGGCGGCGCGAACCAGTGTCCGCACCGCCGCCGCGCCGTGTCCCGGGGAACCGGAGCCGGGGTCAGCCGCGCCCCGCCTCCACCGGGGCCTTCCCGCGCGCGGCCCTCCGGGCACGCACCCGACCGATCGCGACGGTCAGACCGATCGCCACCAGCAGCCCGTAGATCCCCACGGTGATCCCGCTGTCCACGAGCACCGACACATCGCCCTGACCCACGGCCAACGCACGACGCAACTCCAGCTCGGCCACCGGCCCCAGAACGACCGCGATCAGCACCGGAGCCAGCGGAATGTCGAAACGACGCATCATCAACGCCAGCAGGCCCAGGATGAGCATCAGCCACAGATCCACCATGGAGGAGGCGGCCGCGTACACGCCCAGGGACGAGAACACGGCGATCCCGGCGTACATGTAGGGCTTGGGGACCAGCAGCAGCTTCGCCCACAGCGGCGCGAAGGGCAGGTTCAGGATGAGCAGCATGACGCTGCCGATGAACAGACTGGCCAGGAGCGCCCAGACCAGGTCGCCGTCGCGCTCGAAGAGCAGCGGACCCGGCTGCATGCCGTACTGCTGGAAGGCGGCGAGCATGATCGCGGCGGTCGCCGAGGTGGGCAGTCCCAGGCCCAGCAGGGTACCCATGGCGGTTCCGGCGGTCGCGCTGGCCGCGGCCTCCGGCGCGGCCACACCCTCGATGGCGCCGTCACCGAACTCGTCGGCGCCCGTGCCGCGCCGGGCCCGGCGCGCGGCGAGTTTGCGTTCGGTACCGAAGGCCAGGAAGGTCGGGATCTCCGCGCCACCGGCGGGGATGGACCCGAACGGCAGACCGAACAGGGTGCCGCGGCCCCAGGCCGGGAGGGTGCGCCGCAGGTCGGCACGGCCCAGCCAGGGCGTCCCGCTGCGACGCAGGGAGCCGTCCTCGCCCTTGCTCGCATGGGAGGTGGCGGCCACGTGCAGCACCTCGCCGACCGCCAGCAGCGCCACGGTCACCGTGATGATGCTCAGGCCCTCGAAGAGCTGGGGGATACCCAGGGTGAAGCGCTCGGCCCCGCTGAGGCCGTCGATGCCCACCATCGAGATGGTCAGACCGATACCCAGGGCGACCAGGCCGCGCACGACCGAGTGCGAGACCACGGAGGAGGTGGCGACGAACGCGAAGACCGTGAGCGCGAAGTACTCGGCCGGGCCGAACTGGAGCGCCAGCTCCACGATGGCCGGTGAGAAGAACGCCACCAGCGTCGTGGACACGATCGCGCCGATGAACGCACCGATCGCCGCCGTGGCCAGCGCCTGCGGGGCTCTCCCTCGCCGCGCCATCCTGTGCCCCTCGATGGCGGTGGCGATGGCCGAACCCTGCCCGGGCGTGTTCATCAGGATGGCGGCGGTGGAGTCACCGAACAGCCCGCCGTAGTAGACCCCCGCGAACATGATGAACGCGCCGACGGGGTCGAGGTGGAAGGTGATGGGCAGCAGCAGCGCGACGGCCATGGACGAACCCAGGCCGGGCACCACGCCCACGGCGGTGCCGAGCATGACGCCCACCAGCGCCAGGAAGAGGTACTCGGGGCTCAGCGCGTTGGCGAACCCCTCCATGAGGTGGTTGAACGCGTCCATCTAGAAGATGCCTCCGAGGATGCCCGACGGCAGGTTCAGTCCCAGGCCAGCCACGAAGGCGAGCTGGATGAGGGAGGAGAAGACCAGCGACAGCACGATGTCGAACAGGATGCGGCGGCTGCCCATGGCGTAGGCCACGCCGAAGAACAGCAGGGCCGCGGACAGGAGCCAGCCCACCGGCTGCAGGAGAAGGATGAACACCACCAGCGCGGCCACGACGAGCCCGAGGCGGCGCCAGTCGATACGGACGGGCGCCTCCTCACCGGTCTCCGCGGTCCTGGCCCCGGTTCCCTCGGCGGCCCCGCCGTCCCCGGAGGTCTCACCGGCCTTGGTGCTCTCGTCTGCCTCGTTGGTCGCACCGTCCTCGGCCACGGGAGCAGCCGGGGCCTCCTCGGCGGCGGTGCGGGCCGGTCGCAGGACGACCTGCACGGTCAGGGCGATGCCCACACCGCCCATGAAGATCGCGACCAGGGTGGGGAAGAAACGCGGACCGGGCGGTTCGGTACCCGGCGGTACGGGCATGGTGGCGGTCTGCACGGCGATGAACCCGGCCAGGCCCAGCACCAGGGCGGCGACCAGCAGTTCGGTTCTGCCACGCCACCATGAGGGGCGGGACGGCGGGGCGGAGGGCTCCGGCGCCCGAGCGGGGGAGGTGGTGTCGGTACTCAAGACAGGCCCAGTTCCTCGGTGATGGTGGTGATGCGTTCGGTCTCCGCGGCGAGGAACTCCTCGAACTCCTCACCGGTCTGGAAGGTGTCGTCCCAGCGGTTGCGCTCCAGGGTCCGCCGCCACTCCGGGGTGGCGTGCATCTCGGTGACGATCTCGATCAGCTCGGCCTGTTCGGCCTCGCTGATACCGGGAGGCGCCACCACCCCCCGCCAGTTGGGCAGGACCGCGTCCACGTCCTGCTCGGCCAGGGTCGGAACGTCGATGCCCTCGACGCGCTCGTGCGCGGAGACACCCAGGGCACGCAGGTTGCCCGCCGCGATCTGGTCGCTGAACTCGTTGTAGCCGCTGATGCCGACGTCGACGCTGCCCGACAGCAACGAGGTCAGGGCCTCACCGCCGCCGGAGAAGGCGATGTAGTTGACGTCCTGGGGATCGACGCCGACGTCGGAGGCGACCAGCCCGGCCAGCAGGTGGTCGGTACCGCCCAGGGAGCCGCCGCCGATCGCCATCGCGCCGGGGTCCTCACGCCAGGCCTCGGCCAGGTCGCCGATGTCCTGGTAGGGGGAGTCCGCCGGAACCACGATCACCTCGTAGTCGTCGGCCAGACGGGCGACGGGGGTGACGTCCTGGAGGTCGTGCGAGGAGTCGTTGACGATGACGCTGCCGATCATGACGGTGCCGGTCACCAACAGCATGTTGGCCCGGCCCTCCTGACGGACCGCCTGCGCGAGACCGATGGTGCCGCCCGCGCCGGGAACGTTGATCACCTGGTTGTTGACGACGACGTCGCCCTCACGCAGGGCGTTCTGCGACTCACGCCCCACCAGGTCCCAGCCGCCGCCGGGCGAGGCGGGCACGATCGTGGTCAGTCGGCTGCGTACGGCGTCGGCGCCGTCACCTCCGGTCGACGCGGCGTTGACCGTCGCGGCGCCGATGACGACGGCCGCGGCGATCGCGCCGCCGACGCGCAGGACGCGCTGCATGCTCATGGGTGGCTCTCTTCGTTGCTGCCGGTCCGCGGTGCGGGCGGGAGCTCGCGGGCCGACGGAAAAACCACCCGAGGGGGATGTGGCGGCCCTTACACCGCCCCGTGGCGCCGGTCGCATCCGCACCGGTTTCGTGAGCATGGCGTAAGGATTGCCGACCGGTAAATCTTCTGGTCGTTTTGGACACAGTGGTTGTTTTGTTCGTCCCGCGTGCCCTCCGCCGGTCGCGGCCCGGTGCCCGCCCGTCGACGGACCCCGGCCCAAGGCGACGCGAGGGTCCTGTTACCGGCGGTACGGCCCACCCTGTCGCACACGCGGTGCGCGCAATAGCCTTCGATCTGCCCGACGGGAGAGGAGCCGATCGTCGGCCCGCGGCGGGTGCGATCCATCCGCCCGGTCCCGGAGGGCGGGAAACCCATCCGCGACCGACGAAGGACGGCCATGACGCTCCTGCTCGCCCACATCAGCGACCTGCACCTGGACGGGACCGACCGCACCACGGACCGGGCCACCCGCACGGTGGAGTACCTGCGCGACCTCCACCAGGCACCGGACGCACTCCTGGTCACCGGTGACGTCGCCGACCACGCCACCGCCGAGGAGTACCAGCAGGCCGCCCGGCTGCTGGACCTGCCCTTCCCGGTACTGGTCTGCCCCGGCAACCACGACGACCGCGCCACGCTCAGGCGGGCGATGCTGGGACGGGAGCCGTCCGCGGAACCGTTCAACCAGGTGCACGAGGTGGGCGGAGCGACCGTGCTGGCCTGCGACTCCACGATCGGGGGCGAGGACGGCGGCCACCTGGACACGGCCACCCTGGTGTGGATCAACGAGACCCTGAACGCCCTGCCTGAGGACAGGCCCGCCCTGCTCGCCCTGCACCACCCGCCCGTGCGGGTCCACCACCCGCTGCCCGACTCCATGCGGCTGGACAACGCCGACGACCTGGCCGGACTGCTGCACGCCCACCCCAGGGTGGCGGGGATCCTGGTCGGACACGCCCACACCGGCGGGGCGACCACCTTCGCCGGGCGGCCCCTGCTGCTGGCGCCCGGGGTGACGTGGACGCTGCGCATGCCCTGGGAGGGCGAGCCGGTGGCCAACCGCGACCAGCCGCCGGGGGTGGCCTTCCACCTCCTGGACGAGGACCACCGCCTGACCACGCACTTCCGCGCGGTGGTCTGACCCGGTGTGGGTCGCCGCCCGGGCGGCGACCCACACCCGTGTCCGGGGACGGTCAGAGGAGCATCGCCAACTGGCGGCACTGGGCGACCAGGGTGCCCGTGCCGTCCCAGATCTCCATGTCCTCCTCGTGCAGACCGCCGGAGACGTGCTTGGTGAACACCCGGCAGGCCAACCACCCGGGTACGGGCCGGGCACGCACGTGCACGCTCAGCTCCACGGTGATGGTGGCGAACTCACCAATCTCGAGCACCGCCGGGGGAGCGAAGTCCACCATCGAGACCAGGGAGTGGGTGTCGGGCTCGCGACCGTCGGCGAAGCGCATCCAGAACTCGGCGTGCGGGTGGCCGTCCTTCCTGCCGTCGAGCCACCCCGGACGCCCCGGGTAGCGGTACTCGACGCTGCGCGCGATACCCAGCCCCTCGGGGTCGTCGAACTCGGGCGGGACGGGGCAGTCCTCGGGGGCGGGCAGTTTCGGGGGCTCGTCCAGGCTCAGGACGCGGGCCGCGGGGTCGGGGGACAGGTCGCCGTAGGTGGCGGTGGCGCGCACGATCTCCTTGCCGCCCTGTTCCAGGATCACCTGGCCGGTCGCGGTGCGCCGTCCCTCGCGCACCACCTCGGTGCGCGCGGTGGCCTCGCCGGGGGCGGCGGGACGCAGGAAGAAGGCCGAGACGGCCAGGGGATCGGGCTGGCTCAGGTCCTGGCGCAGTGCGCTGAGGGCGGCGCCCAGGACGTAGCCGCCGTTGGGGTGGGAGGTGAAGGTCGTCCAGGCATCGGTGAGGGTGGCCGCGAACGCGCCGTCGGCCCGCTTCTCGACACGGGTGTCCCGGTCGAACCGGAAGCCCTCGGTGGTGTGGTCAAGGCTCATACCCAGATGTTACCGGCGAGTAAGGGCAGGTGGCGGAGGCGGGACCACCCCACCGGAGAACACGGTTGACCCTGACGCGACGTCAGGCCCTAGCTTCGTTCCCACGTCACCCACCAGCGAGAAGGCGCCAGGACAGATGGGACACACCGTCGGTGAGGTCGCCCGGATGAGCGGACAGACCATCCGGACCCTGCACCACTACGACCGGATCGGACTCCTCGTTCCGGCCGAGCGCACCCGCTCGGGCTACCGCAGCTACAGCGACGAGGACATGGAACGGCTCCGGCAGATCCTGACCTATCGGGAACTGGGTTTCGGCCTGGACCGCATCGCCGCCCTCCTCGACGACCCCGACGCCGACACCCGCGCCCACCTGGCACGCCAGTACCGGCTGGTGCACGAACGCATCGACCGCCTGCGCGAGATAGCCCAGGCACTCGAACACCTGATGGAGGCCGACAGCATGGACCTGAACCTGACCTCCGCCGAACGCCTGGAACTCTTCGGCGACTTCGACGTGGACGCCCACTCCGAGGAGGCCCGCCAGCGCTGGGGTGGCACCGAGGCCTACGCCCAGTCCCAGCGCAGGGTGAATTCCTACACCAAGGCCGACTGGGAACGGATCAACGCCGAGAGCGAGGAGATCTACCAGGCCCTGGCCCGGGCCATGACCGAGGGGCGGGCGCCCGACAGCACCGCCGTGATGGACCTGGCCGAACGGCACCGCGCCCACATCACCCACTGGTTCTACGACTGCCCCGCCGAGATGCACCGGGGTCTGGGACGGATGTACGTGGACGACGAGCGCTTCACCGCCACCATCGACGCCCACGGCCAGGGGCTGAGCGCCTACCTGCGCGAGGCCTTCGCCGCCAACGCCGCCCGCCAGCAGGTC
>NZ_ANAX01000016.1:32909-34212 GCF_000341065.1 Nocardiopsis halotolerans DSM 44410 | reverse complement strand
GAGGTGGTCGACGATGACCTCGGCGTCCTCGACCTGGTGCTGGTAGCGGTCGGGGAAGGCCGAGCGCTGGACGTCCTGGGCGACCTCGCCCAGGGGAACGTCGTCCCAGCTGCCGTCGGGGTAGACGCGGTTCAGTTCGTCGAAGAAGGCGTTGGTGGCCCAGGTGGGGTCGAGCCGCTGCTCCTGGGAGCCGTAGTGGTCGCGCTGCTGGAACAGGCCGACGCTGTCGCGGTCGCCCCAGTCGAGGTTGTCCAGGTGGGTCTCGACGATGGAGGTGGCCACCGCCATGGTGGCGGCGTCCTCGCCCAGGTCACGGTCCTTGGCGGCCTCGACCATCGCACGGGCGTTGTCGACGTGGTCGTCGGTCATGTGACCGGCCATGTCGTCGTTCAACTCGTCGTTGAGGGTGGCGGCGAGCTCCTTGTCGGTGGCGGTGTCCGCGGCGGCCACGCCCGGCCCGGCCAGGAGCAGCCCCGCGGAGACGAGAAGGCTGGAGGTCGCGGTAAACGTCAACTTGGGTATCGATCGCATAAAGTTCACCCGTGCAACGTATGCGATGACCCTCCCTTTGGCCAGGCTTGAAACCACCCCGAAGGGGTGGGAAAGACAACACCAAACCCGGGCAACCCTGCAGGTCACAGGCACACAGCCCACCCCGCACCCCGGCGCGGGCGCGCGAACCGACGACGGGCCCACGGACGCGGGACCGTGCGAACCTGGTGGCCCGCCCAGTCCCTCCGCCCCACAGGAGCCGCCCGTGCGCTGGACCGTCCACTCCGAGAAGCCCCTGTACACCGACCCGTGGATCGACGTGCGGGCCGCCGACGTCGAACTCCCCGACGGGCACCGGTTCGACCACCGCCTGGTCCGCCGCCCGCCCGGTGCCGGAGCCGTCGTCCGCGACGATCGGGGGAACGTGCTGCTGCTGTGGCGACACCGGTTCATCACCGACACCTGGGGTTACGAGATCCCCATGGGCGGCGTGCAGCCGGACGAGAGCCCCGCGCAGGCGGCCGCGCGCGAGGTGCTGGAGGAGACCGGGTGGCGCACGGGACCGCTGCGACCGCTGGTGTACACCCAACCCTCCAGCGGACTGATGGACAGCGAACACCACGTCTTCGTCGCCGACGCGGCGCAACGGACGGGCGAGCCCGAGGACACCTGGGAGGCCGAACGCGTGGAGTGGGTGGCGCTGGACCGGGTGCCCGAGCTGGTGCGGGAGGGGCTGCTGGTGAGCGGCACCTCGATGAGCGCGCTGCTGTACCTGTACGCCACCGGCCCCGGGTGAGGGCACCCGCCATCG
>NZ_ANAX01000016.1:4225-32902 GCF_000341065.1 Nocardiopsis halotolerans DSM 44410 | reverse complement strand
CGGGGGGCCCGCCGTGGCCTCACCACGGCCTCGGAGCGGCGGTCCGGAACGGGCAGGACGTCCTCACGGCGAACTCCGCGCCGGGAGGCGGACGGCGCCCGGCCCCGCCCTGCTCCGGCCTCAGGAGCGCAGGCAGAACAGGTTCTGGGCGTTCACCGGGGTGCAGTGCCACCCCAGCGCCCAGTAGCAGGCCCGTCCCTCCACGCCGAAGCACAGCCGCTCACCGTAGAAGCCGATCTTCAGGTCGGCCTTGGCCAGCAGGACGCTGGGGTGGATCTCGATGTAGGAGCTGACCGCCGAGAGGTTGACCTCGGCGTCGCCCATCTCCTTTCCGAAGACCACCGCGCTGACCCTGACGTGGGCGGACCAGTTCTCGCCGGTCGAGGCCGAGACCACGACCCGCAGCGACAGCACGCCCGGGACGATGGTCGCCTCGAAGGTCTTGCTGAAGTCGAAGTGGGGCGGGGCCGCGGCGCCCTCCTGCTCCTTGAGCTCCACCGGACGGGGGTTGCGCAGGTGCGCGGCCACGGCCTCGCGGTACTGGTTCTTGAGGCGATCGGGGTTGGCTTCGAGCTCCCTGGCCAGCACCTCCCAGTGCTCGTCGGGCAGGAATCCCATCTGGTCAGCGGGGACCGGCATGAGCACATCCTTTCTCTTCGTGACGGGCGTTTCCCGTGCCGAACCCATCCCCAAGCCAGTAATTCGGACACCAAATCGGCTACCTGGCATTCCAGCTGTTCAGGGGTATCTTTGGCCTTAAAAGATGACATGTCATTACGCGACGGACAGCATGTTCTACCGTGCAGGTAAGACCATCGACAGAGCCTGGAATTCCTGCCTAAACACTCTTATTCGTGGTTTTCAGAACCCGAATCCGTGGCATAAGGAACCCCTGTGATGAACCTCGATCCCGCCCCTCGGGTCACCCGCACGGGCGGTACACGCGGCACGAGGAGCGACCCAGAACACGAAAACGCCGCCCAGATCCCAGAACGGGCCAGGATCCGGCGCCTGCCGTGACCCCGGAGGGGAACGCTCTCGCTCAGACCAGCGCGCCCACGGGCCAGCCCCCCAAGCAGGCCTCTCGAACGGACCCCACCAACCCCCTCCGGCCCCACCGACCCGTTTGCTACCGTGAACGCGTGCATCTACCTCTGTACCTCTGATTCGAGTCCGAGCGCCCGCCCCACCCTCACGTGGCCGCGGGTGCCTGACGTATGCATCGACCCGCTCCGGGTCTTTTCCGTCAGCTCGAAGAGCTCCCGCGCACACCGCCGTGACCGCGCTGGGCGGAGCTCTGTTCGGAGGAACATTGGCCACCCTCAACCCCACACTCGTGCTGCCCGCCGGTGAGCGGGCACAACTGACCGCGAACGGCGTCCACATCGACCGCGGCGGCCGCACGGTCCTCTCCGACGTCGACATGACCGTCACACCACGCTCCCGCTGGGGGATCGTGGGCGAGAACGGCCGCGGCAAGTCCACACTGCTGCACATCCTCGCCGGTGCACTCGAACCCGACGCCGGAACCGTGCGGCGCATCGGCACCCTCGGCGTCGCCGAACAGGAGATGCGAGCGACCGAGGGCCGCACCGTCGGCGACCTGATCGACGTCGAACTCGCCGACACCCGCGCGGCCCTGGCCGCGCTCGACGCCAGCGCCGCACGGCTCGCCGACGGCGATCCCCAGACAGCAGAGGAGTACGCGGCGGCCCTGAACGCCGTCGAGGTCCTGGACGCCTGGGACGCCGACCGACGCGTCGACCTCGCCCTGGAGAACCTGGGCGCCGTCACCGACCGGTCACGGCCACTGGCCGAACTGTCGGTCGGACAGCGCTACCGCGTCCGGCTGGCCTGCCTGCTGGGCGCCTCGCACGACTTCCTTCTCCTGGACGAACCCACGAACCACCTCGACGCCGCCGGGCTCGACTTCCTGACCGACCGGCTGCGCAACCACAGCAACGGCGTGGTCCTCGTCAGCCACGACCGCGCCCTGCTCTCGGACGTGGCCACGACGATGCTCGACCTCGACCCGAGCCGCGACGGCGGACCCCGCGTCTACGGCGGAGGGTTCGCCGGTTACCAGGAAGGAAAGCGTGCCGAGCGCGAACGCTGGGCCGCCGAGTACGAGCAGCAGCAGGCCGAACACGCCCGCCTGACCCAGGACCTGTCCGAGGCGCAGAACCGGCTCGTCAGCGGCTGGCGCCCGGACAAGGGCACCGGCAAACACCAACGGGCGACCCGCGCGCCCGGGCTCGTCCGCGCCGTCCACCGGCGGCGCGACGACCTGGAGGCGCACGCGGTCACCATGCCGCCGCCTCCCATGCGGTTCCGGATGCCGGACCTGCCGGTGCTGCCCGGCGTGACCCTGCTCAGGGCCGACGAGGTCACCGTCGCGGGGCGCCTGGACCAGCCGGTCACGGTCGCCCTCGACTCCGGTTCGCGGCTGGTGGTCACCGGGGCCAACGGGGCGGGCAAGTCGACGCTGCTGTCGGTGCTCGCCGGGTGGATCGCCCCGACCGGCGGCGGCGTGCGCGCCGCGCGCACCGTCCGGGTGCGACTGCTGGCCCAGGAGTCACCGCAGGCGGACGCGCGGCCTGCACGGGAGGTGTTCGCCGCCCGCCTGGGCCGACTCGTCGGCCAGGGCGTGCTCAGGGAGAGCGAGGCGGTCTCGCTGAGTTCCCTGGGGCTGCTCTCGTCCGCCGACGCCAACAAGCCGTTGCGTGAGTTGTCCATGGGGCAGCAGCGCAGGCTGGATCTGGCCCTGGCGTTGGCATCGCGCCCGCACGTGCTGCTGCTGGACGAGCCGACGAACCACCTCTCGATCGCCCTCGTCGACGAGCTCACCGAGGGGCTCGGGGTCACCGGGGCGGCGGTGGTGATCGCCACCCACGACCGGCAGCTCCAGCGCGACGTCGCCTCCTGGGACCGGCTCTCGCTGGCTCCGAGAACGTCCGCGTCCGGGCTGGTCACCCAGTCGGCCTCACCGGAGTCCCGGGCATAACCGCCGAGAAGGCGGGGGAGTCCGTCTCGGGGTCCGCCCATGAGAACCGGGCCGACCGAGCCGGACAGGCTCGGTCGGCCCGATGCTGGGCCTTCCCCGCCCCGCGGCCGGAAGAGGACTGTCCAAGGCTCGCGGGACACGCTGGACACGTCGCCACCAGCGGATGCCTCAGCGAGCGGGAAAGCCGTGGGCGGCGCCTCGACGGTCGATTCGTCGGCGCGGACGCCTTCGTGGCCGGAGCAACTGCTAGCGTCCACCCGGTGGACAACGGTGTGTACGTGGGCAACGCTGGCAAGGACGCGGCACTGGACCGAGGGTGGCTCCTCGGACATTTCAAGGACGCTGACGATCCCCGACACAGCGAAGCAGTGGAGATCAAATGGGGAGTCCACCCCCGCGGAGACACGAGGAAGCAGTGGGTGAGGGGTGAGCAGCGGACCGCTCTCCTGGTACTCATCAGCGGGCGCTTCCGTGTCGAACTTCCCGACCGTGACCTCGTCCTGGAACAGCAGGGGGACTACGTCGTCTGGGGGCGCGGAACCGACCACTCCTGGACCGCGGAGGAGGAGTCGGTGGTGTTGACGGTCCGGTGGCCGTCCGTGCCGGGCTACGCGGTGACCGAGGTGCAGCCGTGACCAGCGAACACACGGCTACAGAAACCGGCGAACTACTGGCCGCCTACGACACCCGCGTACGCGGCCATGTTCCCGAGCACCCGCCGATCGGAACGGTCGTGGAGCGCGACGGGCCGCTGGTGAGCGTCCACCACGGCACACACGTGGTGATCGACCACACCGACACCACGGGCACCAACCTGGCCGATCTCGTCCAAGGCCAGCAGAAGGAAGCCGCCAGGAGGACGGAACCGGTCGAGTGGCGCCTCCACTCCCACGACAGCCCGGGCCTGGCCGCATCCCTGCTCGCGGCCGGATTCACCCCCGGGTGGGAACGCTCGGTCCTGGTCGCGCCGCTGGACGCCATCCCCGGGGTGCTCGCCCTCGCGCGCCCCGACGAGCTTCTGTACTGGCTGAACTGGAGTCACACGGGCTACCGGTTCGACCCACGCCGCGTCGGCGGACCCGGCCGCCCCGAGGTACCAGGCCAGGTCTTCCCCGATGGGGATTACTACGTCTACACCACTCGTGACCTACGACTGGGGACGTTCGGACACCCTTGGGAGAACACCCTGTGCGTGTTCGGCCGTGACCTGCTGGACCGTGTTGAGGACGGCATCACCGCGCTCCTGGGTGAACCCACCCGCAGGGACGGCCGCAACACGGGGCGCGTGTGGACCTTCGGCCCCGGGCCCGACCTTAGCTAGCGGCCACACCGGGGGAGAGGGCATTCGTTACTGGTGGAAGTCGAACTCGCCGGAGCGGACGCCCCGGGTGAAGGCCTCCCACTCATCGCGGGTATAGGTGATCGCGGCACCGCTGGGGAAGTGGCTGTGACGGACCGCGACCCGCCCCGAACCATCGTTGAGAGCACCGGCCTCGGCACAGCTACCACCCCGATCAGCGCTGAAGCCGCTGATGTGCCAGGTTCGGGCCTGGCACCGAAGGAAGGCCGCGCATGGACGCGAACAACCCCTTCGATCCGGCTCCCGTCGCGCGTTCCGTGTGGACACCCGGAACGAGGACACCGACGAGCTCGTGCACGCCTATCTCGGCGTGTTCCACCCGACCGGCGGGGGACCGGCCCGCACGGTCGACGGCTCGGGCATCCACTCCTTCGGCGACGCCGAGCGCTTCACCAGCCGCTTCAGCGGCGTCATCACCCGGTACTGACGTGACGCGCGGGCCGCCCGGACCTTCCCCCGGAACCCGGGCGGCCTTCGCGCGCACACCGACCGACGGCGCGTCATCGCAGGTCAAAACGGTCTCCTGACGCACGATGAAGACATGAGCGACCAAAGGGCACAGACTCCTGTCACACCCGACGGCCGTCTGGGAGAGGCCGACGCCCACCCCGGCTTCGCCGACCCGGACTACGTGCGCCGCCGCAACCGCATCACCGACCGGGCCGAGGGCCACCGGGTCGGCGACCCGTCACCGCACGTGGACTACACCGAGGCCGAGCACCAGACGTGGCGCACCGTACACAGCGCCCTGCTGCGGGCCCACGAGGGACGCGTGTGCAAGGATGTCGCCGAGGCCCGCGACCGGGCACCGATCCCCGACGACCACGTCCCCCAGCACGCCGAGGTCGGCGACCAGCTCAGGGCCCTGACCGGGTTCTCCTTCACCCTGGCGGGCGGCATCGTGCCCAACAAACGCTTTCTGGGCTCCATGGCGGGCGACCACTTCCACGCCGTGCAGTACGTGCGCCACCCGGCGATGCCGCTGTACACCCCCGAACCCGACGTCATCCACGACGTGTTCGGCCACGGCACCCACCTGACCTCGCCCTTCCTCGCCGACCTGTACCGCACGGTCGGCCGGGCCGCGGCCCGGGTGGACAGTGACGACGCCCTGGACCTGATCAGCCGCGTCTACTGGTACAGCCTCGAATACGGCGTCGCACTCGAACACGGCCAGGTCAGGGCCTACGGGGCCGCGCTGCTGTCGTCCTTCGGCGAGATCCTGCGCTACGAGCAGGCCGACATCCGCCCCTGGGACCTGCGCGAGATCACCACGCGCCCCTACCAGGTGGCCGGATACCAGCCGGTGCTCTACTCCGTGCGGAGCCTGGACCACCTCGCCGAGATCCTGCACGACTTCCTGGACGACTTCGACGAGGAGACCGGCGCCCGCCTGGGCCTGCCGCCCCTGGAGGAACGCGGCTTCATGGGCCGCCCCGACAACGCACCCGCCACGCCCAGGCCCCGCACCGAGGGAAAATCCGTCGCGCGAACCGCACGGCCGGACTACCGTGCGGGGACATGACCCGTAGACGATGGCGCACCCGGGAACTGGCCGAGACGATGGACCTCATCGGCGCGGAGACCGACCGGGCCTGGGTCCAGGCGTGCGCGGAGTGGGACGCCGAGCCGGGCGGTGACCGGGAGCACGACCTGGCCGAACTGGTGCTCTCCGACCCCGGCCAGTTCCCGTGGCGGGTGGTGGACGCGGCCATGGACCGCCTGGCGTGCCCCGAGTGCGGGCGGGCGCTGGGATCGGGGGACCTGGGCTGCGGGCCCTGCGACCTGGCCGACGGGCACCGGTACCTGGCTCGCGAACCCGACCGCCCGGCCGTGCCCCCGGGCAACGAGCACGCGATCCGGGTGGGTTCGGTGGTGGTGCGCCAGTGGTACCGGTACCCGCCCAGGGTGGTGTGCGGCTGGGAGCTGGGACTGCCCGACATCCACCGGGGCCTGCTGCCCACGGGCGCCCAGGCACGGGCGGCCAGGGCCCGGATCAACCGCCTCACCGAACAGCAGGTGCGCACGGTCGCCTCCCACGAGGAACTGGAGGCCCTCACCGGAGGTGCCTGACCGCCGCCGGGAGGGCGCGACCGCCGCGACCGCCCCCGGCGAAGAGCCGTGGGACCCCCGATCCCCACCTCACCCCGTCCCCGGAAACCACCCGCGTCAGCGCATCAACGCCAACTTCCCGGTGAGCCTGTTGACGTCCCTGCGCGGTCCGAGGACGGCCACGCCCACGTACTCCACGTCCTGTGGTTCGGTGGCCGCCAGGGCGTCCAGGTACTCCACGTAGTCGCGGGAGCGGCGGGCCACCTCGTTGAAGCCCACCACCGTCAACTCCCGCTCGTCGGCCCCGGCCTTGAGCTGACGCAGCTGTTCCCCGGAGGCCACCAGGGTCGGCACCGGGTGCGGGTTGAGCCCGGCGTGCACCCCGCCGCCCGCGTCCTTGCCGTCGGCGGCCAGCGAGTTCTCCAACCGTCCACCCAGCGCCAGGCCGAGCACCACCCCCGCGTTGGCGGCGAGCGCGGGCTCCAGGTCCTCGCGCAGGACGACGACGATCTTGGTGGACATCCCCATGATTACCCCGTTCATATGGCGTGTGAACGGTTCAGAAACTAGCCACAAGAACACGCATACAGCGTTGACGCCGAACACTATTCGGGCAGGCGCCTAGGCTGGGGGACATGGACGAACTTGATTCGGCGATCGTGCGCGAACTCCAACAGGACGCGCGGCAGACCAACCGAGCCCTGGCCCACAAACTCGGCGTGGCGCCCTCCACCTGTCTGGAACGCGTCCGCCTGCTGCACCAGCGCGGCGTCATCCGCGGCTACCACGCCGACATCGACCCGGCCGCGCTCAACCGCGAGGTGGAGGCGTTCGTCTCGGTGCAACTGCGTCCGCCCAGCCGCCAGGTCATCGAGGGCTTCAAGGCCGCCATGTTCGCCCTGCCCCAGGTACAGGCGGTCTACGTCGTTGCGGGGGAGCAGGACTTCCTGGTGCAGGTGTCGGTGCCCTCCCTGGACGCGCTGCACAGTTTCCTCATCGACCGGCTCACCCAACGCCGCGAGGTGGCGAGCTTTCGCAGCCAGATCATCTACGACAGCGCACGCAAGCACGTCGCCGCGCCCCTGGAGCCACCCCAGTAACCGGGAACCGCACGCGCCACCCCCACGTCCAAGAAACGACACGGCGCCACGGAAGGGGACACATGGACAAGAAGAAGAACAGCCTCGGCCTCGGACTGGCGCTCGGCCTCAGCTTCGGCGCCGCCTTCGGCGCGGCCATGGACAACGTGGCCCTCGGCGTGGCCCTGGGCCTGTGCTTCGGCCTCGCCCTCGGCGCGGCCACCGGCAGGCAGACCAAGGGTGAGAAGGGCCGGTAACCGGAAGGTCTCACGTACGGTTTCGGTCCTGGTTGCGCCCGTGACCCACGACACGTCCACGACGGGCGAACGGTGGAGGGACCGACCACCACGGGGATCCGCGATCGCGACCAGGACCAGGGCCCGGGACCCTCCACCGGGACGGACGGGGACGGCCGGATCGGAGCGCCGACGACCGGGGCGGCGGGCGCGTGCACGGAATCAACGGTCCGGCGTCTCGTGCCGGGCACCATGGTCGCGGAACCAGTCGAGCATGAAGCGGTGTGCGGCTATGCCGTAGTCGAGCGCCGCGCGCTGGTGGGTGACCAGGTCCCGGTGCTCCTCACCAACGTCCAGGGTGTCCAGGCGCCCCTCCAGATCCGTCAGAGCGGCGAGGTCGGCCTCGATGCGCGCCGTGATGCGGTGCAGCACCCCCGCGCGTTCGCCCGGCTCCAGCAGACCGAGGAAGTAGAGCCTGGACAGCGCCGCGGTCTCCAGGTCGGACCCGGTCGGATCCTGTGTCATCCACGCGCGGAACTCCTCACGACCGGAGCCGGTCGGGCGGTACACCTTCCGCCCCCGTCCTTTGGCCTCGACGCTGGCCACCTCGATGAACCCCCTCGCCAGCAGGGTGTCCAGCGCGCGTTTGATGCTGCCGGAGCTGGCGCTGTAGAAGAGCGCGACGCCGGACTCGAACCCCTTGATGAGGTCGTAGAAGCTCTGCGGGGCGATCAGGAGCAGACCGAGGATCACATGCAGCATGGTCCGAGTCTAGACCGTCACCTCTCATAGATACGTCTACTAGACATATAGAATCGTCGGGCCCTCCCCTTCCGTCGACAGGCCCAACCGGTGCGGGCGTGGCGACGGACCCCGCCGAGGGAACACAGCCAAGGGAGCACCCACGTGACACCGCCGCCCGCCGTGACCCACGCCCACGACAACCGCGTTCCCGCCCGCGTCGACACACAACTGACGGACCTGCTGAGAAACCTCGTCGCACGACGCGACCTACACCACGCCAACCTCGCCGTCATCAGCGGCGACGGAAGACGGCGCTGGTCCGCCGCGGCCGGGCCCGCCGGTGCCGACGGCCACCCGCCGCACCCCGACACCCCGTTCTTCATCGCGAGCGTCACCAAGCGCTTCATCATCACCCTGGTGCTCCAAGCGCACGAGCGCGGCGAACTCGAACTGGACGCACCCATCACCAGCTACCTGCCCGAGCGGGTGACCGCCGGGCTCCATGTCCTCGGGGGGACCGACCACACGCCCGCGATCACGGTGCGCCACCTGGCGAGCCACACCTCCGGCCTGCCCGACCACTTCGAGAAACGCCGTGGGGGCCCCAGCCTGTACGAGCACCTCACCGCCGGTCAGGACCTGTCCTGGACCTTCGAGGACACACTACGCACCACACGCGAGCGGCAGCGCCCCCACTTCGAGCCGCAGGACCTCAGCGCCACCCGGCAAAAGGCCCGCTACTCCGACACCGGCTTCCAACTGCTCATCCGCATCGTGGAGACGACGACGGGCCGACCGTTCACCGACCTGCTGACCGCGAGGATCCTCGACCCACTCGGTCTGACGCGCACCTGGCTCCCCGGGCACCGCCCGCCGGACCCGACCACCGCGACGCCCTCACCGCTGTACACCAGACAGCGCCGCGTCGAGCTGTCCTCGCTGATCGAATCCAGCAATGACCTGTTCAGCACCCCCGGCGACCTCGTCGCCTTCCAACGGGCGCTGCTCGACGGCGCACTCTTCGACGAGACCCGTACAGCAGAGCTGCTCACCGAGCGGCGCAACCGGCTGCGCAACATCCCCATACTCCGCTACGGGCTGGGCACCATGTTCTTCAGGGTCTCCCGGCTCATGTCACCGAGGCACCGCCCCGTCACACTCGTCGGCCATTCGGGAGCCACCGGAACCTGGCTCTTCCACTGTCCCGAAGCCGATCTGCACGTGGTCGGCACCGTCGACCAGACCAGGGGGCAGGCCCTCCCCTTCCGGCTCATGGCGCGGTGCCTGGACGCCTGGCGAACGTGAGGGCCCACAGCCGGGGACTGAACGTCTACCGACGCCCGTCACGGGTCGGGTACCGCGACGACAGGTGGAGGCCGGTGACCGGGCGTCCGGTCACCGGCCTCCACCGGTGGGGCGTGCGGGAGCGGGGACCGCACGCTGCGCTGTCCGTGCTGGGGTGGTGCTTTACCAGAGGTGGTCGACGATGACCTCGGCGTCCTCGGCCTGGTACTGGTAGCGGTCGGGGAAGGCCGAGCGCTGTGTTCCCTGGGCGACGTCACCGATCGGCGCGTCCTTCCACTCTCCGTCGGGGTAGACACGCTTCATCTCGTCGAAGAAGGCGTCGACGGCCCACGCGGGGTCGAGCCGCTGCTCCTGGGAGCCGTAGTGGTCGCGCTGCTGGAACAGGCCGACGCTGTCGCGGTCGCCCCAGTCGAGGTTGTCCAGGTGGGTCTCGACGATGGAGGTGGTGACCGCGATGGTGGCGGCGCGCTTGTCCATGTCGCGGTCCTTGGCGGCCTCGACCATCGCACGGGCGTGGGAGACGTGGTCGGCCGTCAGGTGGCCCGCCATGTCGTCGTTCAACTCGTCGTTGAGGTCCTCGGCGATCTCCTCGTCCGTGGGCGCCTCATCCTCGGTCTCCTCCTCCGGGGCGTCCTCGGACCCCTCGTCCCGGGCCCCCTCGGACTCCTCTGCCGAGGTCTCCTCCTCCGAGGCCTCCTCGGACTCCTCCTCCGGGGGCTCCTCCTCCGGGGCCTTCTCGGACTCCTCACCCCGAGCCCCTTCGGACTCCTCGTCGGTGTCGGCGTGCTCGTCGGAGTCGCCGTAGGAGACCGGCGTCACCTGCGTACTCTCGGAGGAGTCGAAGGAGTCGAAGGACTGGGACTCCACCTGGGCCTCCGCGGCGGCGGCGATGCCCGGACCGGCCAGGAGCAGCCCCGAAGCGAGCATGAGACCGGAGGTCGTGATAAACACGGGCTTTGGTATCGATTCAATAAAATTCACCCGTGCAACGTATGCGATGACCCTCCCTTTGACCAGGCTTGAAACCACCCCGAAGGGGTGGGAAAGACAACACCACGCCTGAGCAACCATGCAGGTCAAAGGCGTGCGGGCCCTCCGTGAGCCCCCACGCGCCACCGCGTTCCGCCCGACCCGCGCCGCCTGTGACGGCGTTGGCCCAGGGGAGACGCACCACCGGCCCGGCCCCACCCGGCAGACCGCAGCCCCGGCACGGGCGCGGCGCCACACCACCCCAACCACCACCGCCCGTCACCCGTCCCCGGTTCAGCACCGCAAGGGGAGGGGCATGAAGTATGGGGCCATGACGAACACACCCGACACGACCACAGCCCACGCGTGGAACACGGTCCAAGGCCCCGCCGACCTGACCGCGAAGGTGTCCTACCAAAGCGCGGGCAAGGTACTCCCCGCCGTACTACCGGTGCGTGAACTCGCACGTGCGACGGTCGGCGTGTGCTCGCTCGCCGCCGCCGAACTGCTGGCCGCGCGCAACGGGGGAGACGTCCCCCGGGTGAGGGTGGACGAGGGCGCCGTGGCCACCGCCTTCGTCAGCGAACGGCACCTGCTGGTGAACGGCCGCGCACCGACCCCCTTCGCGCCCCTGTCCGGCTTCTGGAGGACCGCCGACGGGTGGGTGCGCACCCACGCGAACTACCCCCACCACCGCGCCCGGCTCCTGTCCGCCCTGGGCATCACCACCGGGGACGGCGCCGGGACCGCAACACCGGACGACAACGGGACGGCACTGGTCGGGCGGCTCACCGAGGCACTGGCGACGCTCACCGCACGACAGGTCCAGGAAAGGGTGTACGCCGCTGGCGGCCTGGCCGTGGCCGTGGCCCCCGCCCCCGCGTCAGACGAGGGGAGGCGCCCCCTGGCCGAGGTCGAGCGGACCGGTGGGACCAGCGGACGCCGGTTGCCGCCCGCCCCCCTGCCAGCCGCCGGAGTACGGGTCCTGGACCTGACACGCGTCATCGCCGGTCCCGTCGCCACCCGGACCCTCGCCCTCCTGGGGGCGGACGTGCTGCGTGTGGACCCACCCCGGTTCCCCGAGGACCCCGACAGCCACATCGACACCGGAATGGGTAAACGCTCCGCCCTGCTGGACCTGGACACCGCCGAGGGCCAGCGCACCTTCCAGGAACTCCTCGACTCGGCCGACGTGGTCGTCACCGGCTACCGGCCGGGCTCCCTCGACCGGCGCGGGCTGGCGGCCGAGGAACTCATGGCCCGCCGCCCCGGTCTGGTCACCGCCCAACTGTGCGCCTGGGGGTGGTCGGGCCCCTGGGCCGGCCGGAGAGGGTTCGACAGCCTGGTGCAGGCGGCCTGCGGCATCGCGGCGATCGAGGCGGGCCCCGACGGCCACCCCGGCGCGCTGCCCGCCCAGGCACTGGACCACGGCACCGGTTACCTCCTGGCCGCCGGGGTACTGCGGGCGCTGACCGAACGGCAGACCGACGGCCGGGGCCGCCTCCTACGGTTCTCCCTGGCCGGAACCGCCGACTGGCTCCTGCACGGCATCACCCCCGAACCCGCCGGTGAGGGCACCTACGAGGCCGACGACTGGCTCACCGAAACCCCGTCCGCCCACGGTCCGCTGCGCCACGCGCTCCCACCGGTCCACTACGAGGGATCCCCCGACGACTGGGCCCGCCCCTCCACCCTCTGGGGCACCGACCGCGCCGCATGGAACCCACCCCCGCAGCCCTGACGTTCCCGACCCGTGAGGAGGCTCCCGGCCCGGCCGCCGGGAGCCCCACACACACCGCACCCGGCCCGGGAGGCGTCGACCTCGACGTGCACGTTCGACGGAGGAACCGCCACCACGCGCCGAAAACCACCCGCCCGGGCCGTGAACCCGCTCAGCCCAGGTCGGCGAGCTTGCGCTCCCACACCGCCCGTTCCCGCTCGTTACCGCACAACCGCGCGGCGGCCTCCAGATCGGTGCGCGCCTCGCCGACCCGCCCCAGACGGGTGAGCAACTCCCCGCGCACCCCCGGCAGCAGGTGCGAGTCCGCCAGGGCCCCGGCGGCCACCAAACCGTCCACGATCGCCAGCGCCGCGGCCGGACCCCGGGCCATGGAGACCGCCACCGCACGGTTGAGGTCGACCACCGGCGACGGCGCGAGCCGCCCCAGCGCCTCGTAGAGGAGCACGACGCGCTCCCAGTCGGTGGCCTCGACCGACGCGGCGAGCGCGTGGCACTCGGCGATCGCCGCCTGCAGACCGTAGGCGCCCAATCCCCGGCCGAGCCTCCCCGCGCGGGCCAGGGCCGCACGCCCCCGGCGGATCGCGGCGCGGTCCCAACGGCGGCGGTCCTGGTCCTCCAACAGCACCGGTTGCCCGTCCGCACCCGTACGGGCGGGAAAACGCGCCGCGGTCAACTCCAGCAGCGCCAACAGGCCGTGGACCTCGGGTTCCTCCGGCACCAACCGGGCCAGCACCCGCGCCAGGCGCTGCGCCTCACCCGCGAGATCGGTCCGCAACAGCACGTCACCGGAACTGGCCGAGGACCCCTCGGTGAAGATCACGTAGACCACGCTGAGCACCGAGCCGAGCCGCTCGGCCCGCTCCCGGGCCGAGGGCACCTCGAACGGCACCCGGGCCGCCCCCAGGGTCCTCTTCGCCCGGGTGATGCGGGCCTGCACGGTCGCGGTCGGCACGAGGAAGGCCCGGGCGATCTCGTCACTGCTCAGACCGCCCACCACCCGCAGGGTGAGCGCCACCCTCGCCTCCCGCGACAGCACGGGATGGCAGGAGACGAACATCAACGCGAGCACGTCGTCGTCGATCTGGTCCGGATCCCACAACACGTCCCCGGCCTCACGAGCCGGATCGGCGGGCGGACCGCCCGAGGAGGCCCCGCCCTCACCCAGGTCACGGGCGAGGGCGGCGTACCTGTCGTCACGGACCGCACGCCGACGGAACGCGTCGATCGCGCGACGCCGACCCACGGTGAGCAACCACCCCGCGGGATTGCGGGGCACGCCGTCACGCGGCCAGGTCACCAGGGCCTCGGCCAGAGCCTCCTGCCCCAGATCCTCGGCCAGCGCGAAGTCACCGGTGTAGCGCGCGAGCGCACCGACGATCCGCGCCGCGTCGATCCGCCACACGGCGGCCACGGCCTCACGGCCGGTCGGGTCAGTCATCTCCCGCCACCCCGCTCACACGCTCACAGCTGCCCGGTGGCCTCACGCCAGGCCCGCTCCTTCTGGACCCACTCGTTGTCCTGCGGGAACTCGTCGATCGTGGTGACCCGGCGGATCTCGGTCTTGAAGCCCGGGCCGGTGATCGGCGACCGCCTGGCCCACTCCACGGCCTCCTCCTTCGAGGCCACGTTGAGGATGTAGAACCCGCCGAACAGCTCCTTGGTCTCGCCGTAGGGGCCGTCGGTGACCACGGGCGGCTCGGAGGAGTAGTCCACGACCACACCCTCGGCGGCGTCGTCGAGCCCCTCCGCGGCCACCAGCACACCGGCGCGGACCAACTCGTCGTTGTACCTGCCCACGGTCGCGAGCATCTCGTCGAAGTCGGTGTCGGCCATCCTCGCGAACGCCTCGTCGGTGGCGCGCATGATCAGCATGTACTTCATGGCTCTGTCTCCCTGACACGTCCGGGCCCCTTGTGTGGGCCCTCTCATTCTCAGGTCGAACGGGGCATGCCGCGGATCGACACCGCCCCCGACTTTTTCCAAGAAATCCGGCCGGGGAGGGACGGCACACCCGACCCGGAACCCGGGCCGGCGTCCGACCGGGGTGGCGCTCACCACACCACAAGCGACCCGACACCGCCCCCACCAGCGGCGACGGGCGTTCTCACCGGGCCCGCGCACCACGGGTGAGTCGACTGTTTCCCGTGCGTTACGGGTGGACACCTCCAAGCAACGCGGCCTTCATACCTTGGATCCCGTCAACAACCGCCGAACAGGAAGGCACGGCCCGTGGTCTCCGAGACCGGCCCACGCGCACCGCGCACCGGTAAGAGCTGGATCACCACATGGGACCCCGAGAACGAAGGGTTCTGGAACGGCGGAGGGCGCCGTGTGGCCCGCCGCAACCTGTGGGCGTCGATCTTCNGGGGTGCCCCGCCGCAACCTGTGGGCGTCGATCTTCTCCGAACACATCGGCTTCTCCGTGTGGAGCCTGTGGTCGGTCCTGGTGCTGTTCATGACCCCCGAGACCGGCTTCGACTGGTCACCCGAACAGAAGTTCCTGCTGGTCTCGATCGTCTCCCTGGTCGGTGCCGTCCTCCGCGTCCCCTACACCCTGGCCGTCCCGATCTTCGGCGGCCGCAACTGGACGATCATCTCCGCCAGCATGCTGCTGGTACCCACGCTCCTGGCGGTCCACCTCATCCAGAACCCCGACACGCCCTACTGGCTGTTCGTGCTCCTGGGCGCCACCGCGGGCTTCGGCGGCGGCAACTTCTCCTCCTCCATGGCCAACATCAACTTCTACTTCCCCGAGAAGGAGAAGGGGTGGGCCCTGGGCATGAACGCCGGCGGCGGCAACATCGGCGTGGCCACCGTCCAACTGGTGGGCCTGGGCATCATCGCCCTGTTCACCATCCAGGCCGGCCACCTCGTGCCCCTGTTCTACGTGCCCTTCCTGCTTCTGGCCATCTGGGTCGCGTTCCGGCACATGAACAACCTCTCCAGCGCCCGCACCGACATCTCCGCCCAGCTCGCCGCGACCAGGGACCGCCACTTCTGGATCATGTCCTTCCTCTACGTGGGCACGTTCGGATCCTTCATCGGCTTCGGGTTCGCCTTCGGCCTGCTGCTCCAGAACCAGTTCGGCCTGGACCCCCTCCAGGCGGCCTCCATCACCTTCCTCGGCCCGGCCATCGGATCGCTCCTCCGCCCCCTGGGCGGCAAGCTGGCCGACCGTGTCGGGGGAGCGCGCGTCACCCTGTGGAACTTCCTGGCGATGGTGGCCGGAACCGCCGGGGTCGTGACGGCCATCAACATGGACTCCCTGCCCCTGTTCGTCACCGCGTTCGGCATCGTGTTCGTCCTCACCGGCCTCGGCAACGGCTCCACCTACAAGATGATCCCCTCCATCTACGCGGCCAAGGCCCAAAACGCCATCTCCCAGGGCACCCCGCCCCAGGAGGCCCACTCCTACAACAAGCGCATCGCCAGCTCCATGCTCGGCCTGATCGGCGCCATGGGCGCCCTGGGCGGTGTCGGCATCAACCTGGTCTTTCGCGAGTCCTTCCGCCTCACCGAGTCCGCCGCCCCGGGCTTCATCGCCTTCGGCGTCTTCTACCTGATCTGCGCAGCCGTCACCTGGGCGGTCTACCTGCGCCGCCCCGCCCGCACCACCCCGCCGCGAACCGGTACCCTCCGCGTGGAGACCACCACATGACCACCACACACTGCCCCTACTGCGCGCTCCAGTGCGCCATGCACCTGGAAGCGGGACCCGACGGGCGCCCGGCCGCACGCCCCGCCGACTTCCCCACCAACCGCGGCGGCCTGTGCCGCAAAGGATGGACCTCCACCGAGGTCCTCACCGTCCCCGACCGCCTCACCCGCCCCCTGATCCGCAAGGACCGCACCTCGGACCTGGCCGAGACCGACTGGGACACCGCCCTGGACCACGTCGCCGAACGCCTGCTGGCCCTGCGCGCCCAGTCCGGTCCCGACACCGTCGCGGTCTTCGGCAGCGGCGGACTGACCAACGAGAAGTCCTACACCCTGGGCAAGTTCGCCCGCCTGGCCCTGGGCACCTCCCAGATCGACTACAACGGCCGGTTCTGCATGTCCTCGGCCGCCGCCGCCAGCACGCGGGCCTTCGGCCTGGACCGCGGCATGCCCTTCCCCCTCACCGACCTCAGCGGGGCCGAGGTCGTCCTGCTCGCCGGAGCCAACCCGGCCGAGACCATGCCACCGATGATGGGCCACCTGTCCGCCCCCACCCTGATCGTCATCGACCCGCGCCGCTCGGCCACCGCCCAGGTCGCCCTCGCGGGCGGCGGCGTACACCTGGCCCCCCGACCCGGCACCGACCTCGCCCTGGCCCTGGGTCTGCTGCACACCGCCCGCGTCCGGGGCTGGTGCGACACCGACTTCATCGACCAACGCACCCACGGCTTCGAGGCCGCCTGGGAACACGCCGCCGCATGGTGGCCCGAACGCACCGAACAGGTCACCGGCGTACCCGCCACCAGCATCCGCGCCGCCGCCGACCTGCTGGGCAAGGCCGCACGCAACCGCTCCGCCTACGTCCTGACCGGACGCGGCGCCGAACAGCACGCCAAGGGCACCGACACCGTCTCGGCCTGGATCAACCTGGCCCTGGCCCTGGGCCTGCCCGGCCGCCACGGCAGCGGATACGGGTGCATCACCGGCCAGGGCAACGGCCAGGGCGGCCGCGAACACGGCCAAAAGGCCGACCAGCTCCCCGGCTACCGCCGCATCGACGACCCCGACGCCCGCGCCCACGTCGCAGGCGTGTGGGGCGTGGACCCCCAGACCCTGCCCGGCCCGGGCCGCTCGGCCTACGAACTCCTGGACGCCCTGGGCACCCCCGACGGGCCGCGCGCCCTACTGCTCATGGGCTCCAATCCCGTGGTCTCGGCCCCCGACACCGCGCGCGTACGCGACCGCCTGTCCTCCCTGGACCTGCTGGTGGCCGCCGACTTCGTCCTCTCCGAAACCGCCGCCATGGCCGACGTGGTCCTGCCCGTGGCCCAGTGGGCGGAGGAGAGCGGCACCATGACCAACCTGGAGGGCCGCGTCCTGCGCCGCACCCGGGCCCTGCCCCCACCCGAGGGGGTACGCACCGACCTGGAGGTGCTCTCCGCGCTGGCCGTACGCCTGGGACAGCCCGCCGAACGCTTCCCCACCAACCCCGACACCGTCCTGGCCGAACTGGGCCGCGCCTCAGCCGGAGGCACCGCCGACTACTCCGGCGTCACCCCCGACCGGCTGGCCTCCGGCGAGGCCCTGCACTGGCCCGTACGCGCCCGCCAGACCCCCACACCCCGGCTGTTCCTGGACACCTTCGCCCACCCCGACGGCCGCGCCCGCCTCACCGCGGTCGCCCACCGGCCCCCCGCCGAGACCACCGACGACGACTACCCGCTCGTGGCGACCACCGGACGCCTCATGGGCCACTACCAGTCCGGAGCCCAGACCCGCCGCGTCGGCGAACTAAACCGGGCCGAACCCGAGGCGTACGTGGAGGTACACCCCGACACCGCCGCCCGCGCCGGACTCGCCGCCGGGGACTGGGCCCGCCTCACCTCCCGGCGCGGCCACACCCGCGCACGGGTGCGCCTGACGCCCACCGCGCGCCTGGACACGGTGTTCGTACCCTTCCACTTCGCCGCGGACCAGGCCGCCAACAACCTGACCAACCCGGCCCTGGACCCCACCAGCCGTATGCCCGAGTTCAAGGTCAGCGCGGTACGCCTGGAGCCCGACCCGCACCCGGCCTGAGGGTACGGACCCAGCCCCACCACACACCGCCCCGGCCGACGCCGCCCGGGAACGCACACACCCACACCAGGAGGCAGCAGTTGAGCACCGTGCAGGGCGCGTCCCCGCGTCAGATCGTGGTCGTCGGCAACGGCATGGTCGGCGCCCGCTTCGCCGAGGAGACCGCCCGCCTGGACCCGAACGGAGAACGGGTCCACGTCAGCGTGGTCGGCACCGAACACCACCCCGCCTACAACCGCGTCCTGCTCTCGGGTGTGGTCGCCGGGGACTACACCCCCGACCAGATCCGCCTGCCCGTCCCCGACACCCCCGGCGTCACCGTGCGCACCGGCGTCACCGCCACCGCCCTGAACACCGACGAACGCACCCTCACCCTGGACGACGGCCGCCTCCTGACCTACGACGAACTCGTCCTGGCCACCGGAGCACGCGCCTCCTTCCCCCCGATCCCCGGCGTGACCGAGGCCGACGGCACACCCGGGCAGGGAGTGACCGCCCTACGCGACCTCCAGGACTGCCAGCGCCTGCTCGCCCTGGCCCGGCCCGGCGCGCCCGTGGTGGTCCTGGGCGGCGGCGTCCTGGGCCTGGAAGCCGCACGGGGCCTGATCGGCCGCGGCATGCGCGTGTCGGTGGTGGAGTCCTCGCCCTGGATCATGCGCCGCCAGATCGACCAACCCGCCGCCCGCATCCTCGCCCGACGCTACGCCGCGCTGGGGGTGAGGGTGCACTCCTGGCGGGTCGCCTCCCGCTGGATCCCCGGCACCGGCCTGGAACTGGACGACGGCCGCATGCTGCCCGGCGACGCCCTGGTGGTCACCGCCGGAGTGCGCGCCAACACCGAACTGGCCAGCGACGCCGGAATCGAGGTCGAACACGGCGTTCTGGTGGACGACCGCCTGGCCACCTCCGACGCACGCGTGCACGCCCTCGGCGACTGCGCCCAACACCCCGGCGGCGGCGCCGGACTCATCCAACCCGGCTGGGAACAGGCCGCCGTGCTCGCCAAACGCCTGACCGGAAAAGCGCCGCACGCCCTCTACACCGGAGCCAGACCACTGACCCGGCTCAAGGCCGAGGGCATCGAACTGACCGCGTTCGGCCAGGTACACGAGGACGACGAGGACCTGGAGACCGTGACCATCAGCGACCCCCACGGCGGACGCTACGCCAAACTGTCCGTGCGCCGGGAGAAGGTGGTGGGCGCGGTCCTGCTGGGCTTCCCCGAGGCCGCCGCGACCCTGTCCCAGCTCTACGACACCGGCGCCCCCGTCCCCGCCGACAGGCTGGCCCTGCTCCAGGGGCTGCCCACCGCCCCCGACCAGGACCAGGACGAGCAGGGGGAGGCACTGGTGTGCCGGTGCAACGCCGTGAGCCGCACCGACATCGAACAGGCCTGGTTGGACGGGGCACGCACCCGCGAGGCCATCGCCCAGCGCACACGCGCCACCACCGGGTGCGGCGGATGCGTACGCGACGTCCAGGCGCTGCTGTCGGGCATGCAGGACCAGACCACCGCGAGCGTGGGCTGAAGACCGCCCCGGACCCCGGCTACTGGCCCCGACGCCCGTCGATACGCTCACGCAGCAGGTCGGCGTGCCCGTTGTGGCGGGCGTACTCCTCGACCATGTGCACCAACACCTCCCGCAGGTCCACCACCCGACCGTTGTGAGGGACGGTCCAGCTCACCCTCTCCAGGTCGGGTGCGCGGGCCACGAACGCGTCGGTGTACGCGCACTCGGCACGCCAGGTCGCCCACGCCTGCTCCACCACGGCCGGGTCGGCCACCGCACCGTCGAAGTCCCCGTCGGGCTCCTCCTCCGTACAGTAGAGCCAGGGAGCCTGCGCGCGGCTCTGCCCGCCCAGACGACACCGAAACCACACCCGCTCCACCTCGGCCATGTGCCGCACCAACCCCAACAGGGACAGCGTGGAGGGCGGCACCGCACGACGGGCCAGCGCCTCGGCGTCCAGACCCGAACACTTCACCTCCAGCGTCATACGCTGCTGGTGCAGGAAATCGACCAGGACGGCGCGCTCGCCGACGGGTCGCGGGCGGCCCTCACGGGGATCCTCGTCCAGGGGCAGGAACATGTCCGCGCGCTGTGAGCTCATACGGGGGAGTATCTCCCCACCCGCCACCGGCGGGCAACGGCTTTTCACACCGCATCCGGCCACTATTCGGGCCTCGAAGGCCCCTGGAGGTGCCAGGTGAAGAAGACCCGGGTCAGCGCAGACCCACCGCGATGACCACACCCACCAGCGCCAGGACGGAGACCAGGGTGCGCACGTGGTTCCAACGCACCCACACCGGCTCGAATGCGGCGCGCACCGCGGCCGGATCCGCGATCCGCTCGGCCACACCCGCCTCCTCCAGGGCGTTGTTGCGCGGCACGTTGACCGTGAACGTCACCAGCACCGCGACGACCAGACAGACCAGGGCCGCCACCGACCACGCCGCCGCGCCCATCGCCCCCACACTGGCGTAGAGCACCGCGCAGGCCAGCACCGCCACCGGCGCGCCGATGAAGACCACGGCGAAGAACGGATTGAGGATGGCGACGTTGACGCCCTGCATCACCTCGACCATCGCCCGGTCACCGGACCGGCGCATCCCGGGCATCACCGCGACGGAGAACGCGAAGAACAATCCGGCGAACAGACCGGTCACCACCACCGCGAACACCGGAACGACCACGTGCACCATCTCCGCCACGCCACACCCCGGATTCCGTTGTCCTGTCCGCGCGTTCTGGGCGGATTCTACGCCCCCACACCCGCCCCCGCGCCGCCCACGCACACCCCTGAACACCCTGTACACCAACACGGGCCCACAACACGAACCTGTCTGACCCACCCCCCTTTTCCGTCGCCTCCCGTCGCTATACCGTCGGGTAGGTGTGTTTCCCCCCGCTCGTCGGACGTGACAAGGAACGACACCAGCTGCGCACCGCCGCGACCCCCGGATCCCTCCTCCTCCTGGCCGGTGAGGCCGGATCGGGCAAGACCCGCCTGATCCGCGAACTCGACCAGGACACACCCCTCCTGACCGGACACTGCCCGCCCCGCGCCGACCCCTTCCCCCTCGCACCCCTGGTCGAGGCCCTCCACCAGGCCACCCTCCCCGACCGCCTCAACCCGCTGTGCGGCGCCTTGCGCCCCCTCCTGCCCGAACACACCGAACACCTGCCCCCGCCACCCCCGCCCGCCAACTCCACCGCCGCCGAACACCACCGCCTCTACCGGGCCCTGGCCGCACTCCTGGACGCCCTGAGCCCCGCCGTCCTCGTCCTCGAAGACGTGCAGTGGGCCGACCCCGCCACCCGCGACCTGCTGTACTACCTGGCCCCACGCCTGCCCGCACACCTGGGCCTGGTCCTGACCTACCGCCCCGAGGAACTCCCGCGCACCTTCCCCGTGGCCGCACTGGCCACCCGCACACCCCCCACCACCCCCCACCACGAACTCACCCTGACCCCACTGAGCCCCGACCACCTGCTCGACCTGGCCCGCCAGATGCTCGCCCCCACCACCGTCACCGACACCGACGCCCACCACCTGCACACCTGGACCGGCGGCCTACCCCTGGCCGCGGTGGAAACCCTGCACCACCTGTCCACCGCCCCCGGCGAACCCGCCGTCCCACCCGCTCCACCCGTACCCGCCACCCTGCGCGACTGGCTCCTGGAACGCCTACGCCACCTGGACCGCGACACCCGCCGCCTCCTACGCGCCGCCAGCGTCCTGGACCACCCCTGCGACGAAACCGACCTGGCCCGCGTGGCGGGCCTGGACCCCCCACGCGCCGACCGGGCCCTCTCCCGCGCCTGCCGACTGGGCCTGCTGCGCCCCACCGCGCCCGCCACCCTCACCCTGGCCACCCCCCTGCTGCGCCGCGTCTACCACGACGCGTTACCCCACGGAAAACGCCGCCGCCTGCACCGCGCCGCCCTGACCACCCTGAGCCAGGCACCCGGCCCGCCCCACGCCCGCCTGGCCCACCACGCCCGCGAGTGCGCACACCTGTCCGCCTGGACCGACCACGCCGAACAGGCCGCCGACCTGGCCCTGTCCCAGGGCGAGGACACCACCGCCGTCACCCTGCTGCGCGACGCCCTGACCCGCCAGAACCTGCCCGCCCACCGCCGCCGCGACCTGGCGCTCAAACTCGGCCGGGCCGCCCTGACCGCGACCAGCGCCGAGGACACCATCACCGTGCTGCGCGACGTCCTGGCCGCCCCCGGCCTGTCCCCACCTGAACGCGGCGAACTACGCATGGAACTGGGCCTGCTCCTGCTCAACCAGGCCTCCCAGGGACGCACCGCACGCGGCGAACTCGTCCGCGCCACCGCCGAACTGTCCACCCGCCCCGGCCTGGCCGCACGCGCCATGTGCGCACTGGCCGTACCCCGCACCACACCCGACTCGGTCGACACCCACCGCAGGTGGATGGACCAGGCCCTGGCCGCCGCCCGCCACAGCCAGGACCCGGCCGTGGGCCACAGCGTGGCCGTCAACCACGCCACCCTGCTCGCCCAGATCGGCGACCCGGCCGCATGGCGGGTCGACCTGCCCGACCCCGGCGCCACACACCCCCGCCCCGCGCCCGAGGTGGTGGCACGGCGCCGCGAGTTCGCCCGCGCCTCCCTCAACCTGGCCGACGCCGCCGTCATGCTCGGCCACTACGGGCGCGCCGACCACCACCTGGACGACGCCACCCGCTGGTCGCCCGCGGCCGAACTCCCCTACTTCCACGAAAGCGCCCAGGCCCTGCGCCTGATCCTGGACTGGACGCGCGGACACTGGACGAACCTGGCCCAGGAGACCGAACGCCACCTGGAGACGGCCCACCTGCACTCGGTCACCGCCGAACTGACCCTGGTACGGGCCGCCCTGGCCCTGGCTCACGGAGAGGCCGCCACCGCACGCACCCACCTGTCGCGCTTCACCGACACCACCACCGAACCCCCCGGCCCCGACCACACCCTCCCCCTGCGGGCCTTCGCCGCCGGACTCCTGGCCCGCATGGCCACCGCCCAGGGCCACCCCGGCACCGCCTGGGCACGGGTGCAGGACCTGGTCTCCCTGGTGGCCAGCAAGGGCATCTGGGTGTGGGCCGCCGACCTGGTCCCGGGCATGGAGGCCCTACTCCACAGCGACCGGCACGCGGTCGCCCAGGACCTGTGCACCCGCTTTCGCGCGGGACTGCGCCACACCAGCGCCCCCGCGGCCACCGCCGCCCTGCTGCGGTTGGAGGCCGCCCTGGCCCACCACCACGGCCAGCACGGACGGGCGCTGGACCTGTACGCCCAGGCCGAGACCGCCTACCGGGACATGCCCCGCCCCTACGACGCCGCCCAGGTCCACGAGGCCGCGGCCCACGCCCACCTGGCCCAGGCGGGCGAGCACGAAAGGGGCCTGTCCGCACTGGGCACGGCCCTGCGCGAGTACACCCTGCTGGGCGCGACCTGGGACGCCTCCCGGGTACGCCGCACACTGCGCGCCCACGGTGTGGCGACCGCGCCCGCACCGGCCCGCCGGCAGGGCCGACTCTCCCCGCGCGAGGTACAGATCACCGAACTGGCCGCCCAGGGGCGCACCAACCGGGAGATCGCCGCCCTGCTGCACCTGTCCCCGCGCACGGTGGAGACCCACGTGGCCAACGCGCTGGCCAAACTGGGGCTGCGCTCCCGCCGGGACCTGGCCGCCCCTTCCACACCCGCCCCCACCTGAGGGCGTGGACTCAGCCGTGCCACTCACAGACCAACACCGTGGCGTCGTCGTCGAGCTTGCCGTGGTGGTAGGCCCTCAGAGCCTGGACCAGGCGGCGCAGCGTCTCGGGAACGGGCAGCTGGTCGGCCTCGTAGCGGATGATGAAGTCCACGAACCGCTCCAGCCCGAACTCCCGGTCCTCGAAGTCGCGGGTCTCGATGACACCGTCGGTGTACAACAGCAGCCGGTCACCGGGTTCGAGCTGTTCCCGGCACACCGTCACGGACAACTCCAGGTCCATCCCCAACGGGTGGGAGGGCTCGCACTCCAACTCGTGTGCCCTGCCGTCCCGGATGAGTACGGGCGGCAGGTGACCGCGGTTGACCCAGGAGAACACACCGGTGGTCATGTTGAGCTCGCCCATGACCGCTGTGGCGAAGCGTGTGCGTACGATCTCCTCGGTCATGATCTCCTCTATGCCCTGGGAGAACTGACTCAGGTCCATGCTCTTGCGGCGCTGGTTGCGAAAGGCCCCCACCGCCAGGTTCGCGACCAGCCCCGCGGCGTTGTCGTGACCCATGGCGTCGAACATCGCCAGGTGGAGGACATCCCCGGCCAGGGCGTAGTCGAAGGAGTCACCGGCGTTGTCGTAGGCCGGTTCGGTGGCCGCCGAGATCGCCACCCTGCCGTTGGCAAAGGTGCTGGGCGGCATCAGCGTCCACTGCATCTCCGCCGAGACCGCCATGGGCCTGGTACGGATCAGCCGGGCATAGGCGTCGCTGTTGGAGCGCTTGTCCACCACGAGCAACCCCACCATCGAGGCCAGGAGCCGCATCGCCAGGTGGTCCGGATCGCCCGTGTAGGCCACGTGCAGCACACCCAGGCGCTCGGTGCCGCCCAGGACCGGTACCCAGTAGCGGTGCTCGTTGACGACCCGCACCGACTCACCCCTGATGTAGGCCAGGCCCGCCACCGTACCGTCGATATGCAGATCCCGCCCGCCCTGATGGGCGTCCACGCCCCGGCCGGTCACCTCACGCAGGACACGCTCCTGGCGGTCGGCCAGGTAGATACGCACCTCCGCCAGCCCCGCATGGGCGGCTTCTCGGGCCACCAGATCCGGAAGCTCCGCGAAGGAGCTCATATGACTGGCGAGCGCCAGAGTCGATACCACACTGTCGATTCCGCGTTGTGTTGGCATACCGGCACCTGGAATTCGTCTCGGGTCCTGTACCTTCCAGCGCTACCCCGCCCGGACCCCGGCCTCACGCGGGCGTATCCGGGCGGGGACGGTTCCACCAGCGTGTGCTGCACGGCCCTCACGGGTCGGAACCGTCTCAGCCGTGCCACTCGCAGAAGAGCACGGTGGCGTCGTCGCCGAACCGGCCGTGGTGGTAGTCCAGCACGGCGTGCACCAGGCGGCGCAGCGTCTCGGGCACCGGCATGTTGTCGGCCTGGTGACGGATGATGAAGTCCACGAACCGCTCCACACCGAACTCCTGGCCCTGGGAGTCGCGGGCCTCGATGACACCGTCGGTGTAGAGCAGCAGCCGGTCGCCCGGCTCCAACTGCTCCCGGCACACCGTCACCGGCAACCCCAGATCCATCCCCAACGGGTGCGAGGGCTCGCACTCCAGGTCACGGACCCGCTCACCCCGGATGAGGACCGGCGGCAGGTGGCCGCAGTTGATCCAGTCCAGCTCACCGGTGGCCATGTTCAACTCGGCCAGGACCGCGGTGGCGAAACGGCTGTGCACGAACTCGTCGATGAGGATGGACTCCACACCCCGGAAGATGTCGGCCAGGGGAGTGCCCTTGCGCCGCTCGTTGCGGAAGGCCCCCACCGCCAGGTTCGCGATCAGACCGGCCGCGGTGTCGTGGCCCATGGCGTCGAACATCGCCAGATGGGCGATCTCCCCGGTCAGGGCGTAGTCGAAGGAGTCCCCGGCGTTGTCGTAGGCCGGTTCGGTGGCCGCCGAGATCGTCACCCGCGAGTCGGCGAAGGTCCCCGGCGGCATCAGCGTCCACTGCATCTCCGCCGAGACCGACATGGGCTTGGTACGCACCAGCCGGGCGTAGGAGTCGCTGTTGGAGCGCTTGTCGATGACCAACAATCCCACCATCGAGGCCAGGTCGCGCATCGCCGAACGGTCGGGGTCGCCCGCGTAGTCCACGTGCAGCACCCCCAGGCGTTCGGCGCCGTCCAGGATCGGCAGCCAGTAACACTGCTCGTCGTCGGCGCGTGCGGCCACACCCGTGACGTAGGCCTGCCCGGCCAGGGAACCGTCCACGGGAAGGTCCTCGCCGCCGCCGTGGGCGTCGGGGCCCTCACCGGTGAACTCACGCAGGACGTGCTGCTGGTGGTCGACGAGGTAGATCCGCGCCTGGGAGAGCCCGGCGTTCTCCGACTTCTTGGCCACCAGCGCGGGCAACTCCTCGAAGGTGGCCAGGTGACCGGCACGCACCAGGGAGACCATCAACTCGTTGGACGCGTTGTGCACCGGCATGGCAACACCCCGGAATCTGACGCGGCAGTCGCTCTTCTCCCGAACTTCTACCCGTCATGTCACCTTTCGACCAGAAAATACATTTTCGCACGATCGGTGGAGAACGAACAGACGCGGGCGCCCCACCACGTGGAACGCCCGCACACCGACCAACCTCAAACCCCCACCGCACGCAGGTCACGGGGAGCCACCTCGGGCAGACCCCGACCGCACACCCCGCACTCGGCGCGGCGCCGCACCACGTAGGCGGCCGTGGCCACCCCCAGCGCCACACCCCACACCGCCATCGACACGAACGCCCCCGCGTGCACGGGATCCATGGTCAACAGCGAACCCTGATCGCCGAGGAGCTCGACCACCGTGCTGCGGCCCATCGACACCAACGCCATCGCCACCAGCGTCGCGGGCGCCACCGCCAACCACACCGGCACCCGACGACCGGCCAGACCCACCATCCACCGCGGGAAACGCACACCCCAGCGCTGGACGAGCCCCACCATCAGCACCACCCCGACCACAGCGGCCGTGCCCAGGCCCACCCCGATGAGAAGGGTGTCGCCGTCGGCGACCATGGCGGCGAACCGCTCCTCGTCGATCCCCACCGGGACACCGAACAGCCACGGAAACCGCAACGACGGGTAGTACAGGGCCACCACACACGCCACCGTCACCGCGGCCCGGCCCACACCAAGAGCCCGCACCCGCACGGAGCGCTCGACCCCGTGCGTCCACCCCGGCGCACGCCCGCACCACTCACACGCCAGGCGCACCGCCCGACGGTGGGTCAGCGCCGCCACCGCCCACACCGCCGCACCCGCCGTGAAGAACAACGTGGCCAGATGGGACGCGGTGAAGGTCGCCTCCACCCAGGAAGCCGTCAGACCGTCCACGAACCACCCCACCACCGGCAGGATCATCGAATACCCCAACCAGGACAACAGCTGCCCGTCCACGAACACCAACAGCGCCACCCCGGCCAGCACCCAGGCACCCGCCTCCACCAGGCGACCCCCCGACCCCCGCGCACGCAGCATGAACACGGCGCACACCACCCCCACCGTGCCCAACACCAGCGCCAGCACGCCCGCGCTCCCCGCAGGCAACAACGACGACAACGAACCGAACCCGTCGGGCACCCCCACCGGAACCACCCCGCTCAACCAGCCCAGCCCCAGGGTGAGCACCACCGCGGACCAGGCCAGCGCCACCCAGGACACGGTCGCGGGCCGCAGCCGCGGGGGAGGGGGTGCGGTGACGGGAGGTGAAGAGGACATGGCCTGCTCCTTCGACTCGGGACGCGGTCTCGACACACACCACCCTGGCGTCCGCCGCCCCGCCCGCACCTCACCACCGAGCGGGATCCGCCTCCCCCATACGGGGGAGCGGGGGCGTGCCCGAGCCGCCCGTACGCCTTCCCCGACACGGCCACAGGCAGGCGTCCACGTCGAAGGCACGGGCCGCGCCCCCTGCGGGGCACGGACCCGACGGTCCACCACCACACGAAGGTGGACACGCTCCCACACGCAGGCGAAAACTACCCCCGCCCGGCCCGGTAGGCCTTGTCCAGCGCCGCCACGAACACCTCCACCGGCTGGACACCCGAAAACCCGAAAGCGCGCTCCATGACGAAGAAGGGCACCCCGGTCGCCCCCAACTCCCGGGCCGCGGCGACGTCAGCGCGCACACTCTCGGCGTACTCGCTCCCCGCGAGCACCCCACGCACCTCCCTGCCCTCCAACCCGACCTCCGTGGCCACCTCCACCAGAGTGTCGGCGTCACTCAGATCCCGGGCCTGCACCAACTGGGCGCGCATGAACCGCTCATGCGCCCGCTCCTCCAGGCCGCGCTCCCGGGCCAGGTGAAGCACACGGTGCACGTCGAAGGTGTTGACCATGACCCCGCCCGCGAAGTCGTAGTCCAACCCCTCCTCGGCGGCCACCTGCGTGACCTGACCGGTCATGGCCCGCACCTGCTCCCGGGAGGACCCCGTCTTGCGCGCCAACGCGTCATAGACCGGCTCACCCACCCCCTCGGGAAAGGAGGGATCCAGCTGGAAACTCCGCCAGAGCACCCGCACCCGCCCCGCGTGTTCGAACTCCTCCAACGCCCTCTCCAGGCGGCGCTTGCCGATGTAACACCACGGACAGACGACGTCGGACCACACCTCGACCTGCACAGAACCCCCACTCACCACCACGTTCACTCCGGGCGCGTCAGCCCACCCAGACCGAGCCC
>NZ_ANAX01000016.1:0-4219 GCF_000341065.1 Nocardiopsis halotolerans DSM 44410 | reverse complement strand
CCCCCCCGCCACAGTAACCGGCACCCCCGCCCACCCACCCCGGTGTGACCAACCCCCCACAGCGGCCACCCCACGCCCACCACCAGGCCCCCGGCACACCCGGCCAGGGCCTTCACCCCGTATCACGCACCCCCCACCTGCGATGACAGCACATCGAAACAACCGCGACACACACGGCTGACCCCCGGGAAACACCCGCCGGGTTGCCTGAAAACCGTCCGAGACCGCAGCAGGAGGAGCCGCACACCCATGGAAGAACTCGTCGTCATCGGCAACGGCATGGTCGGCCACCGACTCGTCGAGGCCCTCCGCGACCGCGACACCGCCCACCACTGGCACACCACCGTCGTGGGCGAGGAACCCCGCACCGCCTACGACCGTGTGGCCCTGTCCTCCTACCTCGACGGAGCCAGCGCGCAGGACCTGTCCCTGACAGACGTACGCGGCCCCCACGTGGACGTCCACGTCAACGAACGCGCCACCGCCATCGACCGCGCCCACCACACCGTCACCACCGCCACCGGACGCGTCCTGACCTACGACCGCCTCGTCCTGGCCACCGGCTCCACCCCCTTCGTCCCACCCATCCCCGGCCACGACCTGCCCGGCTGCCACGTCTACCGCACCATCGAGGACCTGGACGCCATCACCGCCTCCGCCCAGGGCGCCCGCACCGGCGTCGTCATCGGCGGCGGCCTCCTGGGCCTGGAAGCCGCCAACGCCCTACGCCTGCTCGGCCTCCAAGCACACGTGGTCGAACTCGCCCCCCACCTGATGCCCGCCCAGATCGACGAAGGCGCCGGAGCCCTCCTGCGCACCCTCATCACCGACCTGGGCGTACACATCCACACCGGCACCGCCTCCACCGCCGTCGAAGCCGGACCCGACGGCCGCGCGGCCCGCCTGGCCCTGGACACGGGCACCCGCCTGGACACCGACCTGGTCGTGTTCTCCGTCGGCATCCGCCCCCGCGACGACCTCGCCCGCGCGGCCGACCTCACGATCGGCGAACGCGGCGGCATCGTCATCGACGACACCTGCACCACCAGCGACGCCCACATCCACGCCATCGGCGAAGCCGCCCACCACCGCGGCACCGTCTACGGCCTCATCGCCCCCGGCAACGCCATGGCCGAGGTCGTCGCCGACCGGCTCGTGGGCGGCTCCGCCACCTTCACCGGCGCCGACACCTCCACCAAACTCAAACTCCTGGGCGTGGACGTGGCCAGCTTCGGCGACGCCCACGGCCGCACCCCCGGCGCCCTGGACGTGGTCGTCAACGACGCCGCCCACAGGCGCTACGCCAAACTCGTGGTCTCCGACGACGCCACCACCCTGCTCGGCGGCGTCCTGGTCGGCGACGCCTCGGCCTACGCCACCCTGCGCCCCCTGGTCGGCTCACCCCTGCCCGGCGACCCGCTGGCCCTGATCAGCCCCGAGGGCGGCGCCACCCTGGGCGCCGACGCCCTGCCCGACACCGCGCAGATCTGCTCGTGCAACGCCGTCACCAAGGGCGAACTCACCGAGGCCATCGCCCGCGGCAACCACGACGTTCCCGCACTCAAGACCTGCACCAAGGCGGGCACCAGCTGCGGCTCGTGCGTGCCCATGCTCAAGCAGATCCTCACCCAGGCCGGAATCGCACAGTCCAAGGCCCTGTGCGAACACTTCCCCCAGTCCCGCGCCGAACTGGTCGAGATCGTCCAAGCCACCGGCACCACCACCTTCTCCGCGCTCATCGAGGGCCACGGCACCGGGCACGGCTGCGACGTCTGCAAACCCGCCGTCGCCTCCATCCTGGCCTCCCTGGGCGGCGGACACATCCTGGAGGGCGAACAGGCCACCCTCCAGGACACCAACGACCGCTACCTGGCCAACATGCAACGCAACGGCACCTACTCGGTCGTGCCCCGCATCCCCGGCGGTGAGATCACCCCCGACAAACTCATCGTCATCGGCGAGGTCGCACGCGACTTCCACCTCTACACCAAGATCACCGGCGGACAGCGCATCGACCTGTTCGGCGCCCGCCTCGAACAGCTCCCCGCCATCTGGAAACGCCTGGTCGACGCCGGATTCGAATCCGGGCACGCCTACGGCAAGTCCCTGCGCACCGTCAAGTCGTGCGTGGGCACCACCTGGTGCCGCTACGGCGTCCAGGACTCGGTGGGCCTGGCCATCCGCCTGGAGGAGCGCTACCGGGGCCTGCGCTCACCCCACAAACTCAAGGCGGCCGTCTCCGGATGCGCCCGCGAGTGCGCCGAGGCCCGCGGCAAGGACTTCGGCGTCATCGCCACCGACCAGGGCTGGAACCTGTACGTGGGCGGCAACGGCGGCTTCACCCCCCGCCACGCCCAGCTCCTGGCCGCCGACCTGGACGAGGACACCCTCACCCGCTACATCGACCGGTTCCTGATGTTCTACGTACGCACCGCCGACCGCCTCCAGCGCACCGCCCCCTGGATCGAGTCCCTGGAAGGCGGACTGGACCACCTGCGCGACGTCGTCGTCCACGACCGCCTCGGCATCGCCGACGAACTCGAAACCGCCATGGCCCACCACGTGGCCTCCTACACCGACGAATGGGCCGCGGTCCTGACCGACCCCGACAAACTCGCCCGGTTCGTCTCCTTCACCAACGCCCCCGACACCCCCGACCCCACCATCAGCTTCACCACCACCCGCGACCAACCCGTCCCCACCACCACGACCGTGAACCTGGGCATGCCCGCCCGCCGACCCCAGGAGGCCACCCGATGACCACCACCACCCCGACCGCCACCTGGATCGACGCCTGCCCCACCAGCCGCCTACACCCCGAGGACGGCGTGGCCGTCCTGCTGCCCGACGGCCACCAGATCGCCCTGTTCCGCACCCGCGACCACCACCTGTACGCCGTGGACAACATCGACCCCTACACCGGCGCCGCCGTCATCGCACGCGGTATCGTCGGCGACCGAGGGGGAGAACCCACCATCGCCTCACCCATGCTCAAGAACGTCTTCTCCCTGCGCACCGGCCAGAGCCTGGACGACGAGCACACACGCCTGAACACCTGGGCCGTGCGCCAGAACCAGACCACCGTGCAGATCGCCGTCCCCGCCCAGGAGCAGACACCGTGAACACCGCGCCACCCGCACCAACGGCGACCACCGCGCCCCTGGCCGGATTCACCGTCGCCGTCACCGCCGCCCGCCGCGCCGAGGAACTGGGCGCCCTCCTACGCCGCAAGGGCGCCCACGTCATCAGCGCACCGGCCCTGCGCATCGTGCCCCTGAGCGACGACCAACGCCTGGCCTCGGTCTCCGAACAACTCGCCCGCCACCCCGCCGACATCATCGTGGTCACCACCGGCATCGGCTTCCGCGGCTGGGTCGAGGCCTGCGAGACCTGGGGCACCGCCGACCCGCTCCTGGAGGGCATGCGCACCTCACGCCTGCTCGCCCGCGGCCCCAAGGCCAAGGGCGCCATCCGCGCCGCCGGACTCACCGAGGAGTGGTCACCCCCTTCCGAATCCTCCGCCGAGGTCCTGGACCACCTGCTGGCCCAGGGCGTGCAGGGGCTACGCGTGGCCGTCCAACTGCACGGCGAACCCCTGCACGACTTCACCGCCGCCCTCCGCCTGGCCGGAGCCGAGGTGGTGGAGGTGCCCGTCTACCGGTGGACCCAACCCGAGGACACCGCACCCCTGGACCGCCTCATCGAGGCCACCACCACCGGGGGAGTGGACGCCATCACCTTCACCAGCGCCCCCGCCGCCGCCGGACTCCTCACCCGCGCCCACACCACCGGACACCAGACCGACCTCGTCCGAGCCCTGCGCGGCGACGTCCTGGCCATGTGCGTGGGACCGGTCACCGCACGCCCCCTCATCAACCACGACATCCCCACCCTGTGGCCCCAGCGCGCCCGCATCGGCGCCCAGGTCCGCGCCCTGGCCGAGGAACTGCCCGCACGCTTTCCCACCCTGTCCGTGGCCGGACACCGCCTGCGCCTGCGCGGCCACGCCGTCCTGGTCGACGGCACCGTCCACACCCTCTCACCCACCCTGATGCGCCTGATGCGCGCACTGGCCCGCAAACCCGGACAGGTCCTGGACCGCACCCACCTGCTCACCTGCCTGGGCGAGGACGCCGACGCCCACGCCGTGGAAACGGCCGTGGCCCGCCTGCGCACCGCCCTGGGCGACGCGGCCATCATCCAGACGGTGGTCAAACGC
>NZ_ANAX01000015.1 GCF_000341065.1 Nocardiopsis halotolerans DSM 44410 | reverse complement strand
CGGCCCCCCGCCGGGCCCGCGCCACGCCATGCACCGACACCCCACCCTGCTCCTGGCCGTCCACGGCACCCGCGACCCCCACGGCACCGCCGTGGCCCACTCCCTGGCCCTGCGCGTGGCCGAGGTCACCCACAGGCCCACCCGGCTGGCCTTCGCCGACGTGCTCACCCCCACCGTCGGCGACGTCGCGTCCACCACCCCCGGACCGCTGGTGGTCGTGCCCGCCTTCCTGGCCTCGGGCTACCACGTGCGCACCGACATCCCCCACCAGCTCGCCCGCGCCGGACGCGCCGACGCCGTCATCACCCCCGCCCTGGGCCAGCACCCCGCGGTCCTGGACACCGCCGTGCGCCGCCTGATCGAGGCCGGATACCGCACCGGCGACGCCGTCGTCCTGGCCTGCGCCGGAACCTCCGACGCCCACGCCAGCGCCGAACTCCACCAGGCCGCCGCCCGCCTGTCCCACCGCCTGGACGCCCCCGTGACGTTGGCCTTCATCGCCACCGGACGCCCCACCGTCGCCGAACAGGTCTCCCACCTGCGCGAACAGGGACACAGGCGAGTGGTCGTGGCCAGCTGGCTGCTGGCCCCCGGCCTGTTCCACGACCGTCTGGCCCACGCGGGCGCCGACGCGATCACGCGCCCGCTGTGCCCGGAGGCGACCATCGCCCACGCCGTGGCCGACCGCTACCACCGGGCCGCCATCTCCCAACCCGTCTGAGGCGCACACGAAGCAACGGACGCGGGAAAACGCCCCGGGCGAAACCGCGCACGCCCCCAGGAGCCCGCCCCTCCTTCCGGCCGTGGCCCCCACCGCACGCGAGCCGCGCACCCCACAAGCACACGAACACCACCCGCGCGGCCCCACCCTCCGCGCGCACGCGCGAAGACCGCACCGGAAAGGTCTCGTGCGATCCGTCCACCCCCACGCCCGCACCAAGGCATCCCCGAAGGGAAGCGCCCGGCGCCGGGACCGGACCCGCGTGTGGCCACAACCGGCCCCCGGGTGCGCCATGCGACGGAAGCGGGAACACCACCCGGTGGATCCCCGCCCCTTCCCCCTCCGCACCGCACCAAGGACGGCCATGCCCGCAACACCCGCCCCCCTGCCCGCCTTCCACGACCCCGCCAGCGACCGGGCCGTCGGCGCCCTGTTCGGCGCCCCCGTCGCCGCGGCCCTGATCGGCGCAACCCCCACCTCCACCACACGGGCCACACCCCTGATC
>NZ_ANAX01000014.1 GCF_000341065.1 Nocardiopsis halotolerans DSM 44410 | reverse complement strand
CCCCCCACCCCGCCCCACCCGCCCGCCGACCCCGTCCAGCACGCCTGGACCCAGGTCCTGCGCACCACCACCCGCACCGGCACCCCGCCCCCCAGCGCACCCGCCCTGGAACACACCGCCGCCGACGACCCCCTGGGCGCCTCCTGGCGCGCCCTGACACGCACCCGCCACCCCCGCCACGACCCCGCCCACGGCTCCTTCGCCTGCACCCACCTCACCGAAGCCGTCTGGGCCGCCCACACCAGCGCGGGAGACCAGGCCGCCCTGTACACCGGCACCCTGGCCGCCGCCCTGTGGGGCGCCTCCGCCATCCCCGTCCACGCCCTGCGCCGCCTGTCCGAGACCACCGACCCCCACACCCTGACCACCGCCGCCCTGACCACCGCCCGCGGCCCCCACCCCACCCTGTGGCCCGAACACCCCGTCCTGGTCGACCACCCCCGCCGCCTGCCACCCTTCGCCGTCCCCCACCCCCTGGACCCCGGCGTCCTCCTGGGCAACCTCGACCACCTGCGCGCCCACCCCGACACCGTCGACGCCGCCGTCTCGCTGTGCCGCACCCACCCCAGCGACGCACCCCACCTACCCGACCCCGACTGGGTCAGGGTGTGGCTGCACGACAGCGCGGACGCCAACCCCAACCTGCACTTCACCCTCGACGAGGCCGCCGTCGCGGTCGCCACCCTGCGCTCGGAGGGCAAACGCGTCCTGCTGCACTGCTGGGCGGGCGCCTCACGCACCCCGGCCGTGGCCACCCGCTACGCCGTCACCGCCCTGGGCGCACCCGTCCTGCCCACCCTGGCCACCATGATCCGCACCGTCGGCGGACACCTGGACAACCCCAGCCTGTCCACCGCCATCGCCCGACTCAGCGGCCTGGACCTGCCCGACCCCGCCTCCGTCCTCTTCCCCGACGGCATCCCACCCCGACGCCCCGAACTGCCCGAACCCCACATCACTGGGTGACAAGTTCCACAAACCACCCCTTTCCGGTACCGTTACCCTCGCGTTACCCCTAGGATCTGCGCCCAGAACCCCGCGCAGCATCCGGCGGCCCCGCTCCCCACCCCGCGCCCTCCCGCACCCAGGGCGCCACACCCACCGCGCGTCCCACCACGGCGACCGCGCACACCGGAGAGCACACCCACCGCCACGCCCTGATTCCCGTTCGAAGGACTCCCGTCGTGGGCACAGACCAGCCCCAGACCCCACCGGTCGAAGAAGAAGGCGCCACCCAAGCCCAGGCGCCCGTCGGCCCCCGCGTGGCCGCCAAACGCTCCCGCCGCAAACGCACCCTGATCCTGGCCTCGGCCACCGGAGCGGCACTCCTGGTGGCGGGCACCGCCACCGCGGCCGTCATCGCCACCGGCTCCGGAACCGACCCGGGCGCCGCCGCCAACAGCGCCAGCGTCCCCGACGCCGACCCCGACCCCCTGGTCGCCGACGACGCCGCACCCACCAACAGCGAGCAGCTGCACCAGCGCGCCGAGGAGGCCGTCACCTCCGCCACCCAGCACTCCAGCACCGACGCCTCCGACATCCTCGAAGAACCCGAGGAGACCGAAGAACCCGAGGAACCCGCCACCGACACCGGCGGGGAGAGCGAGTCCACCGGACAGGGCGGCACCTGCCAGGCCTCCTTCTACGGCACCGACTTCGCCGGACGCCCCACCGCCAACGGTGAGACCTTCGACCCCAACGCCATGACCGCCGCCCACAAGACCCTGCCCTTCGGCACCCAGGTCCGCGTCACCAACCCCGACAACGGCGCGTCCGTGACCGTGCGCATCAACGACCGCGGCCCCTACGTCGACGGCCGCTGCCTGGACCTGTCCACCGCCGCCTTCGACCAGATCATCGGCACCGGAGCCGGTGTCGGCCAGGTCGAATGGCAGGTCGTGGGCTAGACAGCGCCCTCGGGGCCTTCACTGCGGCCCCTCACCCCAAAGCCCGCCGTCCCCGACACGGGGTCGGCGCACACCCCGGCCCCGGGTGGCGGCCGACCCCAGCCTGGAGCGCGAGCGACCCCGGGCCGCCCCATGCCACCGGCTCACCACCCCCGACCTGGAACGGCGCCCGCACCCGGCCACGCCGAGCGTGCCCTGCCCACCGGGCGACCCGCCCATGCTGCGCAGCGCCCCGGCCGGGCAGGGCCGCCCTTCGCCCTCCCAGACCCGCGCCGGGCAGCGCCCGTCCAGGGCGCTGCGGGCACGGGAGGTGCCCTACCAGGCCACCCGGGCGCGAACCCGGCCGACCACCTCGTCGACGCCCAACGGCCGCACCGCGGCGTCCCCCTTCCCCGCCCCACAGCTCTCTCGGCGTGGGCCGAGCCGGACAGCGACCACCGCCCGCCTTCGCCCGCGCGGGCCCCCTCAACGTGGGCATGGGCCAACACCCGCCGCCCTGTCCGGCGCACACGAAGGACCACGGCCCGCCGCCGGAAAACCCGTCGCGCCCCGAGCGCTCCCCCCGTAACGTGCTCCTCGCCGACCCCCGGCCCCTGCCCGCCCGCAAGGCAGGACCGCCCCCCCGAAAGGCCCCCATGCGCATCACCCCCCATGCGCCCGATCACTCAGCCCACCTGGCACCAAGAGCCACCACCACAGCCCGTCACGACGCGACCTCGTGGTCGGCTCCCCGCCAAACGCAGAGCATGATCACCCGCACCCCCAACGACCAGGAGCAAGCGTGAGCGCGGACACGAGCCGGCTACCGCCCCCGGCCACGCGATGGGTGACGCCCACCCTGATCCGGTACTCCTTCTCCGTGGCACCGGGCACGGCCACCCTGACCACGGTGCTGGCCGTCCTCGCCGGAGCGGCACCGGTCGGCATCACCATCGGCATCGGCCAACTGGTGGACGGGCTCACCTCGGCCATCGGCCAGGGACTGAACACCCCGGCAGCGCGGGAGTGCTACCGCTGGATCGCCCTCACCGTCATGCTGTTCTTCCTCGCCCACATCGCCGAGTCGACGCGGACGGCCCTGGGACGTGCCCTCGGCCGCAGGGTCACCGGACGACTGAGCGAACGCGTGATGACCGCCGCCTCGGAACCGGCGACCATCGGCCACCTGCAGGACCCCGCCTACCTGGACCGGCTCGGGCGGGCCCGGGGCAACGGAACCATCGACATGCCACCCGGGGAAGCGGTCTTCGGCCTCTCCACCAAGGCCTCGCTGTGGGTGACCGGCGTCGGCTCCGCGGCTCTGCTCACCCAGGTCACCTGGGGGCTCGGGCTCATCGTCTTCGCCGTGTTCGCCGTGCTCCACTTCCGGCTGGTCCGCAACTACCGGACCGCTGTCGTGGAGACCGTGAACCAGACGAAGAAGCTCCGCCGCACCTCCTACCTGCGCGACGTGCCGACCACACCGGACGCGGCCCGAGAAGTACGCCTCTTCGGCCTCACGACCTTCTTCCGCGACGCCTACCACTCGCAATGGCGCGTGAACATGACCCAGGTCTGGCGGCGACGGCGTGAGCACCGCCTGTTCGCCGTCGTGGTCGTCGTGGTCACCGGCCTCACGGTCGCCTCGGTCTTCCACTACCTGGCCCACCGGGCCGCCACCACAGGCACGACGGTGGGCGACCTGGCAATCGGCGGCCTCGCCCTGCGGGCACTGCTCCAGGTACTCCGGGCGGACGAGGACGACCTTCGCACCAGCTTCGGCTCGAAGGCGGCCGCAGAGGCGTTCTCCTTCCCGGTCGTGACGCCACCGGATGAGCCGGACACCACCGCAGCCTGGGCGGCGCCGGTCGCGAACGTCTCCTGTGAGGATCTGCGCTTCCGGTACGGCGGCGGCGCCGGGGACGAGGTGCTGCACGGCATCGACCTCGACGTTCCCGCGGGTCAGTCGCTGGCCATCGTCGGCCTCAACGGGGCCGGCAAGACGACGCTGGCCCGGCTGCTCGCCGGTCTGGACGCTCCGAGCGGGGGGCGCGTGCGCGCCGGTGGGGTTTCGGTCGAGGACGCCAACCGGCGGAGCTGGCAGCGCCAGGTGGTCGCCGTCTTCCAGGACTTCGGCCGCTACGAGCTGACCGTGCGGGACAACATCGCCTTCGGTTCCCTGGCGCATGCGGACGACGAGGAGGGCCTGCGGGCCGTGGCGCGACAGGCCGGACTGCTGACGTTCATCGAAGGACTTCCCCGAGGCTGGGACACGGTGATGTCCAGTGCGTACACGGGCGGGGTCGACGCCTCGGGCGGCGAGTGGCAACGCATCGCCATCGCCCGGGCACTGTTCGGCCTGCGGCACGGCGCCCGGCTCCTGATCATGGACGAGCCGGCCGCGAGCCTGGACGTTCGCGCCGAGGCCCAGCTCTACGACACCTTCCACGAACTCACCGCGGGGGCCACGACCATCGCGATCTCCCATCGGTTCGCGACCGTGCGCAAGGCGGAACGGGTGATCGTGCTCGACCAGGGCCGCATCGTCGAGGACGGCACACACGCCGAACTGATCCGTGCCCAGGGCCGGTACGCCGAGTTGTTCCGTCTGCAGTCGAAGCGTTTCGAGGAGACACCGTCGTGATCAGCGCCCTGCGTTTCGTCCTGACCACCGGACCCCGCATCGACCGGTTCCGCTCCCTGACCGTGGTGGCGGTGGCGCTCCTCGAACAGGCCACCGGAATCGGCCTCGCCGTGGCGATCGGACTGTTCAGCCAGGTGGCGAGCGAAAACTCGACCAGCGGCCTGCTGGCACTCGCCCTGGGTGTGGCGGTCTTCGTCATGCTCACCCAGGGCACCTTCATCGCCGGCTACTTCACCCGCCTGCGCCTACAGGAGGAAATCCACAACGAAGTCGAACGCCAGTTCATCGACGTGGTCGGCACGACACCGACACTGGAGGTCCACGAGCGTTCGAGCCGCTCCGACAGGGCGGCGATGGTCCGCGGCGCGCGGGGCGAGATCGGACCGGGCTTCGACCGGCTGATGTGGCTGGCCGGAGCCGCACTGGCCCTGATCACCTCGGCCGTCCTGATGGCCTCGGTCGTTCCCGTCCTGGCCCTACTGCCGCTCTTCGCCGTCCCCGCGGTACTGGCCACTCAGGCGGCGGACAAAAAACGCGGACAGGCCGTGGAGCGTGCCACACCCCGAACCCGACTGGCCCTTCACCTGTTCACACTCGCCACAACAGCCGCACCCGGCCGCGAGACACGCCTCTTCGGACTGGCGGGCGAACTGCGGCGCAGACACCGCCAGGAGTGGGACGCCGCAGGCCAAGACATCGCCCGCACCGACCGGCGGGCCCGGGTCCCGGTCGCGCTGGCCTGGCTGCTGTTCGTGCTGGCCTACGCGATGGCCGTCACCCTGATGGTGCGGGCAGGCCTGGCCGGCGACGCCCCGCTCGGCCTCATCATCGCGGCCGTCGCCGTCAGCAGCCAGATCACCGGCCAGGTACAGAGCCTGCTGAACCTGTCCTTTTGGACACTGGAGTCGCTCCGGGCGACCCGGGCCTTCCTCGACGTGGTGGAGGAGGGCACCGCCGAGCGGACGGCCCTCACGCCGACCACGCAGGTGCCGGTGCCCGACCAGCTGGACGAGGGCATCAGGGTGGAGGGGCTCGGCTTCCGGTACTGGAACCGCGACCAGCCAACGCTGAGCGACATCGACCTCGACCTCCCGGCAGGCACCGTGGTGGCCCTGGTCGGTGAGAACGGTGCGGGCAAGTCAACGCTGGTCAAGATGCTCAGCGGCCTCCACCGTCCCAGCCAAGGGCGCATCCTGGTGGACGGAACCGACCTGGCGCACCTGGCCCCCGACCAGTGGCGCGCACAGATCACGGCGGCCTTCCAGGACCCGGTACACATCGAGATGTCCCTGCAAGACACGATCGGGCTGGGCCGACTCGAACACCGCGACGACCCGGAGCGCATCCTCCAAGCACTGCGGACAGCCGGCGGCGACAGGCTCCTGGCCTCGCTGCCCGAGGGCCTGCGCACCCGACTCGGCCGCACATCGTGGGACGGCAAGGAACTGTCCGGCGGCCAGTGGCAGACGGTCGCCAACGCCCGGGCAGCCATGCGGCAGGCACCACTGCTGCGCATCCTGGACGAGCCCACCTCCAGCCTCGACGCGCGGGCCGAGGAACGGCTGTTCCAGCGGTACGCCACCCTGAGCCGCCAGGAGGGCGGCGTGACCGTCCTCGTCACACACCGCTTCACCACCGCCCGGGCGGCTGATCTCATCGTGGTCCTGGACGGCGGCCGGGTCGCCGAGACCGGCACCCACGACACGCTGAGCCGGGCAGGCGGGCTCTACGCCGAACTGTTCCGCCTCCAGGCCCGGTACTTCCTCTGAGCGAACGTGTCGGACCTGGGGCGCCAAAGGAGGAAGACACCCATGCCGTGACCGGGGTGGACCCGCGTGCGAGAAGAACGGACAAGACTTCCCAGAAGGAACACAACGCCCCCTCCCAAGACCACACCAACCCCACCACGCGTGTGAGCCCCCACACGTCACCACTTCATGGCACAATCCCCAACACCCACCACCAACACACAAGGGGAGCAGGGGCGTGTTCCGCACCACCACCGGCTGGGTCGTCTCACCCACCGACCTCGTCGACACCCTCGAATGCGACCACCGCAGCGCCCTGAAGACCGCACTGGCCGCACGCGTGGAAGGCGCCCCCACCCCCGCCGACATCGACCCGCTCATCGCCCACCACGGCCTGGCCCACGAACAGGCCGAACTCGAACGCCTCAGCGCCCTGGTCGAAGTCACCCACATCCCCGACCCCAAACCCGACGACGCCTCCCTGACCGCCGCCGCACACGCCACCACCCAGGCCATGGCCGCCGGAGCCCCCGTCATCTACCAGGGCAGCTTCCACCACCGCCTCACCACCACCAGCCACACCACACCCCCGGTGGCCTTCCACGGCCGCGCCGACTTCCTCATCCGCTCCGACATCGACCCCACCACCGGCCACACCCGCACCCCCACACCCCCCACCTGGACCTACGAACCCTGGGACACCAAACTCGCCCGCCGCCCCGGACCCGGCGCCGTCATCCAACTGGCCGCCTACGCCCACGCCGTCACCGTCGCCACCGGCCACACCCCCCACCACATGCACCTGCTCACCGGCGACGGCCACACCCACACCCTGAACACCGCCGACTTCACCCCCATCCTGACCACCGTCACCACCCGCCTGCTCAACCGCCTGACCCACACCCCCGCCCTGCCCACCCCCACCTGGGGCGACCCCCGCCCCGCCTGCGAGGGCTGCGGCTACCAGACCTGGTGCACCCAGGGACGCACCGCCGCCCGCCACCTGTCCCTGGTCGCCGGACTCCGCACCGACCAGGCCACCAAACTCACCGACGCGGGCCTGACCACCATCGACGCCCTCGCCCACGCCGACGACACCCAGCGCCCACCCACCCTGCCCCGCCGCTCCTTCGACCAACTCCGCGCCCAAGCCGCCCTCCAGGTACGCCAGGACCACACCCGCACCCCCACCAACCCCCAGGGCACCGTCACCGCCGAGGTCTTCGCCCCCGACGGCCTGGCCAGCCTGCCCGCCCCCAGCCCCGGCGACGTCTTCTTCGACATGGAGGGCTACCCCTACCACTCCCGCGAGGGCGAACGCGGCCTGGAATACCTCTTCGGCGCCACCACCGAGGACGAACACGGCACCGAGACCTTCCACGCCTTCTGGGCCCACGACCGCGCCCAGGAGAAGAAGGCCCTGGAGGACTTCGTCGACTTCGCCACCGAACGCATCGACACCGACCCCGGCGCCCACGTCTACCACTACGCCTCCTACGAGGTGGACCGCCTCAAACACCTGAGCTCCGAATTCGCCACCCGCGAGGAGGAGGTCAACCGGCTCCTGCGCGAGAACCGCCTGGTGGACCTGTACACCGTCGTACGCAAGAGCCTGCGCGTGTCCCAGCGCTCCTACTCCATCAAGTACCTCGAACCCCTCTACCTGCCCGCCACCCGCTCCGGAGGCGTCACCACCGCCACCTCCAGCATCGACGCCTACGCCGCCTACCTGACGGCCACCGAGAACGGACACACCGACCAGGCCGCCCAGGTCCTGGCCGACATCGCCGCCTACAACCGCGACGACTGCCACTCCACCGCACGCCTGCGCGACTGGCTGGAGGACCACCGCACCCACCAGGGCATCACCGACCGCCCCTCGATCCAACTCGAACTCACCGACGCCGAAGCCGAACGCGCCCGCAAACGCGCCGAGAAGGCCGCCCGCCACGCCGCCCTCACCCAGCCCCTGCTCGACCAGGTCCCCGACCGGGCCGACGAACGCGACGACGACCACCACACCCGCGCCCAACTGGCCGCCCTGGTCGGCTACTACCAGCGCGAGAACCTACCCCCCTGGCGCGAACACTTCCGCCGCACCAGCGCACCCCTGACCGACCTCGAATCCGACACCGACTGCGCCGTTCCCTGGCAGGTCCACGCGGGGGAGTGGACCGAACCCAGCGGACGCCAGCGCAAGTCCCGCCGCGAACTCTCCCTGCGCCTGGACACCGCCCACCCCCACCCCTTCACCCCCGGCCAGGACGTCCACCTGCTCTACCCCGGCGCCCCCGGCCAGGCCGCCACCACCCACACCGCCACCATCTCAGGCGCCGACGCCGACACGCTGACCATCACCGAGACCCGCGACCCCGACGAGACCCACTCCCGGCCCCCCGTCGCCGTCCTGCCCGGCTCCCCGGTCAACCCCGCACCCAAGGACGGCGCCCTGGAAACGGTGGCCCGCACCGCCCTGGACCACCTGCCCGACTGGCCCCACCACCCCGGCCTGGACGTGGTACGCCGCCTCCCGCCCCGCCTGAACCCGCCCGGCCCCCTACCCGACCCCGCCCACCACGACGACGACACCATCGCCGCCACCATCGCCGCCGTGGACCGCCTGGACGGCTCCTACCTGGCCGTGCAGGGCCCGCCCGGCGCCGGAAAAACCTACCTGGCCGCCCAACTCATCACCCACCTGGCCCGCCAGGGCAAGAGCGTGGGCGTGTGCTCCACCAGCCACAAAGCCGTCGAGAACGTCATGACCGCCGCCCTGCGCGCCGCCCGGGAGGCCGGAGTCGACCTGCCCGCCGCCAAACGCGCCAAAGGACGCAAGAAGGACACCGACGAGGCCCACACACCCTGGGAACAGCCCTCCACCCCCCAGGCCCTGGCCACCTGGCGCACCAAACACACCGCCCAGGCCCACCCCGTCCTCATCGGCGGCACCGCCTGGGCCATGTCCAACGCCGCCATGATCGCCGACCCCCTGGACGTACTCATCATCGACGAGGCCGGACAGTTCGCCCTGGCCGACACCCTCGCCGTCTCCGCCGCCGCCCACAACCTCGTCCTGCTCGGAGACCCCCAACAACTGCCCCAGGTCGTCCAGGGCACCCACGGCGAAGGCGCCGACGCCTCCGCCCTGCAACACCTCATGGGCGCACGCCAGATCATCGACCCCGCCCGCGGCTACTTCCTCGACCAGACCCGCCGCATGCACCCGGCCGTGTGCGCCACCGTCTCCGCCCTGTCCTACCAGGGCCGCCTACACGCCCACCCCACCACCACCCACCGCACCCTGGACACCCTCACCCCAGGCGTGTACACCCACCCCACCACCCACCGGGGCCGCACCACCCACAGCCCCGAAGAGGTCCGGGCCGTGGTCGAGATCGCCCAACGCCTGGTCACCGACAAACTCACCCCCGGACCCGACCACGACCCCCGGCCCCTGACCGGACACGACATCCTCGTGGTCGCCCCCTACAACCTCCAGGTACGCGCCCTACGCCACGCGCTGACCCAGGCCGCCCACACCACCCCCGCCCTGGAAGGGGTACGCGTGGGCACCGTCGACCGCTTCCAGGGCCAGGAAGCCGCCGCCGTCATCTGCTCCATGACCACCTCCAACGCCGCCGAGGCCAGCCGCGGCACCGCCTTCGTCCTGGACCGCAACCGCCTCAACGTCGCACTCTCGCGCGCCCAACTCCTCGCGGCGGTGGTCTTCTCACCCGACCTGCTCACCACCACCCCCCGCAGCATCGACGAACTACGCCTGCTGGCCTCCTTCACCCACCTGGTCCAGGGCGCCCGCCCCTGGACCCCC
>NZ_ANAX01000013.1 GCF_000341065.1 Nocardiopsis halotolerans DSM 44410 | reverse complement strand
CCCGCAGGCCGCGCCCAGGTCAGGGCCCGCCCGCCCCCGCACCAGCCCCCGCCCACCGGTTCGGGCCGCCCCCCGGGTGGAGTACGTTTTACACAGCACAGCACTCGACCCGAAAGCGCACCCGCGCACCCGGGCGGGCGCCCCGCGTGTTCTGACGGCAAGAACCACCACCCGCACCACACCCGGTGCGGGCGTGCCCCCTGCCCGCCCTGGACCGCCACCCGTTCTCGAAAGGCACCACGGCCCCCGTGTCTGACCGTCCCTCCGCCCCCGGCGGCGGCCGCAACACCCGCCACCCCACCGGCATCCGCGTCGTCATCGCCCTGCTGGCCCTGTTCGCCCTGGTCCTGGGCCCGGCCGGCTACGTGCGCGGCCTGGACGCCCAGGCCCACGCCAGCTCCGCCGCCGAATGGTTCACCATCGCCTTCGGCGCCGCCGTGGGCATCCCCCTGCTGGCCGCCGCCGTGGCCACCGTCGCCGGGGACCGCAAGGCCGCCCTGTGGTCACTGGCCCTGCTGGCCTGGCCGGTGATCTTCGTCGCCGCCCTGCACATGGCCCTGTGACAGGCCCCACCGCGCCCCGCGCACCCGCCACGGGCCCACACCCGCCCCTCCCAGGAAACGCGACGACCAACGGTAGGCTGCCACCGTGTCACCCAAGAAACGCAAGCGCCGCAAGCCCGGGCGCCCCGACACCGCCCAGGCCAGCGCACCCGCCCAGGACCAGGCCCCCGACACCACCGCACCCAAGGCGAACATCAGCCGCACCCCGGTGGTCGTCACCGACCCTCCCGACCGCAGGATCACCGCCCTGTGGGTGGCACTGACCCTGCTGTGGCTCCTGGGCACCCCCCTGGCACTGGCCAACCTGCTGTTCAGCTTCATGGACCTCCAGGACACCCTGCTCCAGGCCGCCCCCGACGCCCAGCCACCCCCCGAGAGCGTGGACGCGATCGGCAACGCCCTGATCTGGGTCCTCCTCCTGGCCCTTCTCGTCCCCGCCGCCTCAGCCGTGGCCGCCCTGTTCCTCAAGCGCAGGATCGCCGCGATCGGCTTCACCGCCGCGTTCGCCGTCTCGGCCGTGCCCCTGCTGTGGGCCATGCCACCCGCCGAACTCTGGGACGCCCTGACCACCCACCTGTTCGGGTAACACCCACGCACCACCCGCACCCGTCCCCCCAGGGGCCACGCGCGCCACCTCCCGCGCCCACACCCGCCCCTGGGCCATCATGGATGACCGTGAACACACCCCGCCCCACCCACAACCACCCGGCCACCACCGAGATCGTCCTGCCCGGGGCCGTACGCCAACGCCTGGAACACACCACCCACAGCGTCCTGATCGACACCCGCGCCCTGGCCAGCGTGCGCGAACGCTTCGACACCGAACAGGCCCACGCCCTGGGCCAGTACCTGACCAACGCCCAGTCACCCAACACCCTGCGCGCCTACCGCACCGACTGGACCTCCTTCACCGCCTGGTGCCTGGCCGAGCAACGCCAGTCCCTGCCCGCCGACCCCGTGGACGTGGCCGTGTACCTGGCCGCCTGCGCCCAGGCCCGCACCCCCGACGACACCGCCTGGGCCCTGGCCCCCTCCAGCATCGAACGCCGCGCCGCCGCCATCGCCGCCGTCCACGGCGCCCACGGGCTGGAATCACCCACCCGCGCCGAGGTCGTACGCATGACCCTGCGCGGTATCCGCCGCACCCGCAGGGCCCGCCCCCGCCGCAAGGACCCCGTCATCCTGCCCACCCTGGAAGCGCTCCTGGCCGCCCGCCAACCCCACACCCACCCCCACGGGGTGGCCCGCACGCGCGACACCCTGCTGCTGCTGGCCGGGTTCGCCGGAGCCCTGCGCCGCAGCGAACTGGCCGCGCTGACCTTCGACGACGTCGACCTGCGCGTGGACCCCTCCACCGGCGCCCCCGCCCTGGTGGTGCGGCTGGGCGCGACCAAGACCGACCAGGAGGACCGCCACGGCCAGACGGTCGCCCTGCCCCGGGGGCGCCACCGCCACACCTGCCCGGTGTGCGCCTACGCCGACTGGTCCCACCTGCTCCGAGCCCACCGCGAGGGCGGCGACGAGGCGGTACGCACCCTGATCGAACACACCCCGCCCCTTCCGGCACCCACCACCCACCTGTGCCAGGACTGGGAGGGCACCGACCTGTCCGACGGCACCGGACACCCCCTGCTGCCCACCGTGGACCGCCACGGCCACATCGCCGCGCGCCCCATGTCGGGCCGGGCCGTGGGCGAGGTCGTCAAACGCCACGCCCGCCGGGCCGGACTCGACCCCGACGACTTCGGCGGGCACTCCCTGCGCTCGGGGTTCGCCACCCAGGCCGCCCTGGGCGGGGCCAGCGACCGCGAGATCATGCGCCAGGGCCGCTGGACCAACCCGCGCACGGTCCACGACTACATTCGCACCGCCAACCCACTGGAGGACAACGCCGTCACCCGCCTGGGCCTGTGACACCCCACCCGCACCACCGGCATCTCAGCTTGCCAACAAACACACCAGCAGTACTCGAAATCACCCGTTAAAGTGCGATCCTTCCCTGATGAGACATTAGGTTGGTTGCGTGAGAAAGGGGACGGTCCCATGGTCGACGAGTTTCGCGCAGCCTTCCAAGAACTGATCAACGCCTCCGTCGCCACCGACCCCCAACACTTCCCCCCAGCCGTCCGCAAGGTCTACCTCCTGGCCTCCCAGATCCCCGCCGCCGAACGCGAACTCGCCCTGGAAGCCCTCACCCCCCTCCTCGCCGGAGACCAGGCCGCCCCCGGCATCATCGCCGACCTGTCCGTGGTCGCCGGAGCCCTGGTCGAGATGGGCACCGACCCCGGCCCCACCGGCGTGGAGGTCCTACGCCGCCTACGCACCATGGGCCGAGGCGCCATCGTCTTCGTCCGCGCCTGGGAACACACCGGCGGCGGCACCCCACCCGACCCCGAGGTCGTCACCGCCGACGCCGAGAACCGCGTGGCCACCACCCTGGGCACCGACGCCCCCGGCGCCACCATGTGCTGGTGGACCATCCGCCGCCACGGACTGGCCGCCAAAACCATGCTCAGCGAACCCGGCGTCCGCGCCCACATCCGCCGCGACCCCGCCCTGCACGCCGAACTCCTGGCCATCGCCGACCAACTCAGCGACCTCCTGGCCGAGTTCGAGGAACTACACGCCCTCCTACGCATGGCCCAGACCACCCGCGCCCTGGTCATGGACCGCGACTCCCGACGCGCCTTCCGCGTCCTCTTCGACGGCATCGGCGACAACTCCCAACTGCACACCCTGCTCGCCGACGCCCTCATCGGCCCCCACGGCCAAGGACTCCCCGGCGACCCACCCGACCCGCGCTGGGTCGCCGCCTTCCGCGACCACACCCCCGACCCCGCCGCCCAGACCGTCCGCGGCTGGTGGAACCTCGTCGCCCACGACGGCACCTGGGTGTGGAACGAGGGCATCCCCGCCGAGATCCCCACCGTCGACGGCGAACACCTGCTCATCCTGGACGAACAGCCCTACCCCCGCTCCTGGAGCGCCGGACGACGCCACCCCCACGTCCACGCCTGGCTGGAGGTCGAATCCGAACTGACCCCCGACGAGGCCGACCTGTGGTGGAAACGCGTCGCCCCGGCCGAACCCGCCATCCCCAGCACCCACGAGGACACCGAGCACCCGCCCCTGCCCGAGGCGATCACCCTCACCAACGACGACACACCCGCACCCGAGCGGACACGCGCCTTCCTACCCGAGGAAGAAGACCGGGCCAGCACACCCCCGCCCGAGAGCGCCCCCACCCAGGCCGTACCGCACCCCCAGACCAACGCACCCACCCAACGGCCCGAACCGCACCGGGCTCCCCAACCCGCGCCCGAACCCACCGGCGGCAACGGACTGCTGCCGCCCCTGCCGCCGGGGGTGTCCAAGAGCGCCAACTGGGGACCCACCTGGCGCTGACCACCACCCGCCCCCTCACCGCGGACCGCGCCCCTCGGGAAACCGGGTGGGGGACGTCCCCCGCCACCGCACGGACGGCGGGGGAGCGGATGGACCCCAACGGCGGACACGGCCAGGAGCGCGCCGGGCGCAGCGACGCGCCACACCCCCACCCGGCGGCCGCGGGGCCAACCCGGCAGCGCCCAGCGGCCGGGTGACCACCCCAGGTCGAGGACACGGCACCCCACGCGGGGAGCCGGGCACGCCACCCCCTAGGAGGCCCGGTGCCGGGGCGTGTGCGCACCGGCCGCCGCCGCACGCGGCCGACCACCGTCCTCCTCGTCCCCGTACAGGCCCTCGAAGTACTCCTCCTCGGTGGGCCCCTCGTCCTCGTCGCGCACCCAACGCCCACCCACGAACACCGGAGCCAGGAGCACCACCACCAAGGGCACGAACACACCCAACGGCAACAGCACCAGGGCCCCCTCGGCCCCCGGCAGCGGCGACAACCGCTCCACCAGCTCCATCCGCCACAGCGCGCCCCCGCTCGCGGCCCCCACCACCAGCGCCGCACCCAGGGGCAGCATCGGCGTCAGCCGCGACGGAACCGCCATCATCGCCACCAGCAGACCCACACCCACCAGGCCCGCCACCGCCAGGGGACCCGGCCCCTGCATCAGGGTCATACCCTGCGCGTGCAGCCCGCGCAGATGGGTGAACGCCCACCCGGTGACCAGCACCAACAGCGGACCCAGAACAAGACCAGACAGGAAGCCGACAACATGTCGCACGGGGACGCTCCTCTCAGGGGGTTGGGGAGCACCCTAGCGACAAAAAACAAAACCGGCACCACATCCCACCAATCCCGACATACAACCCACGGGCCGGCCCCGCCCAGCAGCGGGGGAGAGGGCCACCCCCACACGCACAAGGGGCCCCACCCCGTCCCCGGAGTGGAGCCCCACAGACGACGCCGCCTCAGACGGCGTCCGGATCACGGCGCAGCGAGTCCGCACCCGGCCGGTCGGGCACCGCCAACACCCGGTCAGTGGGCCTCTGCGCACCCCACCGGCGGCGGAACTCATAGGCCACCAACGCCACCAGCACCGACCCCACCGACGCCAACAGAGCCTGGCGCTGGTCGGGAATGACGATCATCGCGACGAAGATCGTCACCAGACCACCCAGCACCACCCAGGTCAGATACGGAAACGCCCACATCCGCAGGGTCAACCGCCCGGGCTCACGCCTGCGCACACGCGCACCCACCACCAACTGCGATGCGCAGATGGTCAGGAACAGGACCAACAGGATCGCGCCGATGGAAGCCACCAGGAACGGGAACACCTGGTCGGGCCACAGGTAGTCGACCACCACCGCGGCGTACCCCACCACGGTGCCCAACAGGATCGCCCGCACCGGCACACCCCGCCGGTTGGTCCCGCGCAGCGCACGCGGAGCATCCCCCTGCCGGGTCAGGGTGAACAGCATCCGCGAGGAGGTGTACATCGCCGCGTTCAACACGCTCAACACCGCGACGAAGACCACGATCTCCATGATCAACGAGGCACCCGGAACACCCACGTGCTCCATCACGGCCACGAACGGGCTCGTCGTCGGGTCCACGGTGTTCCACGGCAACACCATCACGATGACCACGATCGAGGCCACGTAGAACAGCCCGATCCGCCAGAGCACGTTGGTCACCGCCGAGGCCACACCACGCTCGGGCTCGGCGCTCTCACCCGCGGCGACGGTGATGATCTCCACCCCACCGAAGGCGAACAACACCACCACCGTGGCCGCCAGCACCGCGACCCACCCGTTGGGCGCCACACCACCGTGCTCCCACAGGTTCGCCACGCTGGATCCGCCCGAACCGGTCCACAACCCCGCCGCCCACAGGCCGCCGATCAACAGGAACGCCACGATCGTGGCCACCTTGACCAGGGAGAAGAACGACTCGGTCTCGGCGAACACACGCACCGAGACCAGGTTGGCCACCGTCATCGACAACAGCACCAGCAACGCCAGAGCCCACCCGGGCACACCCGGAACCCACTGCCCCAGGATGCTCGCACCGGCCACCGACTCCGCCGCCACCAACACCGCGTACATCCACCAGTACACCCAACCGATGGTGAAACCGGCACGCGGGCCAAAGGCCAGGCGGGCGTAGTCGGAGAAGGAACCCCCCGCGGGGACCGCCACCACCATCTCGCCCAGGGCGCGCAGGGTGAAGAACACCAGCGCCCCGGCCAGCAGGTAGGACACCACCGCCGCCGGGCCCGCCATCTGGATGACCGAACCGGAACCGATGAACAGTCCGGCGCCCACCGAACCACCGATCGCGATCAGCGCCATGTGGCGGCGCCTGAGCGAATGGGCCAGTCCGGCGCCACGGGTCTGCGTTTGGTTGGCCGCCTGTTCAGGCGGCGTCACACTGCTTGTCACCTGGCCAACCTTAGGGAGCATCTCACTCCTTGGACACCCTCAAACCCAACAAAAACAGCCCATGACCCCATCATGTGAAATATGTAACATCCCAGGGCGGACAACCTTCGCACATATGAGCGAGACCACTCACGCGCAGGACCCACACCACCGCCCACCGTGACCACCCTCACCCCCACACGCCCCCACACCACCCCACGAGGAACACACCCCACCCCCCAGACCTTCCACACCCCACCCACCCCCCACAGGAAACGAAACCCCCACCCTCACCCCACAGAGGGAAGCGCACCCACCCCCACCTGTGCCACGATCACACCCGTGCGCCACCTCACCCTGCCCCTACGCCCACTCACCAGCGCCCACACCTACCGCCGCTGGACCTACCTCGTCATCGGCGGCGCACTGTCCATGCCCTACGCCATGGCCGCCCTCGTCCTGGCCACCCTCATCACCGACCAGACCAACACCCCCCACACCACCGCCGTCCACGCCCTCACCCTCACCACCGCCCTGGCCGCCATCGCCGCCACCGCCTACCTGCCCGGCACCCGCAACGCCCAGACCCACCTGGCCCGCGCCCTCCTGCGCGGCCCCCTCAACCGCACACCCCAACCCACCACCACCTGGCGCACCACCGCCCGCACCAGCCTGTGGCTGTGCCTGCACATGAGCGTGGGCCTGGCCATCTGCATCCTCACCATGGTCGCCCTGACCGAAGCCGCACTCCTGGCCATCGCCCCCCTGAGCACCCAGCCCAACACCATCGCCCAAGGCCCCCTCACCCTCATGGGAACCGACCCCCTCACCCCCACCCAACGCCTCCTGGGACCCCTCATCGGCCTGGCCCTCCTGGCCGCCCTCCTCCACACCATCGCCCTGACCGGACACCTCCTCGCCCACACCGCCCCCCGCCTCCTGGGCCCCTCACCCACCGAACGCCTGGCCGCCGCCCAAGCCCACGCCCACACCCTCGCCGAACGCAACCGCCTCGCCCGCGAACTCCACGACACCCTGGGCCACGCCCTGTCCGTGGTCACCCTCCAAGCCGCCACCGCCGCACGCCTGCTCGACACCGACCCCGACTTCGCCCGCCAAGCCCTCACCCACATCGCCGACCAGGCCCGCAACGCCACCGCCGACCTCGACCACGCCCTGGGCATCCTGCGCGAGGACACCCCCACCACCCACACCACACCCCCCGACCTCACCCACCTGACCCACCTGGCCCACGCCACCCAACACACCGGCACCGACCTGACCTACACCCTCACCGGCGACCCCACCCACGTCCCCGCCCTGCTCTCCCGCGAGACCTACCGCATCAGCCAGGAAGCCCTCACCAACGCCCTACGCCACGCACCCGGCCAACCCCTCACCCTCACCCTGAACATCACCCCCACCACCCTCACCCTCACCCTCA
>NZ_ANAX01000012.1 GCF_000341065.1 Nocardiopsis halotolerans DSM 44410 | reverse complement strand
CCACCCACCCACCGCCCCCGACCCCCACGCACCCGCGGCCACCACGGCATCACCGGCATGCAAGAACGCGCCCACCTGCTCGGCGGCACCCTCACCGCCGGACCCCAAGGCCACACCTGGCACCTGACCTGGCACCTGACCTGGAAAGAACAACCGTGATCCGCATCAACCTGGTCGACGACGAAACCCTCATCCGCGCCGGACTGGCCGCCCTCATCAACGCCGAGGGCGACATGGAGGTCACCGGACAGGCCAACGACGGCGCCGACGTCCCCGACCTGGTCCGACGCACCCAACCCGACCTGGTGCTCATGGACGTGCGCATGCCCCACCTGGACGGCATCCAGGCCACCCGCACCCTGCACACCACCCTGACCCGCCCACCCCGCGTCATCGTCGTCACCACCTTCGACAACGACGACTACGTCTGGGACGCCCTACGCGCGGGCGCCACCGGATTCCTCCTCAAACGCACCCCACCCGAGGACATCCTCGCCGCCATCCGCATCGCCCACCGCGGCGAAACCCTGCTCTTTCCCACCGCACTACGCCACCTGGCCGCCACCCAACCCCACGCACCCACCCCCGCGGCCCAGGCCGTGGCCACCCTCACCGAACGAGAGTCCCAAACCCTCACCCTCATGGCCCAGGGCCTGACCAACGCCGAGATCGCCGACCACATGATCCTGGGCGTACAGACCATCAAAACCCACGTCTCCCACATCCTCACCAAACTCGGCGTCCGCGACCGCACCCAAGCCGTCATCGCCGCCTACGACTCCGGCCTCATCCGCCCAGGCACCCACCACTGACACCCCACAACACACCCACCCCCAGGTGAACACACGGCAACAACACTGCTACGTTCAGCAACCACACCGTGCACACCACATCCCCCGGGGGAGAACATGCCACCCACCATCGACCTCGACCACATCCGCCACCTGTACCGCACCCACCGCGACGACCTCGCCCACGTACGCGACCAGATGCGCCACCACCACACCACCAACCCCCACCTACGCCCCACCACCAACGACATCGAAACCGAGATCACCTACCTCCTCCTGCGCGCCCACACCCCCCAACACACCGTCCAGATCGGCACCGGCCACGGCTGGACCACCACCTGGATCCTGTCCGCCCTCCGCGACAACGGCACCGGCCACCTACACTCCTTCGACACCCACGACCACACACCCCACCACGTCCCCACCCACCTGACCCACCACCGCTGGACCTTCACCCACGGCGACATCCGCACCACCACCGCCCACCTGCCCCCACACACCGACCACCTCCTCATCGACGCCGCCCACAACGGCCACTTCGCCCGCTGGTACCTGCGCCACCTCCTGCCCACCCTGCCCGCCCACACCCCCGTCACCATCCACAACGTCTTCCGCCACCGCGCCACCCCACCCTTCACCGAAGGCGCCCTGGTCATGACATGGCTGACCACCAACACCACCAACTTCTTCACCGCCTCAGCAGCACGCGCACCCCACACCCACCACGCCCTACGCCAACTCAAACAAGAACTCGACCTGGCCACACCCCTACACCCCGGCCACCACAACCCCGCCATCTACTTCCGCCTGCCCACCCACACCCGCCCCGCCCTCACCGTCTGACACACAAAAAGGGGCGGAGGCACCAGCCCCCGCCCCACAACACACCCAGGATCAGCCCTCCCCAGGCTCCAACCCGCGCCCCTCCAACCGCGCACGCTCACGCACAGACACCACATCAGCCGCATCCGCCACGATCCGCGCAAAATTCACCGGCTGATCCAAACTCACCATGTGCCCCGCCCGCGGCACATTCACCAACCGACCATCCACACACGCGTCAAAGAACTGCTTCTCATGGATCCGGAAATGATCCCGCGCCCCGTTGATCAACCACACCGGACCCTCATACGCCGCCAACGCCGCCAACACGTCCATCTCCGAGACCGCGTCGATCACCGCCGTGGCCGCCTCCACGGCCAACCCACCACCCAACACCGCCTCCGCCGCGCCATCACGCAACGTCAACCGGTGAAACCGCTCGTTGACCGCCGCACCCCGATCCGGCAACCGATCCATCAACACCGCCGGAATCCGGTACACCTGCGCCAACAACTGCGCGGGCTTGGCCGTACAACTGGCCGCCACCAACCCCGCCACACGCCCCGGAGCCGCACCCGCCGCCGCGATCGAGACGAACCCACCCAGGCTCAACCCCACCAACAACGCACGACCACCCACGGCATCGATCGCACCCAACACCGCATCCACCGCGGTCCCCAGCGAGAACTCCTCACCCCGCCGCGACCCGTGCCCCGGAAGATCAGGAACCACCACCACACGCCCCTCATCCTCCAACAGCTCCACCTGCGGACGCCACATACTCCCCGACACCCGCAACCCGTGCACCAGCACGATCGGCACACCCATGACCGCCTCCTCCTACCGACCCCGGTAGCGCACCGTCACCGGAGCATGATCCGACCAACGCCCCGCACGATCCTCCGCGCGCTCCACCCGCGCCGACACCGCACGCCCCGCCAACCCCGGCGTGGCCACATGCAGATCGATCCGCCACCCCGTGTCGTTGTCAAAAGCCCGACCACGATAGGACCACCACGTGTAGGGCCCCTCCTGATCCGGATGCAACGACCGCACCACGTCCACGTACCCCGCCTCGTCGAAGACCCGTGACAACCACGCCCGCTCCTCGGGCAGGAACCCCGAGTTCTTCCTGTTACCCCGCCAGTTCCTCAGATCCGCCTCGGTATGGGCGATGTTCCAGTCCCCACACACCACCAACTCACGCCCGCGCTCCTCCACCTGCACACGACGCTTGGCCAGATACGGCAGGAACGCCTCCAGGAAACGCTCCTTCTCCAACTGGCGCTCCGTACCCACCTCACCCGAAGGCAGATACAGACTGGCCACCGTCACCTCACCCAGATCCACCTCCACATACCGGCCCGACTCCTCGAACTCGGCATGCCCGAACCCCACACGCACCTCGTCGGGCTCACGCCGCGAGTACACCGCCACACCCGCGCGCCCCTTGGCCAGGGCCGGAGCCAACACCACATGCCACCCCTCAGGAGCGATCACCCCCTCGGGCAACTGGTCGGCCTCAGCCCGCGTCTCCTGCAAACACACCACGTCGGCGTCCGTGGCCGCCAACCACCCCACGAACCCCGGATCCTTCCTCGCAGCGGCCCGCAGACCATTCACATTCACCGACGACACAACCAAAGAAGACATACTCACAGGCAAAGCCTAGCCATACCCGAACTCAGCCACCCCCGCCCTCGGCCACCAGACGACGCACCACCCCATAGGTACGGTTCGACGAGGCCGCCTCCCGCCGCGCCCGCGCCGTCACCTCGATGTAGGCCTGCGACGACGCCACCGAGGAATGCCCCAACAGATGCATGATCTCGGTCACCGACGCCCCGTCCTCGGCCAACCGCGTCGCGAACGTGTGCCGCAACGCGTGCACCAACGTCCCCCGCGCCACCCGGTCATGCACCCCCGCGTGCCGGTAACACTGCTTGACCAGGTACTGCAGACCACCCCGACGCAACCCCTCACCCCGGTTGTCCACCAACAGGGGATCACACCCGCGCACCACGCCGAACCGCTCACGCCGCGAGACCAGATAGGCCTCCAACAACGCCTCCAACGGCACCTCGATCGGCAGGATCCGCTCACCGCCGCCCTTGCCCACCACACGGATACGCCGCTCACCCGCACGCCCGCCCACCGACTCCACCCGCAACGCCAACATCTCCGCCGACCGCATCCCCGTCAGCAGCGCCAACGCCAACACCGCCAGATCCCGCTCCGGCCACGGATCCCGCGCCTTACGCGCACCCCGCGCCAACGCCTCCAGCAACCGCTCGGGGGTGTCCTCACCCATCAACGGCTTGGGCGTACCGGGCCGCACCCGGGGCCGGGGCACCGCCGACATCGGATTGCCCGCCACCACCCGCTCCGACACCCAGAACGCGAAGAACCCGTTCCACGTCGACCAGGCCCGCAGCACACTGGAAGCCGCCCGCTCCGCGGCGAACTCGGCGAACGCCGCCCGCAACACCCCCGCCTCCAGGTCCTCCCACGCCACCCCGTCGGGCTCCACGCCCACCACCCGGGCCACGCACCCCAACACACCGTGCAGGTCACGCCGGTAGGCGGCCACCGTGTGGGGGGAGGGCTTGGCCGCCCGACGCGCCACCAGGTACTGCTCAACGGCCTCGACCACAGGCCCCGTCTGACCACTCATACCCACAGCATCCCCGATTTCGTGGGCGCTTCCACCGCCCACGACGCGAACACGCGCACCTTCGACACCCCGTGCGCGGGGGGGGGAGCGCAAGGGCCGCGGCACGGCCACCGGGGGAGGGGAGACCACATCAGGCACACAAAGTAGCGATACAAACACCCTCAGAAACAGCCAGTGGCGCCCGGGACCGGAAACGGGGGAGCGGGGCGACGAGGCGCGGTACGCCCCGGGTGAGACGCGCCCCTGGGGGGCCACCACAACGGCGCGGGACCTCCACTGGGCGGCATGCGGCAGACGGCGAACCAACCGGACACCAGAGAACCACGCATAGGAGTACAAAACCCTACAAAATCATGCATAACACGGTTTATGCATGAAACATGGAACAACCAGACATGGTTGGCCTCGGGGACACCCCGACCCGCCACGAACACCTCCGCACGGGCCACAGGGCCGCAACAACCCCGCGCCGCCCAGAACCCGCCAGCCAGCCACCTGAACCCACGACCGCGAACACCGTTCCTCACACACCCCCGAGCACAAGAACGCCCACCGCGAGCACGCGGGCACCCCACACCCTGGCCGCGACACGCACCCCGGAACACACGAGGCCGACGGCTCTCGACACACCCGTTCCCGAAGCACGCCCACCGCACCATCCGGCCGCACCCGTACACGGCCAGCCAGGCCACCATGGCGGACCGACCACGCACATCGGCGCTCCGGCGACTCCGGCGCTCACCACCACCGGCCACCCACGACCCCCTCCCCACCCCCACCCAAAAACGCCGATAATGCACATTATGTCAAGTAGAGGTGGTGGAGCCCCTCCCCAACAGCCTCCCCGCACAACCCATCCCCCTCCCCAAGGGCGACATCACCCACCGCCGAGGACGGCCATGGGTCGCGGGACCGGTTCGTGCACCAGGCACCCGGGCGCGAACACACCGCGACCGAGCACGCGGCGAAGACGAGACAGCGAGCGCCCCGGAACACTGACGTGGAGCGGCGGGCTCCGAAACCTCGACCACCAACGGCGGACACGCTCCCCCAGCCGCAACCCCGCCTTCAGGCGGAAAAGGACCTCACTCCGGCAACCGCAACCACCCCGTACGCACCTGCCACGCACCCCCCGACTCCAACCGCTCCACCACCGCACGCTCCAACCGCGTCCGACGCGGAGCCGCCGCCACGTCCACCCGCGGCATCCCGAACACGAACCGGAACACGTCCGACTCCCCCGGCTGCCCCCGACCCACCAACGTGAACCGCCGCTGGAACCCCACGATGTTGGAACCCTCCCCCAACACCCGCGCCCACTGCGGATCCAACAACCACGACGTACACGTGGCCACCACCGGATCAAACCCCAACTGCTCCCGGGCGAACCCCCGCGCCCGCCCCAACGCCTCATCCACCGACGCCGGATCCAACCCCCCGGTCGGAATGTGCAACCGCAACCCCAGATCCCCACGGGCCATCCCCGGCCCCAACCGCGCCGCCTCCGCCCGCGGATACCACTCCACACCACCCTGGTCGGTCAACAACCCCGGCTCGAACTGCAACCCGCCCACCCAGAACAGGCGCCCCCGAAACTGCGCGGCCACCCACGCCGCCGTCTCCAGACCCAACCGGCCAAACATCCGGCGCGACCGCGCCACCTGCACACCCACGTCGGCCAGCGTCGCCTCCGTCACCGACCGGTCCACACCCAACGCCGCCTGCGCCTCGAAATGACCCGGAACCCGCGCGGCGAACGCCCACAACGACGCCACCCGCACCCGCGGATCCTCCGCGTCCACCAACGTCGGCCAGTCCCGCCACCGACCCACCGCCAGATCCGCGTCCGCGCACAACCGCCGGTACATGCACCCCACCAGGTGCCACAACTCCGGCGGCCACTCCCCCCGCGCGTCCCGCGAACCCGGCCACAACGCCTCCACCTCGGCCCGGTCCTGCGCCCCCAACGCGAACAGATCCAACACCCGCGAGGCCGCGGCACCCACCGGCACCTCCAGAGCCCTCACCGGCTCCGGCAGCCGCTCCGCCTCCTCCAGCCACGCGCGCACCCGCGCATCCAGACCGAACCGTTCCACCACAGCGACGCTATCCATCCCCACATCATGGCCGACCCCCCACACCACGCGCGAGTGAGGCCCGCCTCACAGGTGGGCATAGTGTTGACGTAACCCACGAAAACCCCACAGCAACCGAAAACGAGGGACCACCACCGATGCCCGTGCCCGACCCGGAGCACCACGTCCGCGACTGGCTCGCCACCTACGACACCCCCACCACATCGGTGGCCCACCTCCTCTGCGACCGCCACGACCCCCACGCCACCGCCACCACCGAGATCGGCCCCACCCTGGCCGCCACCACCCTCACCTTCGGCGAACTCGCCCAACGCTCCCGCGCCCTGGCCACCGCCCTGGCCGACCTGGGCATCACCACCGGAGACCGCGTCGCCACCCTCATCCCCAAGGGCACCGACCTGACCGTCACCGCCCTGGCCGTGTGGCGCCTGGGAGCCGTCCTGGTCCCCCTGCTCTCCTCCTTCGCCCCCTCCGCCATCACCGAACGCCTCACCGCCTCAGGCGCACGCCTGGTCGTGTGCGAAGCCGAGTACCGCAACAAACTCGACACCGACCACTCCCCCGCCTGGCACATCGCCACCACCGGCACCCACCCCCTGCGCGAGGGCGACCACACCCTGGCCACGCTCACCGAGAGCGGCGCCGCCTCCCCGCCCGTGGCCGACGCCGCCGTGGGCGGCGACGGCCCGCTCGCCCTCGTCTACGTCTCCGGCGTGGTCGGCCCGCCCCGCGGCGTACGCGTTCCCGTGCGCGCCCTGGCGGCCATGCACGCCTACCACCACTACGGGCTGGGCGTGGACGACGAGGACGTCTACTGGAACACCGCCGACCCCGGAACGGCCTACGGCCTCTACCACGGCCTCATCTCCCCCCTGCTGGCCGGACACAACTCCCTGGCCCTGCGCGCCGGGTTCTTCGACCCCGAGCTGACCCTGGACGTCCTGGGCCTGTACGGCGTCACCAACCTGGCCACCGACCCCACCACCTACCGCACGCTGCGCGCCGCCACCAAGACCCTGCCGCCCGAGGTGATGGTCCAGCGCCTGGCCAGCGCCGGGGAACCCCTGGCACCCGACGTCATCGACTGGGTCACCGACGTCTTCGGCGTTCCCGTGCGCGACCACTACGGGCAGACCGAGTTGGGCTGGTGCGTGGGTATCCCCAACGGGGAGACGGGACGGGAGAACACCTCCGTGACACCCGGGGCCATCGGCCCCGCGCTGCCCGGCTGGCGCGTGCGGGTCCTGGAGGCCATCTCCGACGACCCCGCCCCGGCGGGCGCCTACGGGCGTGTGGCGGTGGACCTGGCCGAGAGCCCCCTGGCCTGGTTCGACGGTTACGACGCCAACGAGGGCGCCTCCCAGGTCAGGTTCACCCCCGACCGCGCCTACTACCTGACCGGGGACACCGGTATCCAGGACCGGCAGGGGACGCTGTTCTTCTCCACGCGTGATGACGGCGCCATCCTGACCCACGGCTACCGGATCGCTCCGGCCGAGGTCGAGTCGGCGCTCAACGCCCATCCGGCGGTGCAGGAGTGCGGGGTGTACTCGATCCCCGACGAGCTGGCGGGGCAGGTCATCGGTGCCCGTGTGGTGCTGAACGCGGGCCGGGAGGCCACGCCGGAGTTGGCCGAGGAGCTCAAGGAGTGGGTGCGTGAGCAGTTCGCCACGCACGCGGGGCCGCGGGTGGTGGACTTCGTGGACGAGTTGCCGCGTACGGCGTCGGGCAAGATGCGGCGGGCGCGTCTGCGGTGACCGTCGCGCCCCGCGGGTGCGCACCTGCCTCCGGCGGAGCCGCGTCCCGCTCCTGGCCGCGCGGGAAGCCCAGGACCTCGTGCTCGGCCCCGGCGGTGCGCGCCCTCCGCTCGGGCCCGCCTGGGGCCCGGATCCCTCTGGTGCCCGAAGGCGGCCGCGTCCGGGGCTTCCCGCTCCGCGACGTTGGCGAGGCCCCGGGGCGGGTCAGGGGACGAGCTCGTCCACGCGTGCGGCCAGGGCCATGTCCCGCTCGGTGACGGCGCCCTCGGCGTGGGTGCTCAGCGCCAGGTGCACGGTGTTGTAGCGGATGTCGATGTCGGGGTGGTGGTCGGCCTGTTCGGCCGCCTGGGCGATCTCGTTGACCAGGGCGATGGCGCCCGCGAAGTCGGGCAGGCGGACCGTGCGGTGGATGGCGGGTGCGTCGGAATCCAGCTCCCACTCGGGAAGGCGCTTCAGGCCGTCGCGGATCTGCTCCTCGGTGAGTCGCATGGTGTGTCCTCTCCCCCGTGCCCGTGTGCGGGCCGCCTGCGTGTGGCCGTACCCCCGTGTGGGGGCGTGGGCTACCTACCCGCGTCCGCCACGGGGATCACCTCCCTCTCCCCCGCGACGGGCTTTGTGGGTTTGGTGCGGCGAAGCCGCTCCTCTGTGTTTTGAGGTCTGGATTGGATACAGAAAACCGCGAGCTTTACCACGTAGATTTTAATCTACTTAGTAGCTTAGTAGTTCCGTGTTACCAACCTGAGTCCAGCCCCCTGACCTGCACGAACCCCACCCACCCCGGCCAACCCCCACCAACCAGGCTTGCGAAAACCCCCACAGAGCGGTTCACTCTGGGGAACTCCGGACCCTCCCCCCACCCGGCGGACACCCCCCCAAGCGGGCACCGCCCTCCCCCGGAAGCGAGCCCATGCCCCACCAGAAGCGCCGGTCGCTTCGCGCCCGCATGATCACCCTGGTCCTGATCCCCAGCACCGTGCTGTTGATCCTGTGGGCGGCCTTCACCGCACTGCTACTCAGCGACATCCGCGAACTGCGCGCCACCGCCACCTTCACCGAACGGGTCGGCACCCCCGTCGTGGAGACCATCGGCGCACTCCAACGCGAACGCCGCGCCACCATGGACGCCGCCCGGGGATCCCAGAGCACCGCCCTGTACCTGAACTACTCCCGCCAACAGACCGACGGCGCCATCGAAACCCTCACCAGGCGCCTGGAGGAGTTCGACGAGGACGACCTGCCCACACAGGTCCTCACCTTCCAGAGCGCACTCGCCGACCTCGGCGCCCACCGCGCCGAGGTCGACTCCATCCTGCCCTCACAGATCACCCTGCGCGAGACCGCCACCGCCTACGGCCACACCATCGAACAGGGACTACGCGTGTGGGACGCCCAAGTCGACCGCGCCGACCCCGCCCAGGTCCCCCACCTGCGCTCTTTGACCTCACTCATGCGCACCCGCGAACTCCTCAACCAACAGGACGCGGTCCTGGCCCACGCGGTGGCCACCAACACCTTCCCCGCCCAGGCCCACGCCCGCTTCGCCGCCGCGGCCGGAGCCCAGCACTACACCTGGGACCGGGTCGGCGCCGAACTGAGCGAGGAGGACAGCCAGCAGTACACCATGCTGGAGTCCTACTCCTTCCTGCAACGCATCTACCAGCTCCAGGAAAGCATCATCAGCATGCCCACCCGGGGCGCCAACACCGTCCCGGTCAACGCCACCGCATGGCAGGGCGCCGCCGAAGCCGTGGACGCGCGCATGCGCGACGTCGAACAGGGCCAGATCGACCGCGTCACCGCCTTCAGCCACACCCAGTCCGCCGACCTGCGCAACAGCGTCCTGCTGATGAGTGTGCCCGCCCTGGTCGCCGCCCTGGCCTCCTCCGTGGCCGCGGTCGGCGCCACCCAACGGCTGGGACGGCGCCTACAGGACCTGCGCACGGCCACCCTGGAACACGCACGGGTACGCCTGCCAGAAGTGACCCTGCGACTGCGCGCGGGCCAGAACGTGGACGTGGACGCCGAGGCGCCCCGCCTGCGGGTGGAGAGCACCGACGAGATCGGACAGGTCGCCGAGGCCTTCAACGACGCCCAACGCGCGGCCGTCGCCGCGGCCGTGGAAGAGGCCCAGGTACGCGCGGGCGTACGCAACATGTTCCGCAACATCGCCCGCCGCACCCAGGCCCTGGTGCACCGGCAACTGGGACTGCTGGACACGTTGGAACGCACCGAGACCGACCCCGAGGCACTGGAGTCGCTCTTTCGCATCGACCACTTCAGCACCCAGATGCGGCGCAACGCCGAGAACCTGATGCTGCTGAGCGGGGACACCCCGGTACGGCGGGGGTTGGCACCGGTGCGGCTGCACGAGGCGGTGCGGGCCGCGGCCAGCGAGATCGAGGACTACACCCGGGTGCGGGTGATGGCGCTGCCACAGGTGGCGCTGCTCGGCGACGTGGGCTCCGACACCGTACGGCTGCTCGCGGAGCTGTTGGAGAACGCCACGTCGTTCTCCCCTCCCGGAACCCAGGTCCAGGTGGTGGGCCACCCCGGCGAGGCGGGCGGTTACGTGCTGGAGGTCCACGACGACGGGTTGGGGATGGCCCCGGACCGGATCGAGGCGGCCAACGCGCTGCTGTGCGACCCGCCCGGGTTCGACCTGGCCACCATCCGCGAGGACTCCCAACTGGGATTGTTCGTGGTGGCCACCATCGCCGCACGGCACGGACTGGGCGTGAGCGTGCACGCGCGGGAGACGGGAGGCACCCGCGCCGTCCTGACCCTGCCCGCGCACGTCCTGGCACCCGAACAGGGCGACGGCGCGGTGACCGGCCACGACCCGACCCACACCGCCCCCACACCCGCGGCCCCCACGACCTCCTCCACGACGGCCCCGGCCCCCTCCCCCGCCCACGCCCACGCCCACGCCGACGGCCCCACCGAACCGCGACCGGCACCGGAACAGGCGCGACCGCAAGGGACCTACAAGGGGCTGCCCATGCGGCGACGCAAACCGGCCACGACCGCGCCCACCGCACCGGCCCCCGCACCCCGGGCGGACAACGAGCAGCGGTCCCTGTCGGAGATCCGGTCGATGATGAGTGCCTTCCAGTCCGGGACGCTGCGCGGGCGCGCCGAGCACCCGGACCAGGACCCACGGGACGCGCACCGCGCGCGCCCCGACGAGAGCGCGAAAGGGTGATGTCGATGTCCGCGGACGCCACGGTGGAGGGGCGCTCCCCCGCCCAGGCACTGGACTGGCTGCTGGGAGACCTGGTGCAACGGGTGGCGGGCGCCCAACACGCGCTGCTGTTGTCGGCGGACGGGCTGTTGCTGTCCTCCTCGGCCGGGCTCGAACGCGGCCAGGGCGAACGGTTGGCCGCGATCGCCTCCGGGTTCGCGAGCCTGGCCCGAGGCGCACGCGGGCAACTGGGCGCGCACGAGGTGCGTCAGACGGTCGTGGAGATGGACAACGTGTTCTTCTTCGTGCTGGCGGCCGGCCAGGGCGCCTCGCTGGCGCTGGTGGCCGAGTCCACGTGCGACATGGGCCAGGCGGCGTTCGAGATCAACCGTCTGGTGCGCCAGGTGGGACCGCACCTGTCAGCGCTGCCCCGGCGCGGCGACAGGAGACGTGGGAGGTGAGATCGTGGACGGTGTGCCGCCCGAGGGCGAGGGTGGACGGGAGTGGTCGTTCGAGTCGAGTCTGATCCGACCGTACTCGTTGACGGGTGGGCGCGTGCGCCCCTCGCGTACGGACTTTTCGATGACCTCACAGGTGGTCGCGGTACCCCGGACCCGCCCGGTGCGGGTGGACCCGGAGCTGGAACTGATCCTGTCGCTGTGCGTGCGACCGGTGTCGGTGGCCGAGGTGGCCTCGCGTGCGGGTTTCCCACTGGGTGTGGCACGGGTGCTGCTGGCCGACCTGCTGGACCAGGGGTACGTGGTGGTGCACACCTCCGGCTGGGAAAGCCACCGCCCCGACGCCCAGACCCTGCGTTCGGTGCTGGAGGGCATCCGGCGCCTGTGAGGTGGACATGCTGTTGAGGTGGAGTGGATGGGGCGTTGGTCGTGATGGACCCCGAGGGCGCGGGACCGGTTCCCGACACCCTGAAGATCGTGGTCGCGGGAGGGTTCGGGGCGGGTAAGACCACCCTGGTCTCGGCGGTCAGCGAGGTGGAGTCGCTACACACCGAGGAGGTCATGACCTCCGAGAGTGTGGGTGTGGACGACCTGGAGGGGGTGGAGGGCAAGGCCACCACGACGGTGGCGTTGGATTTCGGCCGGATCACGCTGGACCAGACGACGGTGGTGTACCTGTTCGGCACCCCCGGCCAGCGGCGGTTCTCGTTCATGTGGGAGGAACTGGCCCAGGGCGCCCTGGGCGCGGTGGTACTGGCCGACACCCGGCGTCTGGCCGACTCCTTCGACGCGATCGACTTCTTCGAGTCGCGCGGGGTGCCGTTCGTGGTGGCGGTGAACTGCTTCGACGGCCAGCGCACACACCGCGCCGAGGACGTGCGGGTGGCGTTGGACGTGGAGGAGCGGGTGCCGTTGCTGCTGTGTGACGCCCGCGACCGGGAGTCGGTCAAGGAGGTCCTGGTGGAACTGGTGACCCTGGTGTTGCGCCTGGAACTCTCGGGCGCCTGAACAGGACACCACCACGCGGTGGGGCCCGGCACGCCCTGGTGCCGGGCCCCACCGCGTGCGCGCACTCAACGACTGACGCCGCGACGGTCCAGGGGGACGATCATCGGAGTGCCGGTCTCGGGGTCGGGGATGACGCGCACCGGCAGACCGAAGACGTCCTGGACCAGGTCGGCGGTGACCACGGTGGCCGGATGCCCCTCCGCGACGATCATCCCCTCCTTCATCACGATCAGGTGGGTGGCGTAGCGGCAGGCGTGGTTGAGGTCGTGCAGGACCGCGACCAGGGTGTGGCCGCGCTCGTCGTGCAGCTGCGCGCACAAATCGAGCATGTCCATCTGGTGGGCGATGTCGAGGTAGGTGGTGGGCTCGTCCAACAACAGCAAAGGGGTCTGCTGGGCCAGGACCATGGCCAACCACACGCGCTGGCGCTGACCCCCGGAGAGTTCGTCCACCGACCGGTGGGCCAACTCCGACACCCCGGTGGAGGCCATCGCCTCGGCCACCACCGCCTCGTCCTGCTTGGACCACTGGCGCAGGAACCCCTGGTGGGGGAAACGACCCCGGGCCACCAGGTCGGCGACGCCGATACCGTCGGGTGCGATGGAGGCCTGCGGCAACAACCCCAGACGACGGGCGACCTCCTTGGCCGGGTAGGAGTTGATGACGCGCCCGTCCAGGTGCACGTGGCCGTGCGCGGGCTTGAGGGTGCGTGACAGGGCCCGCAACAGGGTGGACTTACCGCACGCGTTGGGCCCCACGATCACCGTGAAGGAGTGGTCGGGGATGGTGACGGCCAGGTCCCGGGAGATGACGCGCTGCTCATAGGCCAGGGTCAGGTCCTGACCATGGAGACGGCTGGTGGCGTCTGAGGGTGTGGACATCGTTCTTCCTCGTTGCTCAGGCACGTCGGCCGCGCCATTCGGTGTACAGCAGCCAGATCAGGTAACTACCGCCGATGACGGCGGTGACCACGCCGACGGGCAGCTGGGTGGGGGCCAGGGCGCGCTGGGCGACCAGGTCGGCCACCACCAGCAGGGCCGCGCCCATGAGCGCCGACCCCACCAGGGTGGTGCCGCCGGTGCGCAGCAGGCGGCGGGCCAGCTGGGGCGCGGCCAGGGCCACGAACCCGACGGGGCCCGCCACGGCGATGGCCGCGCCGGTCAGGGCACTGGCCCCGGCCAGGGCGATCGCCTGGGTGGGGCCGGTGGGCACGCCCAGCCCGCGGGCGGTGTCATCACCCAGTTCCATGAAGCGCAACCGCTGCCCGAGACCCACCAGGAGGGGCCCCAGCACCGCCAGGCACACCCACACCGCCACCACCTCGGGCCAGCCGCGGCCGTTGAGACTGCCGATCATCCAGATCTGGGCGCCCAGGGCCTCGGTGAGTTCGGCGCGGGTCATGAGGTAGTCGCGGACCGCGCCGAGCATGGCGGACACACCGATACCCACCAGGACGAGCCGGTACCCCTGGACACCGTTCTTCATGGCCAGCAGGTAGACCAGGGCGGCGGTGGCCAGCCCGGCGGCGATAGCGCCCAGGGACACGGCCACACGTGAGGCGCCGAAGACGAGGATGGCCGCGACGGCGCCGGTGGCGGCACCGGAGGTGAACCCGATGATGTCGGGGCTGCCCAGGGCGTTGCGTGACAGGCTCTGGAAGACGGCTCCGGCGATACCCAGTGCGGCACCCACACCGAGCGCGGTCAGGGCGCGGGGCAGACGCACACCCTGGACGAAGAACACGTCCAGGCGCTCCCCGTAACCGGCGACGGCCGCGGGGACGGCCGGAAGGGGGATCTCGTAGTCGCCCACGGCCACGGACACGACCAGCGTCAGGACGCACACGGCGACCAGGACCAGGCACAGGGCGAGCGTGCGCGGGCGCACCAGCAGGGACAGGCGTTCACCGAACAGGCGCAAGGGGCGGGCGCCGCGGGGTGTGGCAGGGCTCTGGCGGGCGCGGGCGCGGGCGCGGGGTGTCAGGGTGGAACTCAAAGCTGGGCCATCCTCCTGCTGCGGACCAGGGCGATGAACAGGGGCGCCCCGACGAACGCGGTGATGATGCCGACCTCCAGTTCGGCGCCCGGCACGATGACGCGGCCCACGGTGTCGGCTCCCGTGAGCAGGATGGCGCCCAACACCGCGGAGTAGGGCAGCAGCCAACGCTGGTCGGGTCCGGTGATCAGACGGGCGACGTGGGGGATGACCAGACCGACGAACCAGATGGGGCCCGCGGTGGCGGTGGCGGCGCCACACAAAAGGATGACACCCACGGCGGTGGCGGCGCGGATGAGGGGGATGTTGGCGCCCAACGTGGCGGCCAGGTCGTCTCCCAGGGCGACGGCGTTGAGGGAGGGGCCCAGACACAGGGTGAGGACGACACCGGTCACGAGGAAGGGCGCCACCTGCCAGAACACGTCCAGGTCGCGTCCGGTCAGGGAGCCGACCTGCCAGAAGCGGATGCGGTCGAAGACGAACTCGTTGAGGACGAACACGCCGTGGACGAAACCCTGCAGGACGACGGCGACGGCGGTTCCGGCCAGGGCCAGGCGTACGGGGGTGGCGCTGGAGGGTCCGCGCGCGCCCAGGGCGTAGACGGCGACGGCGGCCACGGCGGCGCCNCCTGGCCGGTGCCGGAGCCGAAGACGACGACGGCGATGACCATGGCCGCGGCGGCGCCGGAGTTCACCCCCAGGATGCCGGGTTCGGCCAGGGGGTTGCGGGTCAGGGCCTGCATGAGGGCTCCGGCCAGACCCAGGGCGGCGCCGACGAAGACCCCCAGAATGGTGCGGGGCACGCGCAGGCTGCGGATGACGTCGTGGTCGTAGGAGCCGTCGTAGGCGGTCAGGGCGGCCCAGACGTCGGCGGCGGGGATGGGTTTGGTGCCGACGGTGACGCTGAGCAGGGCGCACACGGCGAGGGCGCCCAGCGCGGCCAGGAGCCCGATGGGGCGGATGATGCGCCTGGTGGGTGTGGGGCGCGGTTGGGTGGGAGCGCGCAGGGCCACGGCTTCCCCGTTCGTTGTTGCGTGGGTGGTGGGCGCGGCTGACCGGGTGGGTACAGCTGTGGGGTGGCACCGGCAAACCTCATGCCACCCCGGACAGGTTAGCCTTACCTTGCTCCTGTTCGCACGGAAGGGTGCCTGTCATGCCCCGTTTGTCGCCTCCCGCGCGCCCTGGCCACACTAACCGCCCTGACCACCCTGACACCGCCGGGCTGCGCCACCCCCACCTCCCCCACCAGGGCAGGACCGGGACCACCCGCCCGGTCCAAGGCGCCCACGGACCCATGGAGATCCCCACCACACCCCAACGCGTCGCGGTGCTGCGGCGCCCCACCCTGGCCACCACCACCCTGCTCGGACACCGACCGGTGGCGACCACGCCCCCCCGAAAGCCCCGACCAGGACCTGACGCCTCCCAGCTGGACGCGGTGACCCCCGCCGAGACGAACGCCAACACCGGACAACCGGCCAACGCCGCCCCCATCATCGGCGCGAGCACCCAGACGGGCGCGCAGACCCGACCACCGCCCCACCTGGAGGCCGTCGCGCCGACCGTGCTGCTGGAGTGGGAGGGCACCGGATCCCGGCGAGACCACCTGGACCAGGTCGCCCACGTCCTGGACGCCACCGACCAGGCCGAACAGGCGACAGGGTCCGCTCACACGTGCAACGGCGGCCGACGCCCCTCCCACGGGGCGGCCTGCTCCAGCTGCGCGGCCAACGCCAACAGCACGTCCTCACGCCCCGCCGCGGCCATGAGCTGCACCCCGATGGGCAACCCCTCACGGCTCTGGGCCAGGGGCAGACTCAGCGCGCACACCCCCGCGACGTTGGCCGGGGCGCTGAAGGGCGCGTACGCCGCCGCCTGCTCCAACCAGCTGCGCAGCGTGTGGTGCTGGTCATCGGTGTCGAAGACGCCGTGCGGTGCGGGCAGGCGCCCCAGGGTGGGGGTCACCAACACGTCGTACTCGTCAAGAAACACCCCCAGGGCGCGGGTCAGACGGTGCTGGGCCTCCAGGCCCGCCATGACCTCCAACGCGCTACACCGCCGGGTCCGGGAGAGGACCCGGCGCGCGACGGCCCCCAACGCGTCGGGGTCGACCCCACGCCCCGAACCCAGCAGCGCCGCGCCGGTGGACACCATCACCAAGGTCATCGCCTCGACCGTGTCCTCATAGGCCAGGTCCGGGTGGGCCTGGTCGACGTGGTGGCCGATCCACTCCACCAGGTGCCCAGCGGTCAGGGCCGCCTCCCGCACCTGGACGTCCACGGTCGTGGGCGCCCACGGCGTCGTGGTCACCGCCACCCGCAACCGGCCCGGACCGGTGGTCAACGCCCGCGCGTAGGGGCGCGAAGGCGGTGGCGGGACGTACTTCTCCCCCACCGCCGGGCCACCGAGCGCGTCCAACAGGTGCGCCGCGTCACGCACGGTACGGGTGAGCACGAACTCACTGACCATGCCGAAGGCGGCCTCGCCCGTGAGCGGGCCGCACGGCGTGCGGCCACGGCCGGGTTTGAGCCCCACCAGACCACACGCCGAGGCGGGCACACGCAACGACCCTCCCCCGTCGCTGGCGTGGGCCAGGGGAACCGCTCCGGCGGCCACCAGGGCGGCCGCTCCCCCACTGGAGCCGCCCACACCCCGCTCGGGGTCCCACGGGTTGCGGGTGACGCCATAGCGCCGGGACTCGGTGGCCAGGCCCAGCGCCAACTCCGGGACGGTGCTCTGTCCCAGCGCCACGAGCCCGGCCGCGCGCATGCGCGCCATCAGGGTGTGGTCGGTGTGGGCCACGGCCCCGACCAGGGCGCGACTGCCCAGACTGAACGACCGCCCCCTGACGAAGGGGCCACTGTCCTTGACCACCACGGGAACCCCGCCCAGGGGCCCGTCGGGGCTGTGGGCGGGAGCCGGATCCCACAGGGGCCCGGTGAGCGCGTTGAGGTCGCCATGGGCCCGTTCCAGCGCGCGGCGGGCCACCCGCTCGACCTCGGCGGCACCCACCTGCCCGGTACGCACCAGGTCGGCCAGGCCCACCGCGTCCAGACGGGCGTACTCGTCGATCTCCAGCGCTCCCACACTCCCCTCCTGGTCGACGCGCCCGCCCCCACCGGGCCGCACCCGGGCGGGCAGCCGATCCTTCACGAGGTCACGCGAACAGATCCCAACCCATGCGCACCAACAGCGCCAAAACCACGACGAGCAGGACGGTGCGCACGAACCCCGACCCCCGACGCAGGGCCATGCGCGCGCCGATCTGCGCGCCGACGATGGTACACAGAGCCAACCCCAAACCCAGCAGCCAGTCGATGTGCCCGCCCAGACCGAACACGACCAACGCCCCCAGATTGGTACACACGTTCACGATCTTGGCCGAGGCCGAGGCCGAGACGAAGTCCATGCCGAGCACGGCGGTGAAGGCGATGATGAGGAAGACCCCGGTACCCGGGCCGATGAGCCCGTCGTAGAAGCTCACCCCCAACCCGGCCAGGGCCACGGCCGCCAGCAGCCGGTTACGGGTACGCAGACGCGGATCGGCCTCCACACCCATGGCCGGGCGGAAGTAGACCATGAGGGCGACCCCGGCCAGGACCACCATGATGACGGGTTTGAGGACGTCGGCGGTCAACGCGGCGGCCAGGGCCGCGCCCACCCCCGACCCCACCAGGGCCAGGGAGGCGGTGGGCACCACCACACGCCGGTCGATCCTGACCTTGCGGGCGTAGGCGATGGCGGCGGAGGTGGTGCCGAACACCGCACCGAGCTTGTTGGTGCCCAGCAGCGTGGCCAGGGGGGTGGTGGGCGCGGCCACCAGCAGGGCGGGCAGCAGCAACAGGCCGCCTCCGCCGACGACGGCGTCGACCCAGCCCGCGGCCACACCCACCAGCAACAGCAGGCCGAGGATCTCGGGATCCATCTACCGCACACTGCCGAAGAAAGAGGTGATCATGGGTTCTTTTCGTGGCGGGGGAAACTGACTCAAAGAGGAGCTTATCCCCCGTTCAGCACCCCTCGGCGACCCAGGCCCCCACCAACGAGGAAGCGGCGACGTCCGGGATCAGGGAACGCCGCCGCCGTCTGGGAAACCCGCTCACAGGCGGGCCTGCTCCAACCAGGAACGGGCCTGCTCCACCACCCCGGGATCGACCTGGTGCCCTCCGGGATGCTCGCACGAACGCACCCGCGCGCCCCGCTCCCGCAGCTGGGAGGCCAACAGGCGCGCCTGGTCGACGGTCGTGATGGGATCGACCTCCCCCGACCCCAGGAACACCTCGGTCCCCGACAGGTCCACCAGGTCGGGCTCGCGCCCCTGCAACGGCGCCCCGGCCGCGAACAGCACCGCGCCCCGCACCAGGTGGGGGTGGAGCAACACCAGGGCGGCACCGGTGTTGGCCCCGTTGGAGAACCCGCTGACCACGATCCGCTCCGGATCCAGGCCGTAGGTCCGCACGGCCGCGGTCACGAACGCGGCGAGCTCGCCGGTGCGACGGACGAGATCGTCCACGTCGAAGACGCCCTCACGCACACGCCGAAACCACCGGTTCATGCCGTTCTCATCCACCTTGCCGCGCGGCGAGAGCAGGGCCGCGCCGGGCGCCAGGGCCCGCCCCAGGGGCAACAGGTCCCTCTCGTCGGCACCGGTGCCGTGCAGCAGGAGCAGGGTGGGCGCCCCGGGGTCCGTGGCCGGGACGAAGACGTGGACGAAGTCGTCGGTGGTGGTCACTGGCCAGTCTCCACAGCGGGCAGGTGGGCGGCGATCTGGTCACGCTCAGGCTCCAGCCACGGCGGAAGCCGCAGCGAGCGCCCCAACTCCAGCAACGGTTCGTCGTAGTCGAAGCCGGGCCCGTCGGTGGCGATCTCCAACAGCACACCACCGGGCTCACGGAAGTAGATGGAGGTGAAGTAGCAGCGGTCGCGGATCTCGGTCACGCCCACACCATCCTCGACCAACCGCTGACGCCAGGCCTCCTGGACGGGGCCGTCGGGAGCGCGGTAGGCCACGTGGTGCACGGTCCCGGCGGCCACCAGCCCGCGCTGGGCACCCGGATCGGCCACCACGTCGACGATGGTGCCCACCCCCCGACCCGAGGGGTTGGTGTGAAAGCGCGCGCGGCTCCCCTCCTCACCGGCCAGGCGAAAGCCCAGCTGGTCGCCCAGCATCCGGGCGGTACCCTCCACGTCGTTCTCGGTCAGGGTGACGGCGCGGATCCCGCGGATGGCGTGCTCGGGCGGCACCGCGGGCCCGTCCCAGGGGTCGGTGTCGTGGTGGTCGGCGCTGGCGGCGAGCTCGATGAGCAACCCGTCGGGGTCGCGCAGGGTGAGCACGTCCTCCTCACCGCGCTCGGCGGGGCGGGAGGTCTCCACCCCCAGGGCGGCCAGGTGCTGGGCCCACCAGCCCAGGGACCCCTCCGGGACGGAGAAGGTCGTGGTGGTGGCCTGGCCCGCTCCCCGACGCCCCCGGGGCGCCTCGGGCCAGGGGAAGAAGGTCATGATGGTGCCGGGGTTGCCCACACGGTCGCCGTAGTACAGGTGGTAGGTCTGGGGCGCGTCGAAGTTGACCGTGCGCTTGACCATGCGCATGCCCAGGGCGCGCAGGTAGAAGTCGGCGTTGGCCTGGGGGTCACTGGCGATCGCGGTGACGTGGTGGATTCCCGTGGGACGCACGTCCATGTCCTCACCCTCCGTCGCGGCGGTGTACCCACACCAATGTAGTTGAAGATTAAACTACCACGGGTTCCCTTACCCCACCCACACTCTCCCCCCACACGCCCCCGAACAAGCACCACACCCGTGTCACACCAACACACACCCTCACCCCACCCGCGACAGGCCACGCAACCGCAACCCCACCAACACCGCCACCGCGCACAACACCCACGCGAAAACCACCGCACCACCCCAGCCCACCGCGTCATAGACCACGCCACCACCCCACCCGAACAGACTCGACCCCAGGTAGTAGGACAGGGTGTACAACGCCATCGCCTGGGCCCGACCGGCCACCGCACGAGACCCCACCCAGGCAGAGGCGGTCGCGTGCGCGCAAAAGAACGCGAAGGTCAACACCACCAGGGCCACCACCACCGCGGGCAGGGCGGTGGCGAACATCCCACCCAACCCGACGGCCATCACCACCGTGGCCACCGTGAGCACCACGTACCCGCCCCACCGCGCCACCGCACCACCCGCCACCGCCGACCCCACCATCCCCGCGGTGTAGGACACGAACAACAACGACGCCGCCGCCTGGGACAACCCGAAGGGCTCGGCCATGAGCCGAAAACCCAACAGGTTGTAGACCGTCATGAACGCACCCATGAGCAACAGAGCCTGGGCGTACAACGCCACCAACCCGCGCGTGGCCAGGGCGGCGCGCACACGCCGGGCCCACCCCGCACCACCACCAGCGGCCCCGCCCCCGCCCCGCGCCCCACCCGAGCGCGGCAACACCCAGACGAACACCACCAACGCCACCACCGCCAACAGGGTGTTCGCACCGATCCCCCACTGCCACCCACCCAGATCAGCGGCCACACCCGCCAACAACCGACCGCCCATACCCCCCAGCGGATTACCCGCGATGTACAAACCCGTGGCACGCGCCGAATCCACCGGATGGATCTCCTCCGACAGATAGGCCACCGCCGCCGCGGGCACCCCGCCCAGAGCCGCACCCTGCACCCCGCGCAACACCAACAACAACCACAACTGGTCGACGAAGGGCAGCACACACCCCAACACGGTCGCCACCACCAAGGACAGCGTGATGACACGAGCCCGCCCCAGACGATCGGCCACACCACTCCACACCAGCGTGAACCCGGCCAGACCACCGGTGGCCACCGAGACCGCCAGCGCCGCCTGAGAAGCCGAGGCACCAAACCCCGAGGCGATCGCGGGCAGAATCGGCTGAACCGCCCACAACTGGGCGAAGGTCGCCACCGCGGCGGCCACCATCGCCACGACCGTACGCCGGTAGGCCACCGACCCCGCACGGGGACGAGCATCGTGATCAGACGAACAGGCGCTGGTCAAAGTCATGACCCCACGCTAGAAACACCCCTTTCATACGTCCAATACATGTTTTCACCCTGCCCCATACTGAAACGTATGAAAGATGACGCACCCGACCCCGACGCCCTGGCCCGCGTACTCGCCCCCCGCCTACGCATGATCCAGGCCATCGCCACCACCGAACACATCACCCAGGCCGCCGAAGCCCTGGGCATCCCCCAACCCACCCTGAGCCGCTCCCTGGCCCGCCTCCAACAGGAACTGGGCATGGACCTGCTCCAACGCACCGGCCGCGGAGTACGCCTGACCCGCGCCGGAAAACTCCTCCTCCCCCACGCCGAACGCGCCCTGGCCGACCTACGCCAGGCCACCACCGAACTCACCGACGCCCGAGCAGGACGCGTGGCCCTGACCTTCCTGCCCACCCTGGGCGTGGAGGTGGTCCCCACCCTGCTACGCGACTTCCGCACCGACCACCCCCACGTACGCTTCACCCTCACCCAGGAACCCTGGGCCCAGTCACTACACCGACTCACCCAGGGCAAAGCGGACCTGGCCCTGACCTCACCCCTGCCCTCCGACCCCGCCCTGACCTCCGCCACACTGCACACCCAGGCCCTGCGCCTGGTCGTCCCCGAACACCACCCCCTGGCACACACCCCCCACACACCAACACCCGTCACCGCCGCGGCCGGAGGGGAGTTCATCCTGCTCAAACCCGGCCGGGGCGTACGCCACCTCACCAACCAGATCACCGAACACGCGGGCATCACCCCCCGCGTCGCCTTCGAGGCCGACGACATCTCCACCGCACGAGGACTCGTCGCCGCAGGGCTAGGAGTGTCGATCCTGCCCGCACGCCCCAAAGGACCACTGAACGGAACGGTGGAACTGCCCCTGCACGGCACCGACGCCCGCCGCCCCATCGGACTGGCCTGGCCCCGACAAGGAGCGGGCGGCGGCTACGAACCCCCGGCGGTGACCCTGTTTCGCGACCACGTACGCCGGGTGGGCCCCCACCTGATCCCCGACCTGACCGGCTAACACCCGCCCACGACCCGGCACGGGAAAACCACTGGCGCGCCCCACAGGGCTCGGAGACCATCCACCCATGACCCGCACACAACCACCCCAGCCCGCACGCCCACGCGCCCTGGTCACCGGAGTGGGCCGCACCCGCGGCATCGGCGCGGCCACCGCCCGCACACTGGCCGCCTCAGGATGGGACGTGGCCTTCACCCACTGGAGCCCCTACGACGCACGCATGCCCTGGGGAGCCGAACCCGACGCGCCCCAGACCATCCTGGCCGCCCTGACCGAACACGGGGCCCGCTCCATCGCGGTCGAGGCCGACCTGGCCGACACCGCCACCGCCGCACGCGTCTTCGACACCGTCACCGAGCAGCTGGGCGAGGTGAGCGCACTGGTCATGTGCCACTGCGAATCGGTCGACTCCGGACTCCTGGAGACCACCGTGGACAGCTTCGACCGGCACTTCGCGGTCAACGCGCGCGCCACCTGGCAACTGGCCCGCGAGTTCGGCCTGCGCTTCGAAGGCGAGCACGGCACCGGCCGGATCGTGGCCCTGACCAGCGACCACACCGTGGGCAACCTGCCCTACGGCGCGAGCAAGGGCGCCCTGGACCGCATCGTGCTCTCCTGCGCACGCGAACTGGCCCACCTGGGGGTGACCGCCAACGTCGTCAACCCCGGCCCCGTCGACACCGGCTGGATGTCGCAGCGCACCAAGGACGAGTGCACCGCCCACACCCCGCTGGGCCGTCTGGGCACCCCCCAGGACACCGCGGACCTGGTGGAGTTCCTGTGCTCGCCCCGGGGCCGGTGGATCAACGGCCAGCTCCTGAACAGCGACGGAGGCATCTCCGCCTGAACCCGCGAACGGGCACCGGTGGGCACCGCGAGGAGACCCTCCCGGCGCCCACCGGTGCGGCTAGAAGGGGTAGCGCGCCGGATCGGCCCGCATCGTCACCCACTGGGTCTCGGTGAACGCCTCCACATTGGCGCGCGTGCCCCCGAACCGCGCACCCGTCCCCGAGTCCCCCACCCCACCGAACGGGGCCACCGCCTCATCGTCCACGGTCTGGTCGTTGATGTGCACGATCCCGCTGGGCACCCGGTCCGCGATCTCCATCCCCCGCATCGGATTGGTGGTGAGCACCCCCAACGACAACCCGTACTCGGTGGAGTTGGCCAACTCCACCAACTCATCGATCGAGGAGAACCGCACCACCGGCGCGACCGGCCCGAACACCTCCCGCGCACAAGCCGGGGTGGTCGCCCCTACCCCCTCCAGCACCGTGGGCCGGTAGAACAACCCCTCGTAGGTGCCGCCCGCACGCAACCGCGCACCCGCCTCCACACTGCCCGTGACCAGCGCGTGGATCCTGTCGCGCTGGGAGGCGTCGATCACCGGACCCAACTGGGAGCCGTCCACCTCCGCATCCCCCACCGTCAACGCCTCGGCCCGCTCGGCGAGCCGCTCCACGTAGGCATCCGCGACCGCCTCGTGCACCAGGTGACGGCCCGTGGTCATACAGATCTGCCCCTGGTGCAGGAACGACCCCCACGCACCGACCGATGACGCCGACTCCACGTCCACGTCATCGAGCACCACCAACGGCGAGTTACCACCCAACTCCAGGTGGGCGCGCTTGAGGTGACGCCCGGCCGCCTCACCCACCCTGCGCCCGGCCTCGGTCGAACCAGTGAAGGAGATCACCCGCACGTGCGGATCGGCCACCAACGCCTCCCCCGCCGCCGCACCGCCGGGCAGCACCTGCAACACCCCCTCGGGCACACCCGCCCGGCGAAACACCTCGGCCAACACCGCGCCACCGCACACGGCCGTGCGCGGGTCCGGCTTGAGGATGACCGCGTTACCCACCGCCAACGCCGGAGCCACCGAACGAATCCCCAGAATCAACGGCACGTTGAACGGGGCGATCACCCCCACCACCCCGACCGGGACCTGCCGGGAAAAACTCAACCGCGGCTTACCGGTACGCAGAACCTCCCCATGCGGCTGAGAGGCCAAAGCCGCCGCCTCGAAGCACTCCCCGGCCGCCACACGCACCTGGAAACCGGCCATCCCGGCCGCCGCACCGCCCTCACGGCGCAACCAGCCCATCACCTCCTCGGCGTTGTCCTCCAACACCCGCCCGGCACGGCGCAGCACGGCGGCACGCTCCTCGAAGGAGGCCGCCGCCCACCCGCGCTGGGCGCGGGCGGCCCGCACACCGGCCTCGGCCACGTCGTGGGCGTCAGCGACACCGGCCCGGCCCAGGACCGCGCCGGTGGAGGGCGAGACCACGGGGGCCTGCCCCCCGTGGGCGGGCGTCCAGGCGCCGGTGAAGACCGCGCCGGCGACATCCTCGACAGAGAACAAGGTCATGGTCGTCTCTCCTTCGACATACCCCCGCACCACCCAGGAGGACGGCGCACGCGAGGGGAAACCAACCCCGGCGGCCACACCGCCGAGGGGGATGCTTACAAGACGCCGCCCCGGGGGCGGCGCGAGCAGACCTCAGGGGCGCACCTTGGCGGAAGCGCCCGGTGCGCCCTTCTTGGCCTGCTGGATCTGGGCGTGGACGCGGGCACGCAACCCGGTGAAACGCTCGTCGCGGCGGGTGGTGAGCCGGTCGCGCTCCACCGGCAGATCCACGGTGGTGTCGTCCTGGACCACGGTCGGGGAGGAGGACAGCACCAACACCCGCTCCCCCAGGTAGACGGCCTCGTCGATGCCGTGGGCGACGAAGAGCACCGTCACCCCCCAACGCCGGCGGTGACCGTGGTCAGACCGTCGGAGTCGGAGACGGCTCCGCCGGAACCGCAGGCGGTGGCGGCCACCAGTACGGCACCGGTGGTGAGAGCGGCCAGCGTTCGGCGCATCGGCACTCCAGCCGGGTGAGGGGGCGTCACCGCCCCAAGATGTACGTTCAGCGAACACGTGTTCTTTAAGCGAACATAAGTGATGCGCCTCACCCGGTCAAGACGCGAAAAGAGCACGTTTCGAACTCGCAAAAGAGCCGTTCATCGGATGACCACACCTGGTCAGCACCCCCAACCCCACCCAGACACACCACAAGGGCGCCCCCACGGTCCGGATCAGGACGGAACCCGGACCGCGAAGACGCCCTCGGCGCCTCATCCTCAGACAACGCTCAACCCGATGTCAACAGAGGAAAACCCAACCCCAACGCGCGACCAGGCGCCCCATCCGCCCAGGCCACACACGCCTCAACCCCAAAAACCGAAGCTGTACAACAACCCGTTGGTCGCCGCGAGCGCCCCCAACGCCAACACCACACCAGTGACGAACGAGGTCCGCAACGACCGCACCAGATACTCCAACGACACCAGGTTGTTGAGGACGAAGTACCCCAGCATCGTCGCGTGCCAGAACGCCTCCCACGTCAAAGGCTCGAACACGTACGGCCGCCCCGCCCACACCTGCGTCTCGGTGGTGAACCACGACCACGCCAACGCCGCCCCGTACCCCAACGGAATCTGGATCAACGGAAGAACCAACAGCGGCAACAGCTTGACGAAACCCCACAAACCCGGCTGATCAGCATGACGCGCCTGCGACTGAGCCCGACGCGCCGCCTCCTGCTCAGCACGCACACGCTCACGATGAACGCGCTCGGCCTCCTGCTGACGACGATGCTCGACCCGCTGCTCCTCCACACGCCTGCGCTGCTCCACCTGCTGGCGGTGCTGCTCCTCCATCCGGCGCTGACGCTGCTCCTCCTGCTGACGCAACTGCTCCCGCTGCTGATACCGCACATCAGCCGCCGCCTCACGCCGCCCTCCGTACAGGTCGGCGTAAGGATCCTCCTCCACCCCACGCCCCCGCCGCCCGTCAGACGAAGCCTCCTGCCCATAGGCCCCAGACCCCCACCCCTGGGCGGCACCCTCAGCCCCATAGGCGGTCGCACCCCGCCCATAGGCCGCCGTGGGCGGAACCTGCGGCGCCTCGGAGAACCGCGCCGTGGGCTGAGCCCCCTGCTCACCCAGAACCGAGGTCGCCCCCTCATCCACACCCGCACCACCGGCCACAGCCCCACCCGCGCCCGCACCAGAAGAAGACCCCAGCACCTCGGTGCGCTGATGGGCACCCGTGGCCCCAGCACCCCCCGCCGAGGTCGCCAACGCCTTGTTGACCCTGGCCACCTGCTCCTGCACACCCATCATCACCGCGGGAGGCAACCACGCCGGCCCCACGTTCACATCACCCAGATAATCCAGGATCTCCCCCGGCCCCGGCCGCCCCGCGGGATCCTTGGACAAGCACGCCGCCACCAGATGACGCAACGACTCCGGCACACCCGACAGATCCGGCTCACGACTGATGATCCGCATCACCATCGTGGGCATGTTCCCCTCACCGAAGGGACCCGCCCCCGCCGCCGCGTACGCCAACACCGCACCATAGGCGAACAGATCACTGGCCCCGGTCAGCGCCTCACCCCGCACCTGCTCCGGACTCATGAAACCGGGCGTACCGATCACCGACTGCGTGGCCGCCGTCCCGTCCGTGGCACGAGCGATACCGAAATCGATCACCCGCGGCCCATCCTCGGCCAACAACACGTTCCCCGGCTTCAGATCCCGATGGATCAACCCCACCCGGTGAATCTCCGCCAACGCCTCAGCCAACCCCGCCGCCAACACACGCACACTGGCCTCCGGCAACGGCCCATGCCCCCGCACCGCCTCATCCAACGGCAACGACGGCACATAGGACGTCACCAACCACGGCACCTCATCATCGGGGTCCGCATCGATCACCGGAGCGGTGAAAGCACCACTGACCTGCCGCGCCGCAGCCACCTCACGCGCGAAACGCTGACGAAAGGAAGCATCAGCGGCCATGTGCGGATGAATACGCTTGACCGCCACAGCCCGCCCCCCGGCCGAACGGCCAAAGAACACCTGTCCCATGCCGCCAGAACCCAAACGGCCGATCAACCGATACCGACCAATACGTTCCGGGTCACTGGGATCGAGCCTAAGGGACACCACAGCCTCCACACACGACGCTTCGCCACCCCCGGACACGGAAGGGATGACCACCACCCCCCGGCCGGACCAACAACCCCCGCCGAGAAGACGACCGCACCCAACCTATCGGCGCGCACACCCCCAGACCGCCCGCCAAACCCCGCACGCGTGTTCACCACCCGCCCCCACCCCACACGCCGCGCACCCAACGCCACAACCCCCCGGGAAGTTCCCCCATGGCCATAGACGGCCAACTCCCCCACCCACACGCCCACCAGACCAGGACACCCCTAGTGTCGAAAGCACGCGACGGGAGGACCCACGACCATGCCACTCCTCGACAACCTGCGCCTGGACACCCGCCTACGCACCGCCCACACCCTGTCCTGGGCCGCCGCACAGGCCAAAGACCACCCCAGCCGCCTCCTCCACTACCCCTGGCGCTACAACCCCTACCCCACCTACCAACGCCTGCGCGCCCAAGGCCCCTTCACCACCAGCAAACTCGGCTTTCGCACCGCCAACACCCACCAAGCCGTCCACGCCCTACTCCGCGGACGCGACTTCGGCGTCCAACACCCCGACACACGCGGCGCCCTCCCCGAACAGTTCGACGTCGTGGACCTGTCCTTCCTCATGCAGGACCCACCCGAACACACCCGCCTACGCAAACTCGCCCGCCCCGCCTTCAGCCCACGCCACATGAGCGAGTACGAAACCCAGATCACCAAGATCACCCACGAACTCCTGGACACCGCCACCGCACGAGGCGACTTCGACCTCATGCGCGACTTCGCCCACCCCCTACCCATCGCCGTCATCAGCCGCCTCCTCGGCATCCCCGAAGCCGACGACGCCGAATTCGTCGACATCGGCCACACCATCGGCGGCGCCCTGGACGGCGCCCAGTCGGCGAGTCACCTGCGCCGCATCCAACACGCCACGGCACAATTGGACCGACTCTTCGAACGACTGGTGGCACAGCGACGCACCCACCCCCGCGGTGACGTGGTCTCCACCCTGGTGAACCACCTCGACGACGGCGACCTCACCGCGACCGAACTCCAAACGATGTGCCGACTCCTGCTCGTCGCCGGCTTCGAAACCACGGTCAACCTCATCGGAAACGGGGTGATGGCCCTGCTACGCCACCGCCAGCAGTGGCACCACCTGGTAGCCGAACCCACCCTGGCCGAGAACGCCGTGGAGGAGATCCTGCGCTACGACTCCCCCGTACAGATGACCACCCGCTGGGTCCACAACGACACCACCGTCCAGGGCCAACCCCTGACCCGCGGCAGCTACGCCATGTGCCTCATCGGATCAGCCAACCGCGACCCCGAACGCTTCACCCACCCCGACCGCTTCGACATCACCCGCCCCGACGCCTCCGACCACCTGTCCTTCTCCAGCGGCGCCCACTACTGCCTGGGCGCACCCCTGGCCCGCCTCGAAGGACGCATCGCCCTGCGCGCCCTGGCCGAACGCCTCCCCCACCTGCACCCCACCGCACGACCCACCCGCCGCCCCACCACCGTCCTACGCGCCCTGGCCACCTTCCCCGTCACCACGGGAACCCGACAGAGGTGGGAACCGACAGGATGACGGCCCAGGAGACATGGCACGCACTCACCCGCGGACGCGGCGCACTCATCACCGCCGCGATCCTGTGCGCCCTCATCTTCCTGGCCACCGCGACCCTGGTCCTCACCCTCCCCGAACAGGAACAAACCCCCCGGGGACTCCCCCAACTCGCCCACACCCACGACATCGAACTCGGCGTCGCCGTCGCCGTCAACCCCCTGGTCAACGACAACCAGTACCGATCCGTGGTGACCGAGCACTACACCTCCGTCACCGCGGAGAACACCATGAAATGGGTCAACGTCCAACCCCAACGCCACACCTTCGACTGGAGCGGCCCCGACACCATCGTCGGCTTCGCCGAACGCAACGGCCTCGACGTCCACGGACACACCCTGCTCTGGCACAACCAACTACCCGCATGGCTCGCACAGGGCTCCTGGACCCCCGACGAACTACACCAGGTCATGCGCGAACACATGCAAGCCCTCATGGGCCGCTACCAGGGACGCGTCACCTCCTGGGACGTCATCAACGAACCCTTCCAGGACACCGGCCCACGCCTACGCCAGAACCTGTGGTACCAGGTCCTGGGCGAGGACTACATCGCCCAGGCCCTGACCATGGCCCACCAGATCGACCCCCAAGCCAAGCTCTACATCAACGAGTTCGGCATCGAAGGCGGCGGCCCCAAAACCGACGCCCTCCACCGCCTGGCCACCCACCTCCTCGACCAGGGCGTACCCCTGCACGGCATCGGCTTCCAAGGACACTTCATCCAGGGCAACGTCCCCGAGAACATGGCCCAACAGATGCGCCGCTTCACCGACCTGGGCCTGGAGGTGAGCCTCAGCGAACTCGACATCCGCATCCCCGAACCCGTCGACGAAACCGACCTCCAACAACAGGCCCACGAATACGAACAAGCCATCCAAGCCTGCCTGGAAGTCCCCGAGTGCGTACGCGTGTCGGTGTGGGGCGTCAGCGACCAACACTCCTGGATCCCCGAATGGTTCCCCGGCTACACCGCCGCACTGCCCTTCGACGACTCCTACACACCCAAACCAGCCCTGGACGGAATGACCACGGCCCTGTCCCGCACCCCCTCCAACCGACGCCCACACCAACCCCACCCCACCCACTGACACAGGCCGGCCCCCGAGAACACCGAGGACCGGCCCCACCCCTCAGAACGTGTACGGCCTCAGGTACTCCGGCACCACCACCCGACTGTTCGGCGAGACCCGACGCACCAACGACGCGAACTCCTCCAGACCCATCCCCTCACCCGTCCCGTCCACCGGCGGATTGGCCAACTCCCGCTCGAAGTGGTCCCAGTGCACCGGCACCACCGTCTCCGGACACTCCAACGCCTCCAACAACCGCGGCACGTACTCATGGGTACTGGACGTGGAGGGCAACGCCACCATCGCCACGTCCGGAGCCAACCCCGCCACCTCACGCTCAGCGAAGTCACTCGCCCCCATGAAGAACACCGACGGCCCCGACGGCGGACGCACCTGGAACGCCAACGTGTCCCCCTCCGGCAGATCCGCGATCGTCGAAGGAGCCCCCGGCACACTCACGTGAACCCCCGGGAAAGTCACCGAGTGGGACTTGTTACGGCTGTGCCGGGAGGAGACCACCTCCACCACACACCCGTCGAAGTCCAACACCTCCCCACCACGCACCGGCGAGACCTGCCCCGCGGGCACCCCCATCGCCTGCGCCAGGTGATAGGCCGTCAACGTCCCCACCACCCGCGCACCCGTGGTCGTGGCGATGTGGGGAACATCGGAGAAGTGGTCCCAGTGACAGTGCGTCACCAACACCACCGCACTCTCACCAACGTCCCCCACGTACTCGTCGACCACCCCCGCGTCCACCGTCAGGGACGTCTTCCGATCAAACGGGACATCGGGATCGAACAACCCCGTCGAGAACCGCGTCAGGAAGGGATCCACCAACACCGGAGCCCTCCCCGGCATGTCGATCCGCCACCCGCTGGTCCCCAACCAACGGAAAGCAGCCTCTCCTCCACCTCCGCGCCTCGGAGGCACCACCCCGGCCGCAGCACCGGCGGACGCACCCCCCAATAGAGGCGAGAGCGCCCCTCCCACCGCCGCACCACGCAAGAACCCCCGCCGCCCGATCGACATGTGCTGACCTCGTCTCGGTATCGATGACTCGAACGGCGCACAGCCAAACACGACCCCTGACACGGCGTCCAATAAGCGGCACACCCCCATCCCATAGGCGAACCCCTATCAACACCGGTCATCCCCACTCCACCAACCCCGCACCAGGCACCGCAGAACCCCGAAGACACTCCACCGCCTCACGCGCCGCCCGCCCCAGAGCCATGTCCGCCTCCAACGCGGTCCGCCCCCCGTCCGGACCCACCGCACACACCGCCACGGCATAACGCCCACCGTCGGGGTACTCCACCACCCCCGCCTCCGACCGCAACCCCGGCAACGTCCCCGACTTCACACTCACCCGCACCCGCGGCCCGAACCCCGACGCGACACGCGTACGCACCAACTGACGCGCCATCAGATCACGCACGAACGCACACGCCTCCGCCGGAGCCGCCTCATCCGTCCACACCAACCGGAGCAACCGCGTGATGTCGGCCGGAGTACTCGACGTCGTACCCCCCGGATCCTCAGCCAGAATCGCCGCCAGATCCCGACCCGACGCACGCTCCTCGTCCAACAACGCGTGCAACAGCGCCCGAGGACCACCCGTGAAACGCGTCCGCTCCAGACCCAACTCGACCGCGAGCAGACGAACCGGCTCCACCCCCACCCGGTCCACGATCGCGTCAGCCGCCGTGTTGTCACTGATCGTCATCGCCAACAGAGCACAGTCACGCAACGACAACTCCACATCATCCGCGAAATCCGCGGTCCCCCACCCACCCAACCGGTCATCACGACGCAACACCACCCGCTCCGCCGGATCCAGGTGCCCCACAGCCGCCTGACGAGCGAACTCCAACACGATCAACACCTTGGCCACCGAAGCCAGGATCACCGGATCATCAGCAAGACGACCCACCTGACGCACACCATCAACCTCACGCGCATGCACACGCACCACAGGAAACTCACTGGCAATCACGACGCACACGCTAAACCCCCACCAACGTTGGCTAGAGTCAACCCGTGGATCTGGGACGGCACCTGCGCTACTTCCTGACCGTGGCACACGAGGGCCACTTCGGTCAGGCCGCCATCGAACTGGGCATCGCCCAACCCGCCCTCAGCCAGTCCATACGCCGCCTGGAAACCGAACTCGGCGTCACCCTCTTCGACCGCTCCCGACGCCGCATCCAACTCACCCCCGCCGGACACCTCCTCATCCACCAGGCACGCGAACTCCTCGCCAGCGAAACCCGCCTGCGCCAGACCATGCACCGCATCGGCCAAGGAGAACTCCACACCCTCCGAGCCGCCGTACCCCCCGCCACACCAGCACTCGCCCTACGCGAACTCCTCCAACAGATGACCCACCACGCCCCCGGCCTCGACGTCGACCTGTGCGAAATGGCCGGAGCCCCCCTCATCCGCGCCCTGACCGATGCCACCGTGGACACCGCCCTCCTGACCGCCCCCTTCGAAGGCGAAGGACTCATCGGCACACCCGTCCACCGCGCCGAGATCGGCGCCATCCTCCCCCGCGACCACCCCCTGGCCCGCACCACCACCATCAACCTCACCGACCTGGCCGGACACGACCTCATCCTGCCCACACGCCAGACCGCACCCGTCTGGTTCGAACGCACCCTGGCCGTATGCCGCGAACACCACTGGACACCACCCCGCGTACGCCAGGCCCACGACACCGACTTCCTCCTCGGCCTCGTCCTCGCCGGACGCGGCATCGCCCTGGAAACAGCCACCGCCGCCACACGCGAACCCCGACTGACCTGGCGCCCCCTCACCGACGCACCACTACACCGACGC
>NZ_ANAX01000011.1 GCF_000341065.1 Nocardiopsis halotolerans DSM 44410 | reverse complement strand
CCGCCACCACCTTCGCCGAGGTCGCCGCCAAGGTCCTGGCCCCCACCCCCACCCCCACCCCGCTCACCGTCGGACCAGGCCACCGCCCCTGGTCCCGCATCTACGGAGAAGACCCCATCACCCTCCCCGGATAAAAGCCCCCAGATAACATCACACTCACGACCACCATCGCGAGGCACCCGACATGCGCTAGACACGTGCTCCCCCACACTCCTTCGCCAACCACCACCCCGACGACGAAGGAGAAACACCCATGCACGACGACACCCACCACATCCGCGTTCCCGAGGAACTGGCCCACTCCCTCACACGCTTCTTCGGCCCCGCATGGACCAGAGCCCTCCCCGGACTGGCCCAACACCAACTGCGACGCTGGAACCTGCGCCCCGCCGCCCCACCCCTGCACGGCGCCGTCTCCCTCGTCATCCCGGTCCACCGCGCCGACGGCCGCCAAGCCATGCTCAAAGTGCTGCCCATCGACGACGAGAGCGAAGGAGAACCCCACGCACTCCGCACCTGGGCGGGCGACGGCGCCGTCCGCCTCCTCCAACACGACCCCACCAACGGAGCCATGCTCCTGGAGGCCCTGGACCCCACCCGCAACCTCAACACCCTGGAGATCGACCAGGCCCTCACCACCATCGGCCTCCTCCTCTCCCGCCTCACCTCCCACCCAGCACCCCACGGCATGCGCGACCTGGAAACGATCACCCACACACTGGTCCAGCGAGCCCAACACCTGACCCCACGCCTACGCTCGGCACACGAACGCGACCAACTGACCAACCTGGCCGCCCACGCCCACGACATGGCACCCGAAGCAGGCAACCAACTCCTGCACTGGGACCTGCACTTCGAGAACGTGCTCGCCCCACTACCCGGCACCGACCGCGAACCCTGGCTCGCCATCGACCCCAAACCCCTGGCCGGAGACCCCGGATTCGACCTCCTCCCCATCCTGCACAACCGCTGGGAGGAAACCCTGGCCACCGGCGACCCCCACCGCGAGACACGCCGCCGCCTGGACCTGGTCTCCGAAGCCGCAGGCATCCCACGCGACCGCGCCCACGCCTGGACCCTGGTCAGAACACTCCAGGAATGCGTCTGGAGGATCGAGGACGGCACCACCACCCTGCCCGACGTCCCCATGACCATCACCGAAGCCCTCACCCGCTGACCCGGCCCACCGAGAACCACCGACCCGGAACCGGACCCCGGGGCGGCACGACCGCCCCGGCCGACCACGAAACGAACACCCCCGAGCCCACGGAGAAAACAACTTCCGCCGAACTTCGAACCGCACACCCCAGACCAGAAAACCCCAACGGGGAACCGACACCACCACGCCCCCACGCTCTCAGGAGCCCCCGTCGACCCCGTCTTCGGAAGAACGCTCCTCGACAACCCCCACAAGGGCCGAGGCCACGAGGGCGACGGCACGGTCGTCATCGTCGGCCAACTGACGCAACACCTCCCGCACCGCACTTCCCGCGATCTCCACCAACGCCTGGGTGAGACGGATCCGCGTCGCGGAATCCGCGGTGGGTACCGCGAGCTCACCCACCAAGGAGGCCGTGATCCGGTCCGCACACCCCAAACCCCGGGACAGCGCCCCCAAAACCTCCGCCGCCTCCACATCACGCGAACCCTCGACCACCATGCCGACGAGCACGGGCACGGCCGCGTCCACGCCATGCCCACCCAGAGCCAGAGCGGCATGCCTGCGCACCACCGCGTCCGGATCCCCCAGAGCGTCCGCGAGCACCGCTACCGCCCCCGGAGCCCCGGGCATCTCGGCGAGCGCCAACACCGCGCGCCGCCGGACGCCGACGTCCTCCGAACGCGCACCCGCGCCCAGCGCCGCCACGCCGTCACCACCCGACCGGGCGAGCGCCCAGCGCAGAGCACCCGCGACATGGGGGTCGGATTCGACCAGGACCGCACCCGCCAGCAGCTCGGCGGGAACCGGCACGTCCTCCGGTCGGGCCAGGACGGCCTGGTTCCTGCGCGCGGCGCTGGTCGAGCTGAGCTCCCGCATGAGTTCGACCATGCGCAGGACGTCCCGCCAGTCGGTGGGCGCCGAAGCGTCGATCGCACGGAGCCGTTCGAGCAGCTCCTGTTCCCGCTCCATGCGCTCCCGCGTCCACCGGATGAGATCGCCGACCAGGGCGGACGGCGTGAAGTCCGGGTCCTCCAACGCGCGCCCGACCTGCCTGAGCGAGAGCCCGAGGGACCGCAGGCTCTCCACGTGGAAGATCCTGCGGACGTCCTCGGCGGAGTACTCGCGGTACCCGCCGACGGTGCGACCCGTCGGCCGCACCAACCCCAGCGCGTCGTAGTGCCGGAGCATCCGAGCGCTCACCCCGGAGTGGCGGGCCACATCACCGATCAGCAATCCGCGGCCTCCGTCGTCTCGGTGTCCGCCGACGCGACCGCGGCGGCAGCGGCGGCGGCCCGTTCCGGGCCGAGCGCGACCACGCGCTCCGCCTCTTCGACGGCCGCGTCGAAACCGGTCTCCGGGTCCCGCCGGAGCAGCTCGGTGGCACGAGCGTGCGCGGCCACCTCCGGGTCAGGGTGCTCCGCGGCCTTCTCCAGGACGGGCTCGATCACCTCGCCGAGGTCGACGAGGGCCCGGCTCAGACTCAGCCGCACGCCGCGGTCGCCGCGGCCGAGTTGCAGAACCAGTTCGTCGGCCAGGCTCTTCCTCTCCTCCTCGGGCACGAGGACGGCCGCGACGCGCCACGCGGTCCGCGCGACCTGGTCGCTGGAGTCGCGCAGCATGTCGCGGGTGATCCACGCCCACGTGCTTCTGTCACCGATCTTGGAGAGCAGGTGCAACGCCTGGCCGCGGGCCTGGACGCGCTCGGAGTCGAGTTCCTGGCGGATCCGGGGCAGGGTGACCTCCGGCGGGAGGCGGGTCAGCGCCCAGGACAGCATGTCCCGCACGAAGAAGTCGGGCTCGACCGCGCATCGCTCGACGAGCGCCTCCAGGAGCGCGGGGTCAGGGTCCGAGCCGGCCGCCAGGGCCGCCTGAAGCCGGACCGACGTGCCCCTGGCGGACAGGGCGTTGGCCACGCGGGTGTTCCGCGAGGTCGTGCTGGCCGTGTTGATCGGAACCACCTCCAACACCCAAGTGAAGACCCTGACACGGTGACAAGGTCAAGCCCGTGACCGGCGAATCGGTGAACCCGCTGGTCACGGGATCCGTCCGGGCACCGTGTGCCGATCATTCATCGCGCGGGTCCGCGGGTGGAACCGTGTCCGGACCCGAGGAACGGGTGGTTTGGTTGTTCTCACGATCTTGGGGTTAAGAGAAAAGCAGGCACCTTTACGGCGTAGATTCAATAGACGCGGGCGGGAAGTCCGGGCGTTCAGTTCAGGATCCGCTCCCGGAGGGCGGTCAGGTCCTCCTCACGGACCCCCGCCTCCAGCAGGTAGGCGTACGCGTCCAACCCCCGCAGCGCGTCGAGGACGGTGTCACGGAGGGTCAGACCGCGCTCGGACAGCACGGCCGCGATCACCGGCCCCTGGTCCCGGTACCCCATCGCCTGGAAGAGCGGGACGAGTTCGGCCGTGGAGAGCTCGTAGTCGTCGGCGATCACGTCGGCCCCGACACCGGCCAGGGCGAGCAGCAGCAGGGCGACCAGACCGGTGCGGTCGCGTCCGGCCCCGCAGTGGAACAGGACACCGCCTGGACCGGCCTGAGCCAGTGCGGTGACCACCTCGGCACACCGCTCACCCTTGCGTTCGAGGAAAAGGGGGTAGTAGAGCGGGGTCCCGTTCAACCCCCGACGGTTGAGGTCCCGCCAGAACAGGGTGTCCTCGACATCGTCCAGGGGCACCTCCACGCGTGTCATCCCCGCGGGAAGCGGCACGGGAGACGACTCGGCGGGAAAGGCCGCGGACCCTCCCCCGCCGGTCAGGTCCTCGTCGGTCGGCCGGATCTCGTCCGGGTTGCGCAGGTCCACGACGGTCCTCACCCCGTCGGCGTAAGCGGCCTCCCAGCCCTCGGCGGTGACGAAGCGCAGGTCAGCGGACCGGACGAAGGCACCGGGTCGGGTCGTCCGACCGTGGCGGGCCGGCAGGCCGCCCAGGTCCCGGGTGTTGAAGAAGCCCTGCCACGCGACTCTCCTGTTGTCTCCCATGAAGGCCAGGAGTACGCCACCCCGGACAGGAAGGAAAGGGCCTTGGTCCCTTTCCGGACAGCGCACCGTGTCCGACGCCACCGCACACGTGGACACCGCGACCACGCACGAGACGGCCTACGACGTCATGGCGTGCGGATCGCGCTGTGCACCTTCTCCCTTCCGCTACTCCGTCAGGGGAAAAGACCGTGGACTCTACGACGTGGATTCGGTGCGTGGCGCCTCCCCGCTCAGTCCACCACCGTGATACCCAGGGCGGCCAGGATCGTGCCCGCCTGCACCGGGCTGATACTGGCCCCCCGCAGGTAACCGGCCTGCTCCAGGCTGGGCTCCCCCAGGTCGGCGCCGCGCAGGTCGGCACCCATGAGTTTGACGTTGACCAGGTTGGCCCCGCGCAACCGCGACTCCACCCACACCGTCTCGCGCAGGTCGGCACTGGCCAGGTCCGCCTCGTCCAGACGCAGCCCCTCCAGGGTCTGCCCGCGCAGCGCGATGCCCTTGCAGCGGGCCAGCATCAGGTTGCAGTGGGCGAAGGTGTAGCCGATCCCCCGCAGCGAGGTCAGCCCCGCCCCGGTCATCCGGCAGCCCTGGAAGGCCGTGTCGGTGAGCAGGGCGCCCTGCCACCGGGTGTTGGCCAGGTCCACCCGCTCGAACCGGGTCTCGGTGCACTCGGCGTGCGCGAACACGGCCCCCGACGCGCTGCCGCCGGTGAACACCGCCCCCTCCAGGACGGCCCGCTCCAGACGGGCCCCGTCCAGACGGCAGTCGCGGAAGGTGGCGTCGACCAGATCGGCGTCACACAGGTTCGCCCCCGACAGGTCGCAGCGGGTGAACACCCGTGGCACGTCCAGGGGCTCGGACAGCAGGTCGCGCAGATCGGCGCCGGACAGGTCCGCGTCCACGGTCTCGGGGAGGGCGAGGTCAGCAGTCATGGCGCGCACCCTAGCGGTCGGCGGCGACACTTCCGCTCCCGACCCGCCCGGGCTCCCCCCTCAGTCGCGGAGCTTGAGCGCCAGGAACAGGTCCACCCGGTGCTCCAGGCTGCTCAGGTCCCGTCCCGTCAGTTCCTCCACCCGGCCGATCCGGTACCGCAGCGTGTTGACGTGCACGTGCATGGTGGCCGCGCAGCGCTGCCAGGATCCCGAGTGCGCCAGGAACTGCTCCAGGGTCAGCACCAGCTCCGAACGGTGGTCGCGGTCGTAGGCCAGCAGCGGCCCCAGCAGGCGTTCCCTGTAGGAGGACTGGACCTCCTCGGGGACCGAGGCCAACAACAGCTCGTGGGAGTCGATCTCGGCCCCGGCGATCACCCGTGACCGGCCCCCGCGCAGCTCGGCCAGGCGGCGGGCGTGGCGGGCCTCCACCGCGGCGCCGCGCAGGTCGGGCACGCCCCGCACCGCGGAGCTGAGGCCGATGGCGAGCCGGTGGTCGAGCAGTCCGCCCTCCAGCACGCGGGCGCGGTGGACCAGGGCGGAGCGGACATCCTCGGCACGGGCGCGCACGTCGTTCCCGGCCACCGGCACGAAGGCCAGGGCGTCCTCGTCCCCGGTGACGACCGCGCCGGGGCGGTCGGCGACCAGTTCGGTGACCACACGCCGGGCCAGGTCGGGCACCCGGGGCTCGGGCAGCATCACGGCGCTGACGACGACCTGGCAGCCTTCCCCTCCCCCGGCGGGCCCGGTGCCACGCAGGATCTCGGTGACCTCGTCGAAGCGCTGGGCGGCCAGCAGCCGGGGCAGTCCCTCCAGGTGGCGGGCGTCGGCCAGGGCGCGCTCCTCGGCGCGGCTGCGGGCGAGCACGGCGATGGAGACGAGTTCGGCCACCGTCTCGTGCTCCTCCTCGCTCCATGCGGTGTGGTCACCCGCGCAGGCCACCAGCCATGCGGCCAGGGGGTGGGACTCGCGGGTCTGGACGGGCAGGATCGTCAACGTCCGGTCCGGTTCCTCGGGAAGACGGACGGTCTGTGGCGAGGACGAGCCGGTCAGGGCCCTGGCGGCGATCCACTCGCGGTCGCCCCCGGGCAGGGGCCGGTCGGAGGCGGCGATGTGGCGGCCCGTGGAGGAGATGACCCAGGCTTCCCGCCCGGCCTGCGCGGCGGCCTCGGCGAAGGCGCGGGGGAAGTCGGCCCCGGCGGCGACGTCGGCCATGAGGCGGCGGTGGCGGTCGCGGGTCTCGGCGATGGTGGTGAAGCGGTGCTGGGTCAGGGAGCGCATCACCTCCTCGGTGACCGCGCCGAAGGAGGTCTCCGGCGGAACCTCCACCAGGGGCAGGTCGTGGGCGCGGCAGGCCTCCAGCAGGTCAGGCGGGACCTCGCCCAGGGCCGTCCCGGCACCGACGGCGACCGCCCCGGCCCCGGCGACGGAGGCCACGAAGGTCTCGGAGTCCTCGGGGCGGGTGCGCCACATCATCCCGGTGAGGACGAACTCGCCGCCGCGCAGGTAGCGGGCGGGTTCGAGCAGGTCGGTGGTGTAGGCCCACCGCAGGGCGCGGTGCGCGTGCTCGCTCCCCGTCAGGAATCTCAGGTGCAGCCGCTTGACCGCGAGCAGCTCGCTGATCCGCATGAACGTCCTTCGTGTGTTCGTGTGGGCGGGTGAAGTGCCCACGGATGATAGCGGCGGTGCGGAGGGTTCCCCGGGACGCCGCCCGCAGGACTTGTAGGAAACGCCCAACGATAACCGTTCGTTCCGCGCCCACTTCATGTCATCACTTGCTGGCAGGGACCGCACTTCCAGTGGTGTACTTCACAGCATCACCCGTTCACCAGGGATGACGCGGGGACTGACAGACCGCGCCGGCCGCGTGTGAGCGGCGGCGAGAACGTGGCGACAAGAGGACCATCATGGAGTTCCTGAGCCCCTCCACGCTGGAGGAGGCACTTGAGGCGAAGAGCGCCCAACCTGAGGCGGTGCCCATCATGGGCGGCACCGACGTGATGGTGGAGCTCAACTTCGACAAGAGGCGACCGCCCGCCCTGATCGACCTGACCCGGATCCCGGAGCTGACCGAGTTCGGGCCCGACGGGGACCACGTCCGGCTGGGCGCGGGTGTGCCCTACACCCGGGTGATCGAGCACCTGTCGGAGCGCGCCCCGGCCCTGGCCAGGGCGTCCCGGTCGGTGGCCTCCCCGCAGATCCGCAACCGCGGCACCGTGGGCGGAAACCTGGGCGGCGCCTCCCCCGCCGGGGAGTCCCACCCGCCGCTGCTGGCCACCGACGCGGTGATCGAGCTGGCGTCGGTGCGGGGCAGGCGCCGGGTGCCCGCCCGAGAGTTCTACCTGTCGCTGCGCACGACGGCGCGGCGCGAGGACGAGCTGATCACCGCGGTGCTGCTGCCCGAGCCGTCGGGCCCCCAGCAGTTCGCCAAGATCGGCACGCGCAACGCGATGGTCATCGCGGTGACCTCGTTCTCGCTGGCCCTGGACACCGAGCGCCAAGCCGTGGGCACGGGGCTGGGGTCGGCCGGCCCCACGCCGTTGCGTGCGGAGGCGGCCGAGGAGTTTCTGGCCGGGGAGTTCGACTGGGAGGACGGCCGTCCGCTCGCGGAGCCGGTCGTGCGTGAGTTCGGCCGACTGGTCGCCGCGGCGGCCCGTCCCATCGATGACCAGCGGGGCAGTGCCGAGTACCGCAGGCACGCGCTGGCGGTGATGGCGCGCCGCGCGCTGAGCTGGTCGGTCACCGATTACCGGAAGGGAGTCACGCGATGCGCGTGAGTTTCAACGTCAACGGCGAGGACGTGACCGCCGACGACGTGTGGCCGGGCGAGAGCCTGCTGTACGTGCTGCGCGAGCGGTTGGGTCTGCCGGGCAGCAAGAACGCCTGTGAGCAGGGCGAGTGTGGTTCGTGCACGGTCTACTTCGACGGTGTGACGGCGTGTTCGTGCATGATCGCCGCCGGGCAGGCGCAGGGCCGCGAGGTCCGCACCGTGGAGGGTCTGGCCGAGGGCTCGGGTAAGGGATCCGACCGCGAACTGGGTTCGGTGCAGGAGGCGTTCGTCGAGGCGGGCGCGGTCCAGTGCGGTTTCTGCACCCCGGGTCTGCTGGTGCAGACCGACGACCTGTTGGAGCGCACGGTGGGCGCGGGGCGGCCCGCGCCGGAGGACTCCGAGATCCGTGAGGCGCTGGCGGGCAACCTGTGCCGGTGCACCGGATACGAGAAGATCATCGACGCCGTGCGCCTGGCCGCCTCGCGCAGGGCCGCTGCCGGGAGCGAGGCATGAGCGTAGCCGGGACCGGTCGGTCCTTCGCCGTCGAGGGCGCCCACGTGGTCACCGTGGACGGCGCCGAGTACACCGACGGGCACGTGGTGGTCCGTGACGGCCGTATCGCCGCCGTGGGCGCGGGTCCGGCCCCCGCCGGGTCCGAGGACGTCCAGCGTGTGGACGGGCGCGGGTGCCTGGTCACCCCGGGCCTGGTCAACACCCACAACCACCTGTACCAGTGGGCGACGCAGGGGCTGTTCGCCGACGGCACCCTCTTCGAGTGGTTGGTGGGCTCCTACGAGATCTGGGGCGGCCTGGACGCCGACGTGGTGTCGGGGACGACCTCGGCGGGTCTGGCCCACCTGGCGCTGTCGGGGTNCCCCCCCCCACCACTACGTCTACCCCTCGGGCCGTGGCGACATCGTGGCCGCGGAGGTGGAGGCCGCCCGCGAGGTGGGGGTGCGCCTGGACCTGGCCCGCGGGTCGATGGACCGGGGTCGGAGTCAGGGCGGACTGCCGCCGGACGGCGTCGTGGAGTCGCTGGAGCGGGCCCTGGCGGGCACGGCCGCGGCGATCGACGCCCACCACGACACCTCCTTCGACGCGATGACGAGGGTGGCGGTGGCGCCCTGTTCACCGTTCTCGGTCTCGCGTGAGCTGATGGTGGAGAGCGCGGTGCTGGCCCGGGACAAGGGGACGCGGCTGCACACCCACCTGGCCGAGACGCTCGACGAGGAGGAGAAGTGCCTGGCCGAGTTCGGGTGCACTCCGGTGGAGTACGCCGAGAAGCTGGGTTGGCTGGGCGAGGACGTGTGGTTCGCGCACGCGGTGCACCTGTCGGACGCGGCGATCAACCGGATCGCGGCCACGGGCACCGGTGTGGCGCACTGCCCCACCTCCAACGCCCGTCTGGGCGCGGGGATCTGCCGGGTTCCCGAGCTGTTGGCGGCGGGTGCTCCGGTGGGTCTGGGCGTGGACGGCCCGGCCTCCAGTGAGCTGACCCCGCTGGCCGGTGAGATGCACCAGGCGCTGCTGATGGCCCGCGCCCGCAAGGGGCCCACGGCCCTGACCGCCCGCCAGGCGCTGGAGATGGCCACCCTGGGCGGCGCCCGGGTGCTGGGCCGTGACGCCGAACTGGGTTCGCTGACGGTCGGCAAACTGGCCGACATCGCCCTGTGGCGGGTGGACGGGTTCGGCTACGACGTGATCGACGATCNCCCCCGCCGCTGGAGCGGCTCTGGGTCGGCGGCGGCACCGTCGTCGACCGTGGGGAGCTGCGCACCCTGTCCGCCGAGGACGCCGCCGCGCGCGGCCGTGCGGCGCACCGCACCCTGATGCAGGAGGTGAGCCGCTGATGGCGGCGACGACCCGTACCGTGACGGACCTGACCAGCACGACCCGGGACGGGGTGGGCGCCAGTCCGCGCCGCCCCGACGGAACCCTGAAGGTCACCGGCGAGTTCGCCTACTCCTCGGACATGTGGATGGAGGACATGCTGTGGGGGGCGACCCTGCGCAGCCCCCACCCGCACGCCGAGATCCGCGGCATCGACATCACCGAGGCGCTGAAGGTGCCGGGGGTGCACGCGGTGCTCACCCACGAGGACGTGCCCGGCGAGAAGCGTTACGGGCTGGAGTACCAGGACCAGCCGGTGCTGGCCTTCGACAAGGTGCGCTACAAGGGCGAGCCGGTGGCGATCGTGGCCGCCGACCATCCCGAGACGGCGCGGCGCGCGATGGAGCGCATACGAGTGGACTACGCGGTGCTGGAGCCGATCAGCGACTCCCGACGGGCCGCGCTGGACCCCGACTGCCCGCAGGTGCACGAGCCGGGCACGGTCCCCGACCACCCCGAGTACAACCCGCGCGGTAACCGGCTGCGCTACCAGCCGGTGCGCACGGGTGCGTTCGCCGGGGTGGCGGGTTCGTCCGAGCGGGAGAGGGAGGTCCTGGAGCGGCTGCGTTCCGAGGCCGACGCGGTGGTGACCTCCGAGTACGAGGTCGGCATGCAGGACCAGGCGTTCCTGGGCCCGGAGTCGGGCATGGCCGTCCCGGCCGAGGACGGCGGGGTGGACCTGTACGTGGCCACGCAGTGGCTGCACGTGGACCAGCGCCAGATCGCCCCGGCGCTGGGGCTGCCCCAGGACAAGGTGCGGCTGACCCTGGCCGGTGTGGGCGGTGCCTTCGGTGCCCGCGAGGACCTGTCGATGCAGATCCACGCGGCCCTGCTGGCGCTGCGCACCGGCAAGCCGGTCAAGTTCGTGTACAACCGCGAGGAGTCCTTCTACGGGCACGTGCACCGGCACCCGGCGAAGATGCGCTACGAGCACGGTGCGCGCTCCGACGGCACGCTGCTGTACGCGACCGCGGAGATCATCGTGGACGGCGGAGCGTACGCGTCGGCGACCCCGGCCGTGGTGGGCGTGGCCTCCTCCCTGGGCATCGGACCCTACGAGGTGGAGAACGTGCTGGTGGACGCCTACGGGGTGTACACCAACAACCCGCCGTGCGGTGCGATGCGCGGGTTCGGCGCGGTGCAGGCCTGCTTCGCCTACGAGTCGCAGATGGACCGGCTCGCCGAGGAACTGGGCATGCACCCGGTCGACGTGCGGATCAGGAACGCCATGTCGCAGGGCTCGCGGATCATCACGGGCCAGGAGATCGACATGCCGCTGCCCATGGCCGAGATGCTGGAGCGGTGCCGGGACCTGCCGATGCCGCCCGAGCGCGGCGAGCTGGCCGACCCCACCGACCAGCGCACCCTGCCGGGCGGGGTGGCGGGCACCACCCGCGGCGAGGGCGTGGTGCGCGGTGTGGGCTACGGTCTGGGCCTGAAGAACCTGTGCTTCTCGGAGGGCTTCGACGACTACTCCACCGCGCGGGTGCGGATGGAGATCGTGGGCGGCGAGCCGGTGGTGCTGGTGCACACGGCGGCGGCCGAGGTCGGCCAGGGCCTGGTGACGGTCAAGGGCCAGATCGCCCGGACCGAGCTGGGCGTGGAGAAGGTCGTCATCGCGCCCTCCGACACCCAGGTCGGTTCGGCGGGGTCGTCGTCGGCGTCGCGTCAGTCGTACATGACCGGCGGCGCGGTCCGGACGGCGTGCGCGTCGGTGCGCGCTGAGGTGTTCGCGCTGGCGCGTGAGCGCGGGATCGTGCCCGAGGGGCTGGACGACACCGACCTGTCGCTGGACGGCGGCAAGCTGGTGTCGGCCACGGCCGGTGCGCTGGTCTCGCTCGCGGACCTGCTGGGCGAGTCGGCGCGCGGCGGCACGGTGGTGGAGCGGACCCGTGAGTACCACCACCGGCCCACCGAGATGCTCGACCCGGAACTGGGTCAGGGTTCCTCCCACACCCAGTTCGGGATGTGCGTGCACCGGGCCGTGGTGGACGTGGACGTGGACCTGGGCCTGGTCAAGGTGATCGCGTTGGACGCGGTCCAGGACGTGGGCAAGGTGATGCATCCCCAGCAGCTGGCCGGGCAGATCCAGGGCGGTTCCACGCAGGGTCTGGGTCTGGCCCTGATGGAGGAGGTGCAGGTCAAGGACGGACAGATCCGCAACCCGTCCTTCACCGACTACCTGATCCCGACCATTCTGGACACGCCGCCGATGCGGATCGACGTGCTGGAGCACCCGGATCCGCACTCGCCCTACGGGCTGCGGGGCGCCGGTGAGCCGCCGACGCTGTCCTCGACTCCGGCGATCGTGGCCGCGGTGCGCGCGGCCACGGGGAAGGCGCTGACGCACGCGCCGGTGCGCCCGGAGGACATCGTGGGCATCGAGACGNCCCCCCCCGCCGCACCACCACCCCCCGAACCGCCCGCCCCGGTTCGTCGGCGCCCCGACACCGGGTGCGGGTGCCCCCGTAGGACAGCGCCGTCCTGTGCCCACCCCCAGGCAGACACATAGAGCATTCACCCCCTTACCCATGGTGATTCTTCGCCATGCTCATCTCCCTCCAGGAGGGGACATGACCCAACTCAAGGACGCCGGCTCCGACTCCGGGTCCCAGAAGCCCACGGCTCGATCCTGGCTCGACCGCTTCTTCTTCGTCACCGAACGCGGGTCCTCCCTGGGCCAGGAGGTCCGCGGCGGACTCACCACGTTCATGGCGATGGCCTACATCATCGTCCTGAACCCGGTCGTGCTCGGCGGGGTCCCCGACGTCAACGGGGACCACCTCTCCCCCGCCCAGCTGACCACCATGACCGCCCTGGCCGCCGGACTGGTCACCATCATGATGGGGGTGGTCGGCCGGGCGCCGATCGCCTGCGCCGCCGCCCTGGGCGTGATGGCGGTGGTGGCCTACCAGGCCGCTCCCGTGATGTCGTGGCCCGAGGTCATGGGCCTGGTCGTGTGGCAGGGCGTGGCCATCATCGTCATGGTCGTGACCGGTGTGCGCACCGCCGTGATGAACGCGCTGCCGCACAACCTCAAGCTCGCCATCGGTGTGGGCATCGGTCTGTTCGTCTCGCTGATCGGTCTGACCAACGCCGGTTTCGTCAGCAAGGGCGACGGCAGCGGACTGC
>NZ_ANAX01000010.1 GCF_000341065.1 Nocardiopsis halotolerans DSM 44410 | reverse complement strand
GGCGGCAGCCTCCTCGGCTGGCCGATCCTGGTGTTCGTCTGCGGCCTGGTGCTGGCCGGCGTGCTGATGGCGCGCGGGGTTTCCGGAGCGATCTTCTACGGCATCGTCGGCGCCACGGTCCTGGCGGTCGTGGTCCACCAGGTGGCGGGCCTGAACGCCGACGACTGGGGCGGCGGGGTCCCGGAGCTGACGGGGAGTCCCGTGGCCGTGCCGGACTTCGGCCTGCTGTTCCGGGTGGATCTGTTCGGCGCCTGGACCAGCGCGGGACCGACCACCGCCGCGGTCATCCTGTTCACCCTGGTCCTGGCCGGATTCTTCGACGCGGTGGGCACCATCCTGGCGATCGGGTCCAAGGCCGGGATCGCCGACGAGAACGGGAACATGCCCCGGGTCAACCAGATCCTGACCACCGACGGGACGGGGGCCGTGGTCGGCGGCCTGACCAGCTCCTCGGCCACGCTGGTGTTCGTGGAGTCCACGGCAGGTGTGAGCGAGGGGGCGCGGACGGGACTGTCCAGCGTGGTCACCGGCCTGCTGTTCCTGACCGCGATCGTGTTCGCGCCGGTGTTCTCGATCGTGCCCGCCCAGGCGGCGTCGGTGGCGATGGTGATGGTCGGGGCGCTGATGATGACGCATGTCAGCGGAATCGACTGGTCGGACACCACGGTGGCCGTGCCCGCGTTCCTGACCATCGCGATGATGCCGTTCGCCTACGACATCGCCAGCGGGATCGGCATCGGGATCATCTCCTACACCGTGCTGCGGTCGGCGCAGGGCCGTTTCCGTGAGGTCGGCTGGCTGATGTGGGTGCTGACCGCCGTGTTCGTCTTCGACTTCTCCATGCACGCCCTCGGGCTCTAGCGCCCAGGCCCGTGTGGCGTGGGAGGGCCGGGTCGCCGGAGGGCGACCCGGCCCTCTCGTCTCGGGAGCGGAAAGCGCTCTCCGGGTTCGGCCGCCCCCGGGGCGGTTTCGACACCGCGCCCTCCGCCGAGCGCCCTCCGGCGCGCCTCCACCGCGGCCGGGGCCCGCCCGCACGCCGCCGGAGCGGGTGGGGGGCGGGCCCCGGAAACGTCGTTGACAGCCCTCTGACCGCACCGTAAGTTGTCAATGTCAACTTCGTATCGAGGGAAGACCGCCCATGAACGTTCGAGTCAACGGCTCCTCCTCCCCCGCGCCCGACTCTCCCGGCACCACCGCGGCCGAGCACATCCGCGACCGGCTCGGCCTGACCGGCACCAAGATCGCCTGCGGCACCGGGGTCTGCGGTGCCTGCACCGTCCTGGTGGACGGCGCGCCCACCGCCTCGTGCCTGCTGCCCGCCGACCGGCTGGCGGACCGGGAGGTCACCACCGTGGAGGGTCTGGGCGGAGAACACCCCGTCCAGCGCGCCTTCGCCGCCCACGACGGGCTCCAGTGCGGCTACTGTACGCCCGGGTTCGTGGTGGAGGCCTCCGCCTTCGTCGACTCCTGGCGCGCCGAACACGGCGACGTCCGCCCCGACCGCGAGCGGATCGCCGACGCCCTGGCCGGACACCTGTGCCGCTGCGGCGCCTACGAGGGGATCTTCGCCGCCGTGGCCGCCGCCTGCACGGGGGAGTTCGACACCACGCCGGAGCAGGACCCGCCGCGCGCGGACGCCCTGGCCAAGGTCACCGGCGGGGCCCGCTTCAGCGCCGACCTCGCCCCCGAGGGCACCTGGGAGGGCGTGATCGTGCGCTCCGCCCACGCCCACGCCAGGGTGCGCTCCGTCCGACCCGGCGGGGCCAGGGACACCGCCGTCCGCCGTCCCGGCCCCGACCAGCCCGCGGACCCGAACCCGGTCTTCACCGACCTGCTGGGCGAGGAGCGCGTGGTGCGCTACGTCGGCCAGCCGATCGCCGCCGTGGCCGCGCCCACCGCGGCCCTGGCCCGGGCCGCCGCCGGGGCCGTGCGGGTGGACTACGAACCCCTGCCCGCCGTGGTCGACACCGACGCGGCGAGCGCGGAGGACGCCCCGCGGGTGTACGCCACACGCGCCGAGCGCCAGGCCGCCCCCTCCTACGGCGAGGGCCCCGCTCTCGCGGCCCGCTGGAGGGGCAACACGCGGGGTCCGTCCACCGTCAGCTGGCGCGGCGCCACCGCCGTGCGGCGGCTGCGCGCGGCGTCCGAACGCCAGGACCCGCGCCTGGTGGCCCAGGAGTACACCACCGCCGTGCAGATGCACAGCCCGCTGGAACCCCACGTGTGCGTGGCCTCCTGGGAACGCGACGGTTCGCTGACCCTGCGCACGTCCACCCAGGCGGTGGCCAAGGTCGCCCAGAAGGCCGCCGAGCACTGGAAGCTGGCGCCCGAGCGGGTGCACGTGGTCAGCGAGTACGTCGGCGGCGGCTTCGGCGCCAAGGCCAAACTGTCGGTCGACATGGTCGCCGCGACCGAGCTGTCCCGGCTCGCCCACGCCCCGGTACGCGTGTCCTTCGACCGCGCCGAGGAACTCACCGACGCCGGACACCGCCCGGGGACCCGCACCAGGGTGGCGCTGCTGGCCGACGCCGACGGGGACCTGGCCGCGATGACCGTGGACTCCCACGGAGACGGCGGCGTCTCGGTGGGTTCCACCACGGCCACGCTCGGAGCCCTGGTGTACGGGCGCTCGCCGCGCCGGGTCCGCGACTTCGACGTGGTCACCCACCGCCCGCCGGGCAGACCCATGCGCGCCCCCGGCGGCGCTCCTCTGGCCTGGGCCCTGGAACAGGCCGTGGACACGATGGCCCACCGGCTGGACGAGGACCCGCTGTCCCTGCGCCGTCGCTGGGACGGCAACCCCAAGCGGCGGGCCCTGTACGAACGGGTCGCCGAACTGGACCTGTGGCGGGAGCGTCCGCGCGGCCCCCGCACCGGCCGGTTCCGGCGCGGGGTCGGGATCGCCGCGTCCAACTGGCTCTACCTGATGGGTCCCCGGGCGCGGGTGGAACTGTCGGTCCGCGACGGCGGGGTGGTGGTGCGCTCGGCCACCCAGGACATCGGCACCGGGATCCGCACGGTCCTGGGCGAGGTGGTCGCCGACCGGCTGGGGATGTCCGCGTCCGACCTCCGCGTGGAGATCGGCGACAGC
>NZ_ANAX01000009.1 GCF_000341065.1 Nocardiopsis halotolerans DSM 44410 | reverse complement strand
CGATGGGCCCCGCCGCGGCCGACGCCGCCGACCGGCTGCGCACCGCGCTGCGCGAGCACGAGCCCCGGGTTCCGGCGTCGGGGCCGATCCCCGAACACACGCTCAAGGAGGCGCTGGCCGCGGCCGAGGGAACGCGGGTGGTCGGTGAACGCGGCCGGGACCGCGGGGGCGCGCTGACCCCGGACATGGACGACCTGTCCGTCGGGCGCGGCATGAGCGGCGCCGTGCACGTGATGGAGGTGGAGGTGGACACCCTGCTGGGCCGGGTGCGACCCACCCGGTGCTGGGCGGGGCTGGCCGTGGGCCGGGTGTACGCCGAGCGGCTGGCCCGCAACCAGGTCGAGGGCGCCGTCGTACAGGGCGTGGGGTACGCGCTCTTCGAGGAACGCCGCCACGACCCGGCCACCGGGGTGGTGCTCACCGACAACCTGGAGGACTACCGGCTCGCGGGGATGGGCGACGTTCCCGAGACCGAGGTGTACTTCCACCAGGAGGGTTTCGAACACGCCGCGGGCGCGGGGGTCGGCCTGGGCGAGGTGTCGCTGGTGGGCGTGTCCGCGTCCGTGGCCAACGCCGTGCACGACGCCACCGGATGGCGCCCCCGTGACCTGCCCGTCCGCCCGGACCGACTGCTGGAGGGACTGCGATGACCGCGACCACACGACCCGCGGGCCTGGACGAGGCCCTGACCCGGTTGGACGGCACGGGTGCCCGTCCGCGCGCCGGGGGAACCGACCTGACGGCGTGCCTGTCCTCGGGGGTCTACGCACCCGCCCCCGTGGTGGACCTGTCCGGGGTGGAGGAGCTGCGCGGAGCGGAGTGGCTCGACGACGGCTCGGTCCGCCTGGGCGCGCTGACCGGAGTGGGCGAGCTGTCCGCGGACCCGCGACTGGCGGAGGCCTACCCGGCGCTGGCCCTCACCGCGCGGGCGCTGGCCACCCCGCAGGTGCGCAACGCCGCGACGCTGGGCGGAAACCTGCTCCAGCGCAACCGCTGCTGGTACCTGCGCAACCCGGCCTTCGACTGCTTCCAGACGGGCGGGGACTCCTGCCCGGCGCGCGGAGGCGACCACCTGTACGGGGTGGTCGTGGACCGGGGGCCGTGCGTGGCGCCCCACCCGTCCTCACTGGCCGTGGCGCTGCTGGCGTACGGCGCTTCGGTGCGGGTCGCCGGAGACGGCCGGTCGGAGAGGCCGGTGGCCGAGCTGTACGACGCCGCCGATCCCACCCGCGACCACGTGCTGGAGCCGGGCCAGGTGCTGGTGTCGGTGGCGCTGCCGGTCCCGGT
>NZ_ANAX01000008.1 GCF_000341065.1 Nocardiopsis halotolerans DSM 44410 | reverse complement strand
CGCGGAGTGGCCGCTGGTGGAGGCGGTGGCCCGGCTGTCCCTGGCCGACGGGGGCGCGGGTCCGNGGCGCGTACCCCGCTGCGGCTGCCGGAGGTGGAGGCCGCTCTGGTGGGCGCGCGCCCCGGTGAGGCGTTGGGCGCGGACGCCGAAGGGGCGTTGGAGGGACTGGCCGACCTGTGCTCCCCGCTGCCCGCGACCGGGTACAAGGTGGAGCTGTTGCGGGCCACCGTGCGCGACGTGGTCGATCGGGCCCTGGGCGCCCCGGGCGACTGACGCCGGGGCGGAGCGCTTTCACGGGGGAGCGCGGACCCGTGCGTTCGGGCCTCGGCACGGTCGCCGCGGAGTTCGACGGCCGCTCACACGAAGCGCTCGGCTGGGAGGTCCCAGCCGAGCGCTTCACCCGGACCGCACGCGGTTCCGGGCCGGTGTCAGCCGCGCAGGAACGCCTGGTGGGCCAGGTCCCGGCACACGACCGAGAAGTCCAGCCCGGCCGAGGCCGCCGCCATCGGGAAGGTGGAGGTCTCGGTCAGGCCCGGAGCCACGTTGGTCTCCAGGAAGACGACCTGGCCGTCCTCGCCCACGATGACGTCGGTGCGGGACAGGTCGCGCAGCCCCAGGGCGCGGTGCGCGGTCATCGCCACCTCGGTGGCCGCGGCGAGGGCGTCGGCGTCGAGGCGCGCCGGGCAGAAGAACTCGGTGCGCCCGGCGGTGTAGCGTGCGGCGTAGTCGTACACCCCGCCGTCGGGCACGATCTCCACCGGCGGCAGCGCCACCGGGCCGTCCCCGGTGTCGAGGACGCCCACGGCCAGTTCGGTGCCCTGCACCTGCTCCTCGACCAGGGCCGCGTCACCGTAGGCGAAGCAGGCGACCAGGGCGGCCGACAGGTCCTGGACCGAGGTGACCGGGGCGGCGCCGAACGCCGAGCCTCCCCGGTCGGGCTTGACGAACAGGGGCAGGCCCAGCCGGTTGGCGAGCCGGTCCATGAGCGCCGGGGCGCCCAGGTCGTGGAAGGCCGACTTGGGCAGGGTGGCGCCGCGCGGCACCCGCACGCCCCGCTCGGCCATCAGCGCCTTGGCCGCGGGCTTGGCGTAGGCCAGGCGGCAGGCGCCGGGCCGGGCGCCCACGTAGGGCATCCCGGTCAGTTCCAGGACCTCCCGGATGGCGCCGTCCTCGCCCGCGGACCCGTGCAGGACGGGGAAGACCACCTGCGGCGGGTCCTGGGCGAGGCGGTCCAGCAGGGTGGAGTCGACGTCGGCGACCTGGACCTCCACGCCCAGCCGGCGCAGCGCCTCGGCGACACCGCGCCCGGAGTGGACGCTCACCTCGTGTTCGGGGGACAGGCCCCCGGCGAGAACGAGAACCCGGTCAAGGTCTGCCACGGCGCGGACCTCCTTCTGTGCTGCTGTCATGATTCTGGATGCCCTCGTGGGGTGTCAGGGCAGGTCGGGGGCGGGTACCTGGGCTCCCTCGGAGTCCGGGGCCAGGGTGGTGCCGAACGTATCACGCAGGTCGACCTCCCCCTCGATGGCTCCGACGAGGCGGCGCACGCCCTCACGGATCTGCTCGGGTGTGGGATAGCAGAAGCTCAGGCGCATGTTGGCCCGGCCGCGGCCGTCGGAGTAGAAGCCGGTGCCGGGGACGTAGGCGACCCGCTCGCTGACGGCCCGGGGCAGCATGGCCTTGGTGTCGACGCCCTCGGGCATGGTGGCCCAGACGAAGAATCCGCCCTCGGGACGGGTCCAGGTGCACCCGTCGGGCATCATCGCCGTCAGCGCGTTGAGCATCGCGTCGCGGCGCTCGCCGTACATGGTGTTGAACGACTTGATCTGCTCGCGCCAGGGGAAGGTGTTGAGGTAGCGGCGCACCACCAGCTGGTTGAAGGTGGAGTGGCTGAGCATCGCCGACTCGGCGGCCAGGACGAGCTTGGCGCGCACGGCGGCCGGGGCGAGGGCCCAGCCGATGCGCAGGCCCGGGGAGAGGGTCTTGGACAGCGAGCCGAGGTAGACGACGTTACCCTCGCTCTGGGAGTAGAGGGTGGGCTCGGGGTCGCCGTCGTAGCGCAGCAGCCCGTAGGGGTTGTCCTCGACGATGAGTACGTCGTGGCGCTCGCAGGCCTCGATCACGCTGGCGCGCCGCTCGGCGGACATGGTGATCCCGGCGGGGTTCTGGAAGTTGGGGACGGTGTAGAAGAACTTCACCGGACGCCCGTCCAGCTCGGCGCGGACGAGTGCCTCCTCCAGCTCCTCGGGGATCACGCCCTGCTCGTCCATGCCCACGTGGCGGATGTCGGCCTGGAACGCGGCGAAGGTGTTGATCGCGGTGACGTAGGTGGGGGCCTCGGTCAGGACGATGTCGCCGGGGTCGACGAAGACCCGGGTGATCAGGTCCAGGGCCTGTTGGGAGCCGACGGTGACGATGACGTCGTCGGGACTGGCGGTGATGCCCTCCAGCGTCATGTAGTCGCAGATCTGCTCGCGCAGCACGGGGTCGCCCTGGGCGGAGCCGTACTGGAGCGCGGACGCGCCCTCCTCGGAGACGACGTCCCTGACCAGTTCGCCGATCTGGTCCAGGGGCAGCGCCGCGACGTTGGGCATGCCCCCGGCCAGGGAGACCACCTCGGGGCGCGACGCCACCGCGAAGAGTGCCCGGACCTCCGATGCGACCATGCCCTGTGCTCGGCGTGCGTAGCGGCCGACGTGCGGGTCGATACGCGAACCCTGTTGGCTGGGCTGCTGCTCTCGGTGGTCAGCGGACACGGTCCACCTCCGAAGGATGGTCGTTCTGTGGGGCCGACGGGGTGTCGGCCGGGAGCTCTCGCCGTTCCCGGGTTCGACGCCCGTGCCGCCCCAGCGGTTCACGTCCCCTCCCGTCCGCGGGCGGGCCGCCCGTGGTACGCGTGGGACGTTCGGGTGGGCTGGGCCGCGCGTGAACACGGCCCGGTAAATGCACCGAGTCTAGCCCAGTGGTGGAACACGGAGTCGGGGAAGCCCCCCTGCGTGCTGTTCACCACACCGGCCACGTCCAGTACCTTTCGCCCCGTTTTCACCCCAGAACTACCCGTGAGCGGCGCGCGACTCACACGGGGGTGACGAGAACATGGACCATTCTTTCCCGGTCAGGGGAACGACGGCGGCCGGAAGGGGGCGGCATGGCGCGGGGGCGGGTCCCCCCCAACCCGCCCCCGTGTGGGCGGTACCCCCCCGGAGGTCGTGTGCCTCCGAGGGGCGTACCTTCGGCGCGATGGCCCCAGGGGGGTTCCCCCGAATCCCCGTGGTCGGCCATCCTGGGCCCGGTGGCGCATGTCCGTAACTCTCCCCCGGGACCCCCCTCAAGGTCCGAAGGCCGTGGACGCGCCACGCGTCCGCCCGCGGCTGGTCGCCGTGCCCTCTCTTGCCCGACGACCGCCACCGACTCTGGGCCGCGCACGCTCAGTCCATCGCACACCATGAGGGGACGGCAACGGTTGCACTAGGTTGCGATGCCGTCGCGCAGAGCCATGGGAGCGTTGCCCTCGCACAGCGCCCGCCGCAGCGCGCGCACCCCCGGAGCCATGGAGGCGGGCATCAGGTCCGCCGGGGAGGGCCCCAGGGCGACCCGGACACGCACCTCCTCGCTGAAGCGGTAGGGGCGGCTCTCGATGATGCCGCCCAGGTGGCGGCGCACGCGCGAGAGCTCGGCGCGCACCGTCACCACGTGCCCGTCCCCGCCGAACACGTCCTGGGACAGCTGCGCGCCCGTGCGCCCGTCCCGGTGCACGGCCAACAACAGCAGCAGCTCCGCGTGGCGCGGAGTGAGCCGGTGCGCCCACTCCCCGCTGGGCCCGGACACCACCATCGTCGACGAGGGGCCGGTCAGGTCCAGGGTGACCGTGGAGGGCACGGCCTCCTTCACCGGCTGGGGGCGGACGAGCCAGCCGCCGGGCAGGGGTTCGAGGGCGCACTCCCCCAGCGCGGGCAGCCAGGCCGTACCGCTCTCGCGGTGTTTGGGCAGCAGTACGCGCCGGACCGGCTCCATGTGGACGGCGGCGGCCGTCCACCCCGACTCGTCCACGACCAGCGCGCGCTCGCTCATCCCGGCCAGCAGGGGCGCGGCCACCGAGCGCAGTCGTTCCAGGTGGGTGTGGTGGATGCTCTGGAGGTGGGCCTCGGCGAGCTGGGCGACCGCGTTGACCAGGGCCAGGGTGGAGGGATGGATGGTGGAGACGGGGCCGGTGACGTCGATGGCGCCGAGCAGGCGCCCGTCGCGGGGATCGTGGATGGGGGCGCAGGCGCAGGTGAGGGTGTGCAGGCTGCGGACGAAGTGCTCGGCGGAGTAGACCTGTACGGGGCGACCCACGGCCAGGGCGGTGCCGATCGCGTTGGTGCCGGTGCTGCCCTCGTTCCAGAACGCGCCCTCGACGAGTCCGACGCGGTCGCCGATGCTGCGGACGCGGTGGGAGCCGTCCCGCCACAGGACCTGGCCGGAGGCGTCGGTGACCAGCATGATGTGGTCGGCCTCGTCGGCGACCGAGACGAGGGAGCGTCGGATCAGCGGCAGGACCTCGGCGATCGGTGAGGCGTCCCGGTGGCGCTGGAGCTCGTCCAGGCGCGCCATGCGGGGCGGCGGAGCGCTGTCGGGGTCGATCCCGAAGCGGCGTGTGCGGTCCCAGGAGTCCTCGATGACCGGGCGCGGGGGCGCGGGTACCGGGCGCCCCGTGAAGGAGGCCTCGTGCACCCGCCGCAGCAGGAGCGCGTGCTCACGGGCGTCGACCCCGGCGGGCAGGGCCGTGTCCAGCGGAGGGAAAGACATGTGGCTCCCTGACTTCGCGTTCGCGACGACGTGCATCAAGTGTCCCGACTCGGCTCCGGCGGAACTGGGGGAACGGAGTAACGCACATGTTTCGGAAGCCGCTGTCGCTTCTGCTTCCGTTTCCCCACCGGATTATGCCCCACTTCGACCTCCTGGCCGGTAGGGCCGTTCGTCAACCATCCGCGTGCCAGCGGGTCAGTGCGAACCACAGGCGCATGCGCTGCTCGGCGTCGGCCAGGTCCACGCCCAGATCGCGCTCGACACGGCCGATGCGGTAGCGGACGCTGTTGCGGTGGGCCCCCAGGTCGGCGGCGGCCCGGTCCCAGTTGCCGTGCCGGGTGAGCCAGGCTCGCAGGGTGCGGCGCAGGAGGCGGGCGGAGTCGGTGTCCTCGGTCAGCGGCCCCAGGACCCGGCGGGCCAGTTCGTCGGATTCCCCGGCGCCGAGGAGGGCGGCGAAGGGGTCGTCTCCCTCCTCCAGCAGCGGCCCGCCGACCGCGCGGGCGCGGGTGAGCAGCACGGCCGCCCGGTGGCCCGCCCCGGCCAGCTCCGTCGGGGGCACCGGTCGGCTCAGGGCGCCGATCCAACCGTGGGCGAGGAGCCGGTCCATGCGGTCCAGGTGTGCGGCGTCGCCCCGGTCGGCGAGGACGGCGCGCAGCCGCCCGTGGGAGTCGGCGTCCAGGACCCGGGTGTCCAGGGGCAGGGCGGCGGGGGCGGTGCGGGGCCCCTCGGCGGGCAGTGCGTGCAGGACCCGGTAGGCGGAGGCGGCTGGCTCCGGCCCGGTGAGCTCGGCCAGGAGCGGGGCGGCCTCGTCGGTGAGCCCGCCGTCCAGGAGCAGTCCGGTGATCAGGCGGCCCGGGGCGGGTGGAGTGCCCTGGGAGGTGTGGGCGAGCAGTTCCAGCAGGGCGGTGGCGGTGCGCAGGACGGCGCGGTCGGTGACGCCCAGCGGCCGGGGGCGGCCGACCAGGACCACGCCGTGCTCCTCCGGCGGGGTGCCGACGGTGTGCAGGAAGACCTCGTCCCCGTCAGCACGGGCCTTGGCGCTGCGCGGCCCCCGGAGGCTGGTGAGCCGGTCCACGAGGCCCTCCAGTTCGGGGGAGAGCGCCGTCGGCGCCCCCGCGGTGCGGTGGGCACCGCCCGG
>NZ_ANAX01000007.1:61576-78900 GCF_000341065.1 Nocardiopsis halotolerans DSM 44410 | reverse complement strand
GAGGGCCTCGGCCAGGACGCGCAGCACCCGGTCCACGGGGGCGTCGCCGGTGACGGCGAGCGCCAGGGCCTGGTGCGACTCGCCCAGGCGGCGCAGGCCGCGCAGGTGCCGCTCCTCCAGTTCCGCGCCGACAGCCTGGCTGACGGCGGCGAAGGGCGTGGGGCGGGGTACCTCCACCAGGGGCAGCCCCCGCTCGCGGCACTGCCCGACCAGTCCGGAGGGGACGGTGTCGTGTACCGGGGTGACGCCGAAGCCGACGGCGCTGACCCCGGCGCCGACCAGGGAGTCCACGTAGTCGCGCAGCGACGCGTCGGTGCCGGGCAGGTTGAGGCCCGCGGTGAGCAGCAGTTCGCCGCCGCGCAGGTAGGCGGCCGGATCGGTGAGCTCGCTGACCACCGCCCAGCCGATCCCCGGGTCACCGGCCGCCACGACCGTTCTCAGCCCGAGGTCACGGCGGCCCACGACGGTGCTCAGCGGCACCGTGTGGCCCCGTGCCCGGTCCGCGTTCCCCGCCATGTCCCTCCGTCACTCGTCCGCCGGCCCGGCGGGGTGGGTACGACTCACACCCTTTCCGGCCCCGGTGGCTCCGGAAGAGTGGCCGTCCGGGCGTACCGCCCCGCACATCCTGGATATCTCATCCAGAGAGATACGCCAAACAGTGCGTTTCATCCACTGGAGTGGGTTCCAAAGCCTGCCTAACCTGGCCGGTGTCCGCGCCAACGCCGCCACGGCTCACGTCGGTGTCCTCCCCCGCCGGGGAGTCCGCCGACGCGAGCGCCGGACGGACATCCACGCCGCCAGCACCGACCGTGCGGGCGACACCGACGACGAGAGGGACACCACCAGCCGTGAACGCACCGATCGGACCCACCGACTCCAGCCGCGTGCCGCGCTTCGCCGGACCGGCCACCTTCGCCCGGCTGCCCCGCATCGACCAGGTGGAGCGGGCCGACATCGCCGTGGTCGGCGTGCCCTTCGACACAGGCGTCTCCTACCGTCCCGGCGCCCGCTTCGGCCCCTCGTCCATCCGTGAGGCCAGCCGCCTGCTGCGTCCCTACAACCCGGGTCTGGACGTGTCCCCGTTCGCCACCACGCAGGTGGTCGACGGCGGTGACATCGCGGTCAACCCCTTCTCCGTCGGTGACGCCGTGGAGACCCTGGACGAGGCCTCCTCCCAGTTCGTGCAGGCGGGTACCCGCCTGGTCACTCTGGGCGGCGACCACACCATCGCGCTGCCGCTGCTGCGGTCGCTGTACCGCAAGCACGGGCCGATCGCCCTGCTGCACTTCGACGCCCACCTGGACACCTGGGACACCTACTTCGGCGAGCCCTACACCCACGGCACTCCCTTCCGCCGCGCCGTGGAGGAGGGCATCCTCGACACCGAGGCGCTGTGCCACGTGGGCACCCGCGGTCCGCTGTACGGCAAGAAGGACCTGGAGGACGACCGCCGATTCGGTTTCGGCATCGTCACCTCCGCCGACGTCATGCGCAAGGGCGTGGACGAGGTCGCCGACGCTCTGCGCCAGCGCATCGGCAACCGCCCGCTGTACGTGTCGGTGGACATCGACGTGCTCGACCCCGCGCACGCGCCCGGCACCGGCACGCCCGAGGCGGGCGGGTTGACCAGCCGTGAGCTGCTGGAGATCCTGCGCGGCCTGTCCGCCTGCAACCTGGTGGGCGCCGACGTGGTGGAGGTCGCCCCGGCCTACGACCACGCCCAGATCACCGCCACCGCCGCCTCGCACGTGGCCTACGACCTGGTCAGCGTGCTGGCGCTCAACCACCGGGGCTGAGCCCTCGAAGCCTGACGCTCGGGGCCGTTCGGGTCAGACCCGGACGGCCCCGCCGCGTGCGCGCAGATGGGACCAGGTCAGCTCGGTGACGTGGTGGGCCATGGCCCCGGGGTCCTCCTCCGGATGCTCCAGGAGCCAGTCGGCGAAGGCGTCGGCGGTGCTGACCGCGACGCGCGCCAGGAGCTGGGCGTCCCTGGGGGCGAGGTCGCCGTAGCCCTCGCGCGTGCACGAGGTGATGAGGTCGGCGACCTCGGACATGACCCGCTCCCGGAGCCGGGCGGTCTCCCCCGCGAAGGGTTCGCCCTGGAGGGCGGCGCGCCGGTAGAGCACGGTCCAGCTCTCGCGGTTGTCGGTGACGAAGGCGAAGAAGGCCCGCATGCCGCGCTGGAGGGGGTCGTCCCCCGCCGGGGCGTGCGGGTCGTGCGCGGCGGCGCGTAGGGCCTCGACGAGCCGGTCGGTCTCCCTGCGCACGCACGCGGTGAAGATCCCCTCCTTCGATCCCAGGTACTGGTAGATGGTGGGTTTGGAGGTTCCGGCCGCCGCCGCGATCTCCTCGACGCTGACGGTGTGGTAGTCGCCGCGTGAGAACGCGGTGACGGCGGCGTCGATCATCCGCTGCTCCCGGAGTCGGCGCGGGAGCCTGTGCTGTTTGGTCTTCACGGACCCAGACTTTATTGCGGCGCGGGTGTCCGGCCAGGGACGGTTGTCACGTGTGCGCGCCCCCCGCACGGGGACGGAGGGCACGCGCGCACGTGACCTGTGACGACCGGTGGGTTCACCCTGACGCGGAGTGGTTCTTCCCACATCGCCCCCGGTGGAGGTGGTCGGATCCCGCACACGGGTGCGCGGAACCCGGTTTCCGTCAGACGGGAACGTCGCGCAGTTCCAGGGTGCAGCACTTGGCGCCGCCCCCGGCCCGGCGCAGCTCGTCCAGCTCCACGGGATGGACCGTGTAGCCGAGCGCGCGCAGGCGGTGGGCCAGGGAGACGGCCTCGGCGGCGATGACGACGTTGCGGCCGTCGCACACGGCGTTGAGGCCGAGCACGGCGGCGTCCTCCTCGGTGGCCAGGAGCGCGTCGGGGTAGAGCGCGCGCAGTACCCGCTGGCTTCCGGTGGAGAAGGCTCCGGGGTAGTAGGCGATCCGGTCATCGGAGAGGACGAACAGCGCGGTGTCCAGGTGGTAGAAGCGCGGGTCGGCCAGCTGGAGGGTGATGACGGGTCGGCCCAGGAAACGCTCGGCCTCCTGGTGCGCGGCGGCCTCGGTGCGAAAGCCCGTGGCGGCCAGGACCACGTCGTCCAGGGCGAGGAAGTCGCCCTCGCCCTCGTTGACGTACTTGGGCTCGTGGGTCTCGGTGTAGCCCGCCTCGCGGAACCAGTCCAGGTAGGCCGGGCCCTCGGGGGTGCGCTCGGCGCTGGCGAAGCGCGCGCCGTAGACCCTGCCGTCCACGACCAGGGCGCCGTTGGCCGCGAAGACCATGTCGGGCAGGCCGTCGATGGGCTCGATCTCGCTGACCCGGTGCCCGAGGGAGAGGTAGAGGTCGCGCAGCCCCTCCCACTGCCGGATGGCGCGTGCGCGGTCGACCCCCGCGGCGGGGTCCATCCAGGGGTTGATCGTGTACTCGACCGCGAAGTGGGTGGGACGGCACATGAGGTAGTGCCGTGGAACCGGTGCCGGAGTGACTGATTGGGCCACGAAGCCTCCCGTGTACCGCGCGGGACGCCGGACGGCCCCCGGCGGGGCGTGCGCGCGCCGCGCGGAGCCTGAGCGCGGACGAGGGGGACATACCCGCGCCCGGGTTCCCTCGAACAGGGAGACGGACGGCGCGGCTCCGGAAGGAGCCGCGCCGGGAGGTCGGGCGCGGGGGCGGGGTGGGAGACCGGCCCCGGGATCAGCCCGTGGAGCAGGCCGAACCGTTGAGGGCGAAGCCGGTCGCCTGGCCCGCGTCACCGGTGTGCGTGGCCTGGTACCCGACGCTCACGCTGGCGCCGGGCGCGATGACCCCGTTGTAGGAGGCGTTGGCGGCGGTGACCGTGCCCTGGCTCTGGTCGTAGACGGCGTTCCAGCCGGAGGTGAGGGCCTGGCCGCGGGGCAGCGTGAACTCCAGGGACCAGCCGTCGACCGCGGTGGTCCCGGTGTTGGTGATGGTCAGGGATGAGGTCAGGCCCCTGCTCCAGGCGTTGGTGGTGGCGAAGCAGGTGAAGGGCACGCCGGTCAGCTTCTCGGCCGTAAACGACCAAGCGTGCAGTTGAACCACCCCGCCGGATGCGAGGAAGCTCACCGCGTCTGACCCGACAACCTAGGGTTGGTCGGGTGGGCCGTGTGACTGCCGCCCCGCATCCCACACGCCCTGGCCCCTGCGGGCCAGGACATGGGAAGCATTCCGGTCCGCGTGCGCAACGACGCCACACGACCGGCAGATGAAGGAGGCCTGGGAGATCCGGTTGGCCTTGTCGGTGTAGGAACACTCGGCGCACTCACGTGAAGAGTACGCCGGGTCCACGAACACCACCGGCACACCGGCCCGTTTGGCCTTGTAGGTGATGAACTGACCCAGCTGATGGAAGGACCAGGAATACAACGTGGCCCGTTGGGGCTTGCGTTGCCGTACCCTCCGCAGAATGCCCGTGAGGTCTTCCAGGGCGATCCCGCGCGAGGTGCGTTCAGCCACGGCCACGATGCGTTTCGAGATCTGATGGTTGGTGTCCTTGGCGTGCCTGGCTTCGCGGCGGCGGCGCTTCTTGAGCAGGCGTTTGGTGGACTTGGTGCCCTTAGCCTGCAACTTCTGACGTAGGCGCTGTTGTCGACGGCGGTACCGGTTGATCTTGCGCCCGGCCAGGATCTGACCGTCGCTGGTGGTAGCGATGTTGGCGATACCGAGGTCGACCCCGATAAAGGAGTCGGGCTCGACCTGGGGGGCGTCAGGGACCTCAACGGTCACCGCGAGGAACCAGACGCCGTCGCGGCAGAGCAGGTCAGTTTCGCCGCGTTTGTGCTCAGCCAACGTCTTGATCTGGTCGGGGGAGCCGGTGAACGGCACGTCCTTGAGCCGGCCCTGGAACGTCCACAGCGAGATCGTGCGCGCGTCTAGGGCGAAGGACAGGTTGCGCGCATCGTAAGGGTGCCCGGAGTCGGGGCGGAAGGTGATGGGTGTGGATTCAATCCGCTCCCGGCGGGCCGATCCCTTGGGCCCGTAGTTGCCGTGGTGCAGGTTCGAGCGGCGGGCGCGGTAGGCGTCACACACACGCTTGATCACGTGTTGGGCGGCCTGTGACCCCACCCCGGCCTCGCGCAACTGCTGGTAGGTATGCTTGCGCAGCGCGTAGTTACGCGTCACGCCCCGTTCGTGGGCCACCTTGGCCACCCAGGTGGCGTGGTCGTTGAGCGCACGCAGGGTCGACTCGAGCACCGTGGCCTGCTCAGGCGACGGTGTGAGCTTGACACACACCACGATCTTCGACACATCCACCATCCTGCACCCGGCCAGTGACAGAACGCAGCCAAAGCAGTCCGTTGTGACCCCCATCACTAGAGATCCGGTGTGGTCAGCGCGACGATTCCTCCCAGGGCTGAAGCCCCGGGTTCCTCACCAAAGCAAAGTTGGACGCAGCACTAACCACCAGTGTCTCAACGGCCACTGTCCGAGCCGCTCAGGCCCACGGCCTCCTCCAGTTCCTCCCGGCTCATCTTCGACCGGCCGGGCACGTCCAGCTCCGAGGCCCGCTGGAGCAGCTCCCTCTTGGTGACCCGGCCCTCGCTCCGCCCCTCGACCCGGGTACCGCGCGCTCCGGGGTCGCGGGGCTCGCGTGTCCTCCTGGTCCCCTCCGCTCCGGCGGACGCGCGCGTACCGCGCGCACGCGTGCCCCGGGTGCGCTGGGCCGGCAGGCTCTGCCGCAGGGCCTCGCCGAGCCCGTCCCTCCCCTCCTCCGGGGGCATGGCCTGCTCGGGGCGGTGGGTGAACGTGCGTCCCCGGGCCTTGGCGCGCACCAACTCGGTCAGGCGCTGACCGTAGCTGTCCTCGTAGTCCTTCGGGTCCCACTCGATCGACAGGGCCCGCACCAGTTCCCTGGCCAGTTCCAGCTCGTCCTTGGCCAGCGCGGCGTGCGCCACGGGCGGCATCACGTCGTCGGGCTCGCGGACCTCGTCGGGCCACCACAGGGTGGAGGCCGACAGCACGCCCCGGTTCGGCTCGATCAGGACGGGGTACTCGCGGTCGCGCAGGCCCACGGTGGCCACGCCCGAGCGGCGGGTCTGCTCCAGGGCCGTGTACAGCAGCTGGTAGGCCCTGGCGTCGACCGCGGCTCTGGGGGCGACGTAGTAGGTGGAGGCGTACCACAGCGCGTCGACGGCGCCCTGGGACAGGAACCCGGTCATCTCCATCGTGCGCGAGCCGTGCGGGAGGATCTCCTCCAGCTCCTCGGGCTCCAGGACCACGTACTCGTCCTCGACGCCCGTCCTGGCGCCGCGGACGACGTCCTCGCTGGCGACCTCCTCGCCGGTGCGCTCGTTGACGCGGACGTAGCGGATGCGGTCGGCGGTGCCCCGCTCGAACTGGTGCAGCACGGGCCCCCTGCGTTCGCGCGCGCTGTAGAGGCGCACACCGATCGGCACCCTGCCGAACCTGAGGGTTCCCACCCAAACCGGATTGACCATAAGCCCCTCCTCTGCCTCCCATCATCACCGGTACCAGGCAAAATGTCGGTCGACCACGGCAAAGAACCGGCAAGGGGGAAATGCTGGGGACTATCGGTGGAAGCACGGGAGCACGCGCCCCCGCCCCTTGACCGACCGGTCGGTATTGCTACTGTCACGGCAGTCCGCGATTGGAGTTCCTCCCATGAGTACGACCGTCAAGGCCGCCGTCTTCACCGAGCAGGACGCCCCGCCCCGAATCCGGGACCTGGTCCTTCCCGACCCCGGTCCCGGCCAGGTGCGGGTGCGCCTGGCCGCGGCCGGGGTGTGCCACTCCGACCTGTCCCTGTCCAACGGAACCCTGGCGCAGAAGTGGCCCGCCGTGCTCGGTCACGAGGGCGCCGGAACCGTCGACGCCGTCGGTGAGGGCGTCACCGGGGTGGTACCGGGCCAGCAGGTGATCCTGAACTGGGCGCCGTCCTGCCGCGAGTGCTGGTTCTGCCGCCAGGGTGAGCCCCACCTGTGTGAACACGCGCTGGACCGCACCGTGCAGGCCTACGCCGAGCTCACCGACGGCACGCCCGTCCACCCCGGCCTGGGCTGCGGCGCGTTCGCCGAGGCCACCGTGGTGCCCGCCCACGCCGTCGTGCCGCTGCCCGACGGGATCGACCCGGCGGTGGCCGCCGTGCTGGGCTGCGCGGTGCTCACCGGTTGGGGCGCCGTGAACAACTCCGCGGCCGTGCGCGAGGGCCAGTCCGCCGTGGTGCTGGGGCTGGGCGGGGTGGGCCTGTCGGTGCTCCAGGCCGCACGTCTGGCCGGTGCGGACCCGGTGATCGCGGTGGACGCCTCCCCCGCCAAGGAGGAACTGGCCCGATCGCTGGGCGCGACCGAGTTCCTGCCCGCCGACGGCTCGCTGACCAGGGCCGTGCGCAAGCTGACGGGCGGCCGGGGCGCCGACCACGCCTTCGAGGTGGTCGGTTCGGCGAAGGTGGTGCGCGCGGCCTGGGACGCGTCCCGGCGCGGCGGCACGGTCACGGTGGTGGGCGTGGGCAGGGTGGACGACGAGGTGTCGTTCAACGCGCTGGAACTGTTCCACCAGGCGCGGACTCTGCGCGGGTGCGTGTACGGCTCGGGCGACCCGGCCCGCGACGTTCCGCTCATCGCCGAGCAGGTGCGTTCGGGGGAGCTGAGGCTGTCGGCGATGGTCACCGACGAGATCCCGCTGGAGGGCGTGCCCGAGGCCTTCGAGCGTATGAAGCAGGGGAAGGGCGGCCGGTCGCTGGTGCGCTTCGGCGGCTGAGACGCGTGCGGGTTCCGGCTCCGTGTACGGCGCCGGAACCCGCGGGGAGGGGCCCCGGGCCGTCAGCGGTGGCGCCTGGGAACGGGGTTGCCGTCGGCGTCGAGCATCGTGACCTGGAGCATGGGTTTCCATGGTGTGTACTGCCCGGGCTGCTGACGGAGCCGATCGCGCAGCATGGTCAACTGCCGGGCGTAGAGGTAGGAGACCAGGCACCAGGCGGCCAGGGGCACGAACAGGGAGCCGGAGAACAACTGGGCGTGGGACAGCGCCAACAACAATCCGTACATGGCCATGACGAGCATCTGGGAGTGGCCGCTCTCCCACTGGTGCCATCCGAAGGCCAGGGCGATGGCGGCGATCGCGGGTGCCGGGCCGGCGAACACCGTGACCATCGGGTAGACGACCACGAAGAGCACGACCGTGGTGGACAGGCCGCCCAGTGTGAAGGACCAGACCGCCCAGCGCCGCTCGGCGTCGGTCAGGACGGGCGGGCCGGCCGGTTCCGTGGCCGACGACGCGGCGCCGCTCCGGCGCTTCTCCAACACGAGGGCCGCCACGAACATAACGGCCCCCGTCAGGGCCGCGACCGTGCCGGTCCAGGCCACGAGGTTGCCTGCCAGAAGGGGGCGCGCGGAGGAGCCGTACTCCTGTGTCCGGAGCAGGATGAGGTTGAGGTCGGACGGGGTGACGACCCGGGCGGTGGCCACGAAGACCGCGGCCCCGAGGAGTTCGACGAGGGAGAGTGCCATCCCCACGTGGAAGAGGCGTGTCCGCCGGGTGGGACGGCCGGGTTCGACCGGCTCGCCCAGACGGCGCACCAGGGGCCTGGTGGCGAGGGGCTGGATGATGAGGAACACCAGGAGCGCGAGGCCGATCAGGGTGGCGAGCGGTCCCGGGTCGAGGGTCGGGGGATGGAAGTACACGATGGGTCCTCGTCGGTGAACACGTTGCGACCAGCGCGAACGGGTCCCGGTGGACTCCGGGCGCGCGGGGGTCGCACGATTCTGTCCCAAACCAGGGGGTTTGTCATCCGCTGACAAATGATGTGGCGCACGGCACACGTTCCCCTTGTGGGGCCGGTCGCGCGGGGGCACAGTCGTCACCACCACGCACGCCGTGCCCCGGGCACGGCCGACCCGAGGGGAAGACGCACATGGACCGAGGAGACGACCACGCCGACGTGATCGTCGTCGGCGCAGGGCTGGCCGGGCTGGCCGCGACCGCCGAACTGGCCGACGCGGGAAAGCGGGTGGTCCTGCTCGACCAGGAGCCCGAGCGGTCCCTGGGCGGCCAGGCGTTCTGGTCCTTCGGCGGCCTGTTCCTCGTGGACTCCCCCGAGCAGCGCCGCATGGGCGTTCGGGACTCCACCGAACTGGCCCTCCAGGACTGGATGGGCACCGCGGGGTTCGACCGCCCCGAGGACGCCTGGCCCCGCCGGTGGGCCGAGGCCTACGTGGACTTCGCCGCCGGGGAGAAGCGCTCCTGGCTGCACCAGCAGGGCCTGCGTTTCTTCCCCCTCGTGGGCTGGGCCGAGCGCGGCGGCCACCTGGCCGACGGCCACGGCAACTCCGTGCCCCGCTTCCACATCACCTGGGGCACGGGGCCGGGCGTGGTCGCGCCCTTCGAGCGGCGGGTGCGCGCGGCGGCCGAGCGCGGGCTGGTCTCGCTGCGGTTCCGCCACCGGGTGGACGAGCTGGTGGTCGCCCAGGGAGCCGTCACGGGTGTGCGCGGCGCCGTCCTGGCCCCCAGCGGGGTCAGGAGGGGTGAGGCCAGCGGCCGCGAGATGGTCGGCGACTTCGAGGTGTCCGCCCAGGCGGTCGTGGTCACCTCCGGCGGGATCGGCGCCAACCACGACCTGGTGCGCCGCAACTGGCCCGAGCGTCTGGGCACCCCGCCCCGGGACATGCTCTCGGGCGTGCCCGAGCACGTGGACGGGCGCATGCTCGCCATCACCGAGGACGCGGGCGGTCAGGTCATCAACCCCGACCGCATGTGGCACTACACCGAGGGGATCCAGAACTGGGACCCCGTGTGGTCCCGGCACGGCATCCGCATCCTGCCGGGACCGTCGTCGCTGTGGCTGGACGCGACCGGCAGGCGGCTGCCCGCGCCCAACTTCCCCGGGTTCGACACGCTGGGCACCCTGGAACACATCATGGGCAGCGGCCACGAGTACACGTGGTTCGTGCTCTCGCAGAGGATCATCGAGAAGGAGTTCGCCCTGTCGGGTTCGGAGCAGAACCCCGACCTGACGGGGAAGGACCTCGGGCTCGTCCTCAAGCGGGTGCTGCCCGGCGCACCCGGGCCGGTGGAGGCGTTCAAGCGCCACGGGGAGGACTTCGTGGTCGCGGACAGGCTGCCCGAGCTGATCCGGAGGATGCGGGAGGTCGCGGGCGACGGGGTGCTCGACCCCGACACCGTCACCCGCGAGGTGGTGGCCCGCGACCGGGAGATGGTCAACACCTTCACCAAGGACCTCCAGGTGACGGCCATCCACGGGGCGCGCAACTACCGGGGCGACCGGCTGGCCCGGGTGGCCGCACCGCACCAGATCCTGGACCCCAAGGCGGGTCCGCTGATCGCGGTGCGGCTGCGCGTCCTCACCCGCAAGACCCTGGGCGGGCTGCACACCGACCTGGACGCCCGGGTGCTGCGCGAGGACGGCACACCGCTGCCGGGGGTGTACGCGGCGGGTGAGGTGGCCGGTTTCGGCGGTGGCGGGCTGCACGGGTACCGGGCGCTGGAGGGCACGTTCCTGGGCGGGTGCCTGTTCTCGGGCCGTACGGCCGGCCGGGCCGCCGCGGCGGCCCTGGGGTAGCCGCCGGAGGGATTCCGTCCGGGGGCGGGGCCGGGAACGCACCCGGTCCCGCCCCTTCGCGTTGCGGTCGTCCCCGTAAAGCGAAAGGGAAGGCCACTTATTCACGGATTTCGGTGTTTCTGCCCGTCAGCGCCTCCTGGGCCGCCACGCTGGTCCTCATGTACCTGAGGAGGCATCATGAGTGTTATGACTACCGGCAAGATGGAACTCGGACCGGGCCCGCTCACCGTGGAGGATCTGCGCGACACTCCGGACGACGGACGGCGGTACGAACTGGTCGACGGGCGGCTTGACGTGGCACCCGCACCGGTTTTCCTCCACAGCCGTATCGAGTCCCGGCTGAGCATCCATCTCGGTGTTCTCGCGTCCGTCGAGTTCGAGGTTGTCGCGAGTCCCGGGATCAACATGAACGCCGACCGGACTCATCACCGCATTCCGGACCTCGCGGTCATCCGTCCGGAGAACGCGGAGAGTCCCTACCTCACCAAGCCCCCGCTGTTGGCGGTCGAGGTCGTCTCCCCCGAGAGCGTCATCCGGGACCACCACACCAAGCGCCACGAGTACGCCGAGTTCGGCATTCCCTCGTACTGGATCATCACCCCCGACCCCGAGGAGCCGAGTATCGCCGAACTGCGGCTGAAGAACGGTGAGTACACCGAGGCGTCAGCGGCCTTCGGAGAGGACCTCTTCGAAACCGACTTTCCCTTCCCCCTGCGCATCGTTCCTCACTGGCTGACCGCACCCGGCGACTGGCGCAGGCACATCGGTGGCCCGGAGGCGAAGGCCGCCGAGTAAGCCTCGTGCGAGCGTCGGGAGCCGGGTGTCCAGGGCACCCGGCTCCCGACGTTCCCGGCGTCACTCCGGCGGGGCGTCGTCCTCCGGTTCGGGGGCGGGCCTGCGCGGTCGACCGCGGCGGGGGATGGCCTTGGCCTGCTTCGGCATCCTGCCCGCCTCGTCCAGCGCGCGGCGCAGGAGGAACTCGATCTGGGCGTTGGTGCTGCGCAACTCCTGCCCGGCCCACCGCGCGAGCGCGTCGTGGACGGCGGGGTCGAGCCGCAGCAGCACCTTCTTGCGCTCGGGCACGGCCACCTCACGCGGTCACTGGTACAGGGTCCCGGCGTTGACGACGGGGTTGGCCGGACGGTCGGAGCACAGCACCACGAGCAGGTTGCTGACCATGGCGGCCTTGCGCTCCTCGTCCAGTTCCACCACCTCCTCCTCCGACAGGCGGGAGAGCGCACGGTCGACCATGCCCACCGCGCCCTCGACGATCTCCTGCCGCGCGGCGATGAGCGCACTGGCCTGCTGGCGCTGGAGCATGGCCTGGGCGACCTCCGAGGCGTAGGCCAGGTGGGTGAACCGCGACTCCACGATCCGCACGCCCGCCGCCTCGACCCGTTCACCGACCTCCTTGGACAGCTGCTCGGTGATGAGGTCGGCGCTGCCGCGCAGGGAGCTGCTGGTGTCGGCGTCGTAGGAGTCGTAGGGGTAGTTGCCCGCGATGTGGCGCACGGCGGCCTCGGTCTGGATGGAGACGAACTCCACGAAGTCGTCCACCTCGAAGGAGGCGCGTGCGGTGTCCTCCACCTGCCAGACGATGACGGCGGCGATCTCGATCGGGCTGCCGGAGGCGTCGTTGACCTTCATGACGGAGGTCTCGTGGTTGCGGATGCGGGTGGAGACGCCCTTGCGGACGGTGAAGGGGTTGACCCAGCGCAGGCCGTCGGTGCGGACGCTGCCGACGTAGCGGCCGAAGAGCTGGACCACCTTGGCCTCGTTGGGCGCGACCATCTCCAGCCCGACGAAGAGCAGGGCTCCGACCGCGGCGGCGACGACGCCGACGGCCACCAGGGGCACGGGCAGGCCGACGAGGGGCGACAGGGCGACGGCCACGCCGACGAGGAACAGCAGGATGCTGACCACGGCCATGAGCATGCCGTTGACGCTGGTGGCGGTGTGTTCTCGGTACTGGGGCGCGGGGTTCGGGGTCTGTCCTGTTTCGGTCATCTGGCCTTCCGCTCTCTCCGTAGTGATGACTGGAGAATAGCATTGTGATATCACTTTTAACAGACACCCGGCCCGTCGGGCCCCGACCGAGAAGGAGGCGTGGACGCGATGAGCGCCGACACCCCCCGCCTGCGCCCACCCCGCCACCGCGTGGACAAGCGAGCCGTCTGGTGGTGGACGACCCGGTCACTGGCCGTGACCGTGGTCGTCACCGCGGCCCCCGTGGTGCCCGCGATCATCTGGGAGCCGCCGCGTACGTGGTTCCTGCTGGCCGCCGCCGTGGTCGGCGGGTTCGGACTGCTGATCACCGTGGTCATGCCGCAGTGGCGCTACCGCGTCCACCGCTGGGAGGTCACCGACACCGCCGTCTACACCTCCAGCGGGTGGCTCTGGCAGGAGTGGCGTGTGGCCCCGATGTCGCGCATCCAGACCGTGGACACCGCGCGCGGCCCCCTCCAGCGGGCGTTCGGGCTCTCCAGCGTGACCGTGACCACCGCGTCCGCCGCCGGACCGATCGAGATCACCGGACTCGACCAGGCGCTGGCCACACAGGTGGCCGACCAGCTCACCGACACCACCCAGGCGACCCCGGGGGACGCGACATGAGCGACGAGCACCGACCGAACCCGGAGGAGTCCCGGCCGACGCCGGACGGGGCCGCCCCGGCCGCCGAGGACCGCGTCCGGCCCGTCCCGGAGGCGGCGGAGGGCGTTCCGGCCGAACCGACCGGCGCCCACACAGGCGAGTGGGACGGCACCGGGACCGCTTCCGACACGGACTCCGCTCCCCTGGGGGAGGGCGCCGAGGACACATCCGCCGAGGAGGACCCCCCCCACGACGGCTGGCAGCGGCTGCACCCGCTCAGCGTGTGGGCCAGTACCGCCGTCGCGGGCGTGTTCCTCGTCCCCGCCGCGATCGTGGGCACGATCGTCCTCCTGGCCACGGGACACCCGTGGTGGGCCCTGGCCCCGCTCCCCGCCGCGCTCGCGTTCCTCGCGCTCATGACCTACCTGGACATGCTGCGCCTGCGCGCGATCCGCTACCGGGTCACCGCCGAGCGCATGGAGATGCGCTCGGGCATCATCGCCAAGTCCTACCGGTCCATCCCGCGTGAACGCGTACGCAGCGTCGACGTGGCGGCACCCCTCTACGTGCGGATCTTCGGCCTGTGCTCGGTCACGGTCGGCACCGGCGAGAAGGTCGGCGCCGGGGCCGACCAGCTCCAACTGCTCTACGTCACCGCCGAACAGGGCGAGTGGCTGCGCCGCGACCTGCTGCGCCGGGGCGTCCCCGCGTCCGCCGGGCGCTCCGGGGAGACCGCCGGGACCGGCACGCCGGAGGACGGGGAGGCCGAACTGGCCCGGCTGGACCGCAGGTGGTTCGCCTACGCCCCCGCGACCACGGCCACCCTGGGCGTGGGCCTTGGTGCGATCGCCGGTCTGGTGGGCCTCAACGCCCAGACCGGGGGCGTGGGGTGGGAGTGGGTCTCCGACCAGGCCAACCTGCCCAGCGTGCAGGAGATGTCCTCGTTCGTCATGCGGCAGGTCCTGATCGTGGTGCCCACGGCACTGCTGGTGCTGCTGGTGTCCGGTGTGATCGTGCTGACCGCCGTGGCCGTGGAGACCTGGTGGAACTACCGCCTCACCCGGGAGGCCGACGGGACCGTGCGGCTGCGCCGTGGCCTGCTGACGAGCGTGTCGCTGTCGGTGGAGGGGCGCCGCCTCAACGGGATCACCCTCCACGAACCGTACGTGCTCCGCAGGTCGGGCGGGGCTGACGTGCGCGCGGTGGCGACCGGGCTTGCCGCCGCGGACGACCAGAAGACCAGCGCCAAGAGCCGCCTGTCCCCGCCCATGCCGCGGAAGCGGGCGCTCGCGCTGGCCGCCGACCTGATGCGGACGCCGGACTCCCCCCTGGACGTCCCGCTGGCCGCGCACCCCCGGGCCGCGCTGCGCCGCCGCCTCACCCGGGCCACCGTCGTCACCGTGCTGGGCGTGGCGCTCTCCGGGGCGCTGGCCTGGCTGCACACGCTGGTCAGCGAGGCCTGGTGGGAGGTGGTGCGCAAGGCGGAACAGGAGATCATCCCCGTGCCGCTGGCCACGGGCACGGTGGAGGCCACCCCGAGCTGGGGGTGGTCGGTGCTGGCGGTGGCGATCGCCGCGGTGGCGTTCTGGTACGCGGTGGGGTCCTACCGCGGCCTGGGCCACGGGCTGCACCCGCGCTACCTCGTGGTGCGCAGGGGAATGGCGGTGCGTGACACGGTGACGTTGGAGCGGTCGGCGGTGATCGGCTGGCGGATCAAGCGCTCGCCGTTCCAGCGCAGGCTGGGTCTGGCCGACGTGGCCGCCACGACGGCGGCGGGCCAGGGGATGTACGAGGCCAGGGACGTGGGACTGGGTCAGGGGCTGGCCTGGGCGGACGAGGCCGTCCCGGAGCTGCTGGCGCCCTTCCTGGTGTCCGGTGGGCGGAACGGAGGCGAGGAGGAGCCGCCCCGTTCCTGACGGCGGGAGGCCTTCCCGGGTCCGGGTCCTCCACCGTCCTCGCGGGGCGGCGGAGGACCCGGCCCTCGCTTCTGGGCGTTCGTCAGGAGGCCGACGGATGTTCGGGGACGGTGTTGAGGATGGGATCGCCGTTGACCCGCAGACCGCTGGTGTGGGTCAGCGCCATCTCCAGGATGGGGTAGATCTCGAACACGCGGTCCATGTCGAGCGCCCACAGCACGCGCGCGGCGATGGGCGCGGGCTCGGCGAGGACCACGTGTCGGCCCTCCCTGGTGAGGCTCCTGTAGACCGACACCAGGGCGCTCACCCCGCTCGCGTCGAAGAAGTCGAGCCGGGACATGTCCACCACCAGGCAGTCGCACCGGGAGGCGTACGCGGCCTGGAGCAGCTGATCGCGCATACGGTCGGCGGTGGCGAGGTCAACCTCGCCGTGGACGGGCACCACCGTCACACCCGTACAGGGGAAACGCTCCTGGGCAGAGCACCGGGCATCCTTCGCCACTCGGGCCACCTCTCACCGGACGTAACCTTTCCACTACGCAACCGCGTACGAGATCGTAACCTCTCCAGAGAGGCCATGGGAGGCTTTCCTGAGAAAAACCCATGAAATCTCGCCGATGTGGCTGGAGGGACAGTCCGGTATCACCCCGTCCGGAAGGCGACGGGCCGTGTCGCGCCGCATCCGACGCCGCGGCCCGTGACTTCTCCTCTCGGACACTCCCGGAACCGCACCCGCTCGTGGCCTCACACGCCCGGGTGCGGTAGAAGCGGTACGGAAGGGCATCCCCGTGCCGCGCCCACGGGCCGGACACGCGGGCCGACCTCAGGGACAGCCAAGAGAAGGGAGGGAGCGGCGGCTCCCGGCCGACGGCCGGTACGTCGCCGCGCACCCGATGACCGAAACCGCCGACACCCAGCCCGGCTGGTTCTCCCCCGAGGAACTGGAGAACATCCGCGGCCGTATGCCCGTCCTCTACGTCCAGGCGGTACCCGTGCGGGTGGACGAGGTGGGCGAGGTGACCCACGTCGGCCTGCTCATGCGGGCCACCCCCGACGGCAGCTTCCACCGCTCGGTGGTCTCGGGGCGGGTGCTCTACCACGAGCGGGTGCGTGACGCCCTCCTGCGCCACCTGGAGAAGGACCTGGGCCCCGTGGCCCTGCCGCGCATCCCCACCTCGCCGCAGCCGTTCACGGTCGCCGAGTACTTCCCCACCCCGGGGATCACCCCGTTCCACGACTCGCGCCAGCACGCGGTGGCGATGGCCTACATCGTCCCGGTCTCGGGCGACTGCCAGCCCCGGCAGGACGCCCTGGACCTGGTGTGGTTCACCCCGGAGGAGGCGTCCAGCACGCAACTGCGCGAGGAGATGACGGGCGGCCAGGGGGTGCTGCTGCGCCAGGCGCTGGCCCACGTGGGCCACGCCCCGTAGGCACGGGCGAACGCGACCCCGGGCGCGGTGCGCGGTTCCCGCCGCGTACCGCGTCCCGACCGCCAGGAACGTTCCGGCGGGGGTGTGGCCCCTCCCGCCCGTCACCCTCCACCACCCTCAACCGACGCCTCCGGCGCAGCACCCCCCTCTTCGTCACCCTCCACCACCCCCAAACGCCCTAAGCTCGTGCCCATGTCCGAACCGCTCGTCGCCGACGCCCTCGCGCTGGTCCCCGCCGACGGGGCCCGCCGCGCCGTCCTCGGCCTGGCCGGTGCCCCCGCCGCCGGGAAGTCCACGCTCGCCCGCCACCTGGTGGCCGGGATCGAGCGCGAACTGGGCCCGGGGGTCGCCGGGTACCTGCCCATGGACGGCTTCCACCTGTCCAACGCCCAGCTCGACCGGTTGGGGCGGCGCGACCGCAAGGGCGCCCCGGACACCTTCGACGCGCACGGGTACGTGGCGCTGGTCCGCCGCCTGCTGACCGAGACCGACCATCCCGTCTACGTGCCCGACTACGACCGTCAGCTGCACGAGCCCGTCGCCGCGCGGCACGTGGTCGCTCCGCACACCCGCCTGGTGGTGACCGAGGGCAACTACCTGGCCGGTGACGAGGAGCCCTGGTCGCTGCTGCGCGGACTGTTCACGCAGCTGTGGTACGTGGAGGCCGACGACGAGCTGCGCGAACGCAGACTGCACCGGCGCCAGGTGTCGGGCGGGGTCACCGACGAGGCCGCGCGCGAGTGGGTGGAGCGCAGTGACCGCCCCAACGGGGAGCTGGTCAAGCGGTTCCGGGACAACTGCACGCGGGTGGTGCACCCGGGGCGTCTCGCCGAGGACTGAAA
>NZ_ANAX01000007.1:0-61571 GCF_000341065.1 Nocardiopsis halotolerans DSM 44410 | reverse complement strand
CAGGCGGTGGCGGACACGCGGGCGGTCCGCCGGTCGAATCGGCGGGCCGTACCGCGCATGAAGGACAGGAACAGGCTGGCCTGGCCCCCGGCGCCGCGCAGGCCCCCGTAGGCGGAGGCCACGACGGCCTCCTTGTACCGGGCGGCGACCCGGCCGGTGAGGAAGAATCCGCGCGGGCTGTCGTCGGCGCGCACGAACTGGATGAGCCCGTCGCGGCGGCCCAGGCTGACGCACTGGAACACGTAGCCGAACGTGGTGCCGTCGGGTTCGCGCCCGGCCAGGCGGTCGGTGATCGCGTCGGCGGCGCCCCACCCCATGGGCAGTCCCATGGCGCACGACATCCGCAGCTCCCGGCCGTCCGCCCCGGGCATGTGGGCGGCGTCACCGACCACGTACACGTCGGGGTGGGAGACCGAGCGCAGGGTGGTGTCCACCAGGGCGCGCCCGCCTCCGTCCACGTCGAGCCCGGCGTCGGCGGCCAGGGACGAGGCGGTGAAACCGGAGTTCCACACCACGAGGTCGGCGGCGACGCTGGTGCCGTCCTCCAGGGTGAGTCCGCGGGCGTCCACGGAGGCCACCGCGGCTTCCTCGCGCAGGGTGACGCCCAGGCGGCGGAGTGTCCGGCGTACGTGCGCCCGCGCCCGGGGATCGGCCCCGGGCGCGACCCGGCCGCGGGTGAGCAGTTCGATCCTCGGGCCGGGGTGGCTCTCGGCGAGTTCCGTGGCCACCTCCAGACCGGTGAACCCGCCGCCGACCACGGCCAGGCGCCCGGGGCGCTCGTCGGCGAGGCGCCGGGCGAGCACGCGGGCCCCGTCGAGGGTCGCGACGTCCTCGGTGTGATGGTCCGCGCCCGGCGCCCCGGCGCGTCCCGCGGCGCTGCCCAGGGCGTGGACGAGGGTGTCGTAGGCGATCTCATGGAGCGCACCGTCCACGCGCACGCTCACGGTCCGGGCCCGGGTGTCGAGTCCCTCCACCCGGCCGACGACGAGGGAGACGCCCTCGTCGAGGGAGTCGGTCAGGGGGTGGACGCCCACCTCCTGACCGGCTGCGACCTGGTGCAGGCGGACGCGTTCGACGAAGTCGGCGGTGGCGTTGACGAGGGTGACCCGGGCGTCGAGCNGGGGAGCCGGTCGCGCCGGGCGTTGCGGGCGGCGCGGCCGGCCGCGGCGAGTCCGGCGTACCCCGCGCCGAGGACGACGATGTCGTGTGCCATGGAGGGCTCCTCACAGTGTCGTGGCCTGTCACGACACATGACGGGACGGGGGACCGGGAACGTGACGTGGCCGCCCGTGACGCGTCTCACCTCATGAGACGGAACGCCCGCGCGGCCGGGGTTCGCGAGAAAACCCCAGGCGGACACAGAGGTGATGAACGTCCACATAATGAGACAAATGTTCCACACAGTGGCATGCGGAGCTAGCATCCAGCCATCCGTACTCACTGACCTGGAAAGAACTCCCATGACGGACGTCGCCCCACACGCACCGGACAAGGCCGATCCACCGGCCAACCCCAAGCGGAAGGTCCTCACGGCCAGCCTCATGGGGACGTCCATCGAGTTCTACGACTTCTACATCTACGCGACGGCCGCGGTCCTGGTCTTCCCGGCGCTCTTCTTCCCCGAGGGCGACATGATGGCCTCGCGGTTGCAGTCGCTGGCCACGTTCGCCATCGCGTTCGTCGCCCGCCCCATCGGCTCCTGGGTGTTCGGCCACTTCGGCGACCGCGTCGGGCGCAAGGCCACCCTGGTGGCGTCGCTGCTGACCATGGGCGTCTCCACCGTCGGCATCGGCCTGCTCCCCACCTACGCGCAGGTGGGCCTTCTGGCCCCGCTGCTGCTGGCGCTGTGCCGGTTCGGCCAGGGGTTGGGCCTGGGCGGCGAGTGGGGCGGCGCGGCCCTGCTGGCCACCGAGAACGCCCCTCCCGGCAGGCGCGGCTTCTACGGCTCGTTCCCGCAGTTGGGCGCGCCGATCGGGTTCTTCCTCGCCAACGGCGTGTTCCTGATCCTGAGCCAGGTCATGAGCGACGAGACCTTCCTGGCCTGGGGCTGGCGGGTGCCGTTCCTGCTCTCGACCGTGCTGATCGCGGTCGGCCTGTGGGTCCGTCTGACCCTGCACGAGACCCCCGCCTTCGCCAGGCTCCTCGCCTCCGGTGAACGGGCCAAGACGCCCATGGTGGAGGTCTTCCGCACCAGCTGGCCCGCCGTGGTCCTGGGCACGCTGATCATGCTCGCCACGTACGTGCTGTTCTACCTGATGACGGTCTTCTCCCTGGGCTTCGGCACCGACCCGGTGGAGGGTCTGGGCTACGACCGCTCACAGTTCCTGGTGTTCCTGCTCGTGGGCGTGGTGTTCTTCGGCCTGTTCACGCCCGTCGCGGGGCTGCTCGCCGACCGGTTCGGCCGCAAGCCCGTCCTGGTCTGGGTCACCGTCGCGATCATCGTCTTCGGCTTCGCCATGGGGCCGCTGATGGGCTCCGGCGGCACCGTGGGCGTGCTGGCCTTCCTGGTCGTGGGCCTGTCCCTGATGGGCCTGACCTTCGGGCCGATGGCCTCCGTCCTGCCGGAGCTGTTCCCGACCAGGGTGCGCTACACCGGCGCCTCGGTGGCCTACAACCTGGCAGGCCTGCTGGGCGCCTCGTTCGCCCCCTACATCGCCACCTGGCTCGCGGGCACCTTCGGCCTGGCGTGGGTCGGCGGATACCTGGTGCTGGTCGCCGCGATCACCCTCGTGGCGCTGCTGATCAGCCGCGAGACGCGCGACGACTCGCTCGACGCGACCACGGTGCGGGTGACCAGAAGGTAGCTCACACGACGCGGTGCGGCGGCTCCCGGCCCTCGACGAAGGCGGCCACCGCGGCGGCCCACGCCGCCCGGCGGCGCTCCTGGCACTCGCGGGTGTTGGCGGCGAACCGGGAGCTGAGCACCAGGTTGTCCAGTTCGGGGTAGGGGTCGTGCCCACCGATCAGGTCCAGGCCCGCGCCCCGGATGCGCCGCTCGCCCAGGGCGGCGGCCAGGGCGCGCGGGTCGAGGACCTCGTCGGGGGAGATGCTCACCAGGACCGCCGAGGGCTTCATCAGGGCGAGTTCCTCCGCGCCCAGCAGCCCCCGGGAGTCGTCGTTGAGCGGCAGGGTGAGGAAGACGGCGTCGGACACCGACAGGAGCTTGGTCAGTTCCACCGGGGTCGAGCCCTCCACCCGGCGCGGGGAACGGTTGGCGTGGAGCACCTCCATGCCCAGGCCGCGGACCATGCGCGCGACTCCGGAGCCGATGTGTCCCATGCCGACGATCCCGGCGACCTTGCCGGAGATCTCCATCCCCTGCTCCCCCGCGCACAGCATGTCGCCCGCGCGGACGCGCGCGTGGACCGGCACGACGTTCTTGGCGACGGCCATCATCAGGGCGACGGCGTGCTCGGCCACCGCGTCGCCGGTGTACCCGCCCGTGTTGCACACGGCGACGCCGCGCTCGCGGCAGTGGTCCAGGTCCACGTACTCCACGGCGGTCGTGGTGACCACGACCAGCTCCAGCTCGGGCAGCAGACGCAGGTTCCGCGCTCCCAGGTCCATGTAGGTGGTGACCAGGATCTGCGTGTCCGGGTGGCGCCGGAACTCCCGTGCCGGGTCGAGCGCTCCGCTGGGGTCCTGCACCCAGTGCGTCTCCAGGGGACCGGCGACGCGGTCCAGGACGTCGGTGGGCACGGGGGCGCGGTCGTTGAGCACCAGGCAGCGGCGGGTCGGGCCGTCGCCCCCCGAGGTGACGGTGCGGGTGCGGTCGGCGCCGTCGGCCGGGTCAGGCATCTCCCAGGACCTCCTCGACGTCCTTGTAGCGTTTCCAGGGCAGGCCGTGCAGGAACTCCCGGGCGTCCTCGCCGTGGGCCCTCCACACGTCGGGCGCCCACTCCTGTTCCAGGTTGCACCATCCGGTCAGGGGATACAGGTGCTGGAAGGGCGGCGGCGGGGGCATCTCCGCCGCCACGCGCTCGGCCAGGGCGGCCAGTCGCGGGCGGTCGACGTCGCCGACCAGGGCCAGGGCATCGGCCAGGTCGGTGTTGCCGCCGCCGAGGCCGTACCCGTTCAGGGAGCCGTCCACGAGGTCGAAACCCGACTCCAGCGCGACCCGGGAGTTGGCGACCGCGTGGCCGAGGTTGTCGTGGGCGTGGAACCCCGCCATGCCGGGCCAGGCCGCGCGTACGCCGGTGAAGAGTTCGGCGGCGCGCTCGGGCAGCAGGGCGCCCCGTGAGTCGGCCAGGTAGATCCAGTCGGCCACGCCCGCGCGGTCGACGCGCTCGACGGCGGCGACGATTTCCTCGGGTTCGTAGGCGGTGATGCTGATGAGGTTGAGCGAGCAGGTCACCCCGGTGGATCTCACGGCCTCCGCGGCGGCGAGCACGTGCTCCACCCGCTCCACGAAGCAGGTGAGCCGGACCACGTCGAGCACCTCGGCGCGCGGCCGCAGCAGGGCGGCGACCTCGCTCGGGCTCCTGCCGTTCACACCGAGCATGGCGACCACACGAGCCCGTCCGGTGTCCTCGCCGACCTGGCGCAGCAGGTCGGGGGCGCACTGGAGTACGGGTTCGAGCGCGGGGTCGTCGTTGACGTAGCCGACCTCCACGTAGGGCACGCCCACCTCGCCGAGGACCTTGGCGTGCTCGCGCACGGTGGCGTCGGAGAAGCGCCAGGCGTTGAGATAGCCGCCGTCGCGCAGGGTGACGTCCAGGACGCGGGGTCTTCGGGGTTCGGTGGCGATGTGTCGAGCGGGCAAGGTGTGCCTCCTGACAAGCGCCGAATGTTCGCTTTGAGTAAGCTGACCACTACCCAGAGCAGTCAAACATTCGTGTGGCGGTACGCCCACTGTTTGGGTCGCCCGTTCCTCCGGGTAGTGGGGAAGCGGGGTCCGCGCCGTCCGCGGCACGCTCCGGGCGGTCACGGGCGGCGGGGAAAGGAAGACGAGGACATTCGTGGCGGGGGGCTTGTCATGGCTGGAAGAAGCGGTGCGACTGGGCGGCAGCCGGACCCGGTCGCCGGGCCGGTCGCGCCACCGGGGCCGCGCGGGGCGTCCGACGAGTACGCGGGGACCGACCGTCTCTCCGATGAGCAGGAGCTCCTGGTGGGGACCGACACCATCGAGGGCGACGACGAGTCCAGCTTCATCGTGCTGGCACGGCAGACCTGTTTCAACCTGCTGGCCACACGCGACGTCGGCCGTGTGGCCTTCACCATCGAGGGCGACGCCGCACCGACGGTCCTGCCGGTGAACTACGCGATGGTCGACGAGGGCATCGTGTTCCGTTCGGCTCTGGCGGGTGCGATCATGCGCCACGCGCGCGGCTACGCCGCCTTCCAGGTCGACAGCCTCGACGAGGAGCGCCACGAGGGGTGGAGCGTGCTCGCCAGCGGTCGCTGCGAGTGGGTCCGTGGGACCGAGGAGCTGTCCCGCATTCCGCAGGGCCGCCTGCCCCAGCCGTGGGCCGAGGGCGTACGCGACCAGGTCCTGCGCATCACCCCGGGCAGGTTGAGCGGGCGGCAGATCCACCAGCACTGACATCGCACCGGTACGGGTCCGGCCATGTTCCCGAGGGTGTGTAGCCAGCCGGGGCCCGTGCCTCTTCGCCGGGGCTTGGGTCGCGGTCAGTCGGCCGGACGGTGCAACAGGAACGCTCCCGAGTAGACGGGCCGGTCCAGGCGCTGGTCCTCGGTGGCCACGTACTCGTCCAGGACGGCGACGATGCGGCGGTCCAGCTCCGCCACCTCCTCGTCGGACAGGTGCAGCACGAAGCGCGCGAAGGTGCGCACCGACTCCGATCCGGCCTCGGCCAGTTCCTGTTGGAAGGCCTCGACCGGCGCGGCGGCCGAACCGGTGTCGGTGTCCAGGAGGGGCCCGTCCAGCCACCAGGTCTCCCCGGTGGCGCGGTAGGGCTTCTCCAGGGCGCCGCTGGCCCCGGTGCGTACGGGCGCGGGCAGGAGCAGCCCGGCGTCCACGAGCTGGCGGACGTGGTACAGGACCGTTCCCGGGGTGGTCTCCAGCCGCTCGGCGAGCTCCTTGTTGGTGAGCTCCCGGGCCAGGCAGAGCCGGAGGATGCGCACGCGCATCGGGTGGCCCAGGGCCTTGGCCTCCTGAACCGTGGCCGGGCGTCGCGTACGGGGACGGGGTGCGTCCCCACTCTGTTCCTGTTCACCCATGGCTCCGAGCGTAACAATGATCGATTTTCGTGGAATCGATTGAGTTTTCTCAATCGATCTGCCAATCTCAATCATATGACGAACGACTCCCCCCGCCGCTCCGAGCCCGCCCCGGCTCGACGCACCGCGCCGCTGGGCGCCGCCTTCTGGAACCTGTGGACCTCCTCGGCGCTGTCCAACCTCGCCGACGGCGTCCTGAAGGTGGTGCTGCCGCTGGTGGCGCTGCGCTTCACCGACTCCCCCACCCTCATCGCCGGGGTGACCTTCGCGCTGACCATCCCGTGGCTGCTGTGCGCGCTCCCGGCCGGGGCCCTGGCCGACCGGCTCGACCGGCGCCGGGTGATGCTGGGCGCCAACCTCGTCCGGGCCCTGCTGCTCACCGCCCTGGCGCTGGGCCTGGCCCTGGACCTGGGGTCGATCTGGCTGCTGTACGCGGTGGCGCTGGGCGTCGGGGTCACCGAGACCCTCTACGACACCTCGGCGCAGTCGATCCTGCCGCAGCTGGTCGACCGCGACCGGCTCCCACGCGCCAACGGACGGCTGCACACCGCCGAACTGACCGCGAACCAGTTCCTCGGGCCTCCCCTGGGCGGCCTGCTGGTGGCGGTGGGCGCGGCGGTGTCCTTCACCGCCCCGGCCGCACTGTGGCTGGTGGCGGTGGGCGCACTGTGGCTGGTGCGCGGACGGTTCCGGGTCGGGCGGGAGACACGCACCAGCATGCGCGCCGACATCGTCGAGGGGCTGCGTTTCCTGGTGCGCCACCGGGTCCTGCGCTCGTTCGCGGTCATGGTGGGTGTCAGCAACTTCGGCACCAGTGCGGCCTTCACCGTCCTGGTCCTCTTCGCGGTCGGCCCGGGCTCCCCCATGGGGCTGTCCGAGCCCGCCTACGGCCTGCTCATGACCACCGTCGCGGCGGGCAGCGTGGTCGGAGCCCTGTGCGCCGGGCGGGTCGAGGACCTGCTGGGGCGGGCCTGGTCGCTGCGGGTCTCCGTGCTCACCTTCGGCCTGCTCGTCGGCGTTCCGGCGGTGACCGCCGATCCCGTCCTGGTCGCGGCGGGCTTCTTCGTGGGCGGGCTGGGGATCGCCGTGTGGAACGTCATCACGGTGTCGCTGCGCCAGCGCGTCACCCCCGACGCCCTGCTCGGACGGGTCAACAGCGGATACCGACTGCTGGCCTGGGGCACCATGCCGCTGGGAGCCGCCGCGGGCGGGCTCATCGCCCAGTTCCTCGGCCTGACGTGGGTGTTCGCGATCATGGGGGCCCTGTGCCTGGGTCTGCTCGCCGGGCTGGTCCGGATGGACGACGCGACCCTGGCCGCCGCCGAGCGCGGGGCCGACGCGAGCCGGTGAGGACGGTGAAAAGAGGTGGACTCCCCCAACCGCCTGGTGGAGCATGGGGTGCCATGACCCCACCCGACGAAGAGGTGCTGGAGGGCGGTAACGTCGCCGACCAGGTGGTGCGCGTGGGCCGGACCGTGCGCAAACCGTGGCGGCACTCCTCCCGCTCCGTGACGCTCCTGCTCAGGTACCTGCGTCTGCGCGGCTACGAATCCTCCCCTTCCGTGCTCGCCAGGGACCGGCGGGGCCGCCAGACACTCGGGTACGTGCCCGGAACGATGGCGGACCGGATGGCGCCGATGACGGAGGAGGAACTGCGCCGACTGGGCGGGATCATCCGCCGCCTCCACGACCTGACCATCGAGTACCGCCCCGATGAGGAGCCGGTGTGGGAGGTGCCCATCCCGCACGAGCGCGAGGAGCTCGTCTGCCACAACGACCTGGCGCCGTGGAACCTGGTGCGGGACGGTGACGCCTGGACCTTCATCGACTGGGACAACGCCGGTCCGGGCACGCGCATGGGCGACCTCGGGTACGCCGCGCACGGCTTCGTTCCCCTCCATGAGGGCGGCGATCCGGAACACGACGCGCGGCGGCTGCGCGTCCTGGCCGACGGGTACGGGTGTGACGACGACCAGCGCCGGGAACTGCCGGACGCGGTCCTCCAGCGCGTGCGCGGCATGTACGACCTGCTGGTGGAGGGGGCGCGGACGGGCCGCCAGCCGTGGGCGCGCCTGCACGCGGAGGGGCACGCCGACCACTGGGGAGCAGCGTCGGAGTACGTGGAGCGCAACCGCGAGGTGTGGCTGGCGGCGTTGTTGGCGTGGTGCGGTGACCGGAAAGGCCCACCGAATTCGCCGTGATCCCGTACTCGTGGCGAGGTTCGGCGGTCGAGACGCGCCGTGAGTACGGGATCGGCGCGGGTCGGGTCGCACGCTTCACACCGGAGACGCTTCCGGCCGACTCACCGGGACGCGGTCCAGACGAAGGCGGCCGAGATCGGGTGGCCCCGGAACCTCTCCCACTTGGGTTTGGCCGCGACCCAGGTGTCGTCCACGGTGGCCTCGGACATCTCGGCGAGGGTCCACCCGGCGGCCGTGGCGGCGCGCACGTGGTCGCTGATCAGGTGGACGTGGGTGGCGATGGCGATGTCCTCGCCGGAGGCGTCGGTGTAGTGGGTGGGCATCCCCGAGACCATCGAGAACTGCGGGTGGTAGGCGACGAGCACGCAGGTGCCGCCGGGCCCGGTGAGCCTTCGGGCCTCGGCGTAGAAGGGCGCCAGGTCGGGCAGGTGCTCGTCGATGAGCGAGGCGATGACCAGGTCGTAGGCGCCGCCGGGAAGGCCGGTGTCACGCACGTCGCCCCGTGTGAGGGTGTCGTGGGCGCCGCGCTTGTCGGCCAGCGCCAGCATGCCGGAGCTGAGGTCGACGCCGTCGACGCGGTCGGCCCCGTGGCCGCGGAGCCAGGAGCCGGTGCGGCCGGTGCCGCAGCCCAGGTCGGCGACGCGGGTGAGGGACGACCAGTCGGGGACGGTGAGGCCGTCGAGGAGGGCCAGGTCCATGGCGTCCAGGACGGAGTCCTCGTAGGTGGTGGACCAACCGTCGTAGCCCGTGGCCACGTCGACGGTGCGGTAGTGGCGGGTGTCGAAGTCCGCGAAGTTCGGCATGGGGGCGAGTATGGCGTGGTCAGCGGCGCGGGGGCCAGCCCTTTTCGGTGGGAACGGCCGCCGGAGCCGGCCGCCGGAAAACCCGTTGCCCGCGTTTCGGGCGAGCTCCTAGGCTGGTCGCCATGTGCTGCTTCTGCGGTGTCACCGACCGGGCGTCCGCCTGGTCGGTGAACTCCCACTCCCTGGTCGTCCGTCCCCGGTCCGCTCGCCTGGACCGGTAGGTCGGTCCCGGCCGCCGCACCCCTTCGGGGGTGGTCCGGCCGCCGGGAGACCTCTTTCCCGCCCGCGCCCCGTGCGTGCCCTGACGGTACGCGCGGGGGTGTGCGCCGTGGCGCCCACTCCCCCGCTCCGCCGTCGGCGGAGCCCGCCCGGGTCCCTTCCCGGCCGTACCGCCGACGTTGGTCGGCGCGGTGGCGTTCGCGGGCGACGTTCCCCGCGTGGTTTCACCGGTCCAGGTCCAGTCGCGTCCTCCTCTCCTCGGACGGGCTGCCCGGACCTTCCTTCCGTGCGCGCCGTGTGGCGTGCCCGTTCGTGCCGCCCGTCCTCGTCGGCCGCCTCCGGGCGGCTGGAACGGACCTTCCTGTGGCACGTACCGAACACTCGCGGCGCACGAACACCCGTGGCGACCGGCGCCGCCTCTCCCAGAACTTCCTGACCGACCGCGCGTGGGCCCGCCGCGTGGTGCGGGTGGCGGGCGTGGGCCCCGAGGACCTGGTGGTGGAGGTGGGCCCGGGCGACGGCGCCATCACCCGCTTCCTGGCCCCCGCCGTTCGCGGGGTCCTCGCCTACGAGATCGACCCGCGTCTGGCCGAACGGCTCTCCGCCCGTTACCGCGACCCCGCGTCCGGGGTGCGGGTGGTGCGCGCCGACTTCACCCGCGTGCGTCCGCCGCGCGGGGAGTTCCACGTGGTGGGCAACATCCCCTACGCCCGCACCGCCGACATCGTGCGGTGGTGCCTGGGCGCACGGAGTCTGTCCTCGGCCACGCTCGTGACCCAGTGGGAGTACGCGTGCAAGCGCACCGGCGGATTCGGCAGATGGAGCCGGTTGACGGTGGCCACCTGGCCGGAGTGGTCCTGGTCGCTGGCCGGGCGGATCGACAGGCGGCGGTTCCGTCCGGTGCCGCGTGTGGACGCGGGGGTGCTGGTGCTGCGCAGGCGCCGCACACCCCTGGTGGACCCGGGGCGGATGGGCGGTTACCGGCGCATGGTGGAACTGGGATTCGGCGGTGTGGGCGGGTCGTTGGGCGCGTCGCTGCGCCGCGCCCATCCCGCACGGCGGGTGGACCGGGCCCTGGCACGGGCCGGGATCGCACCGGACGCCCCGGTCGGGCACGTGGCCCCCGAGCAGTGGCTGGAGGCGTTCCACGTGCTGGACACCTGAGGTCGCGCCGCCTCCGGCACGGGGGTTCGACGGACGCCCCGGGCGCGCTCCCTCAGTGCAGGAAGTCCAGGAGGGCGGCGGTGAGTTCGGCCGGCGCGTCCTCCTGGACGAGGTGACCGGCCCCGGGCAGGGTCCGCAGGCGCGCGCCGGGGATCGCGTCGGCGAGCCGCCGCCCGCGTTCCGGGGGAAGCCAGGTGTCCTCCCGTCCCCACACCACCAGCACCGGCAGGTCGAGGTCGGCGTACCCGTCCTCGACCTCGGCGGTGTGGCGCTCGTCGGCCTGCGCGATCTGCCGGTAGAACGCGGGCTGTCCGTCCGCGCCGAGCCAGGGGCGCACCAGCGCGTCCAGGGTGTCGGCGCGCGGTTCACGGTGCGCGGCCGAGGTGACGTAGGCGCGTACCAGGGCCTCGTGCAGGTGCGGGGGCAGCGCGGCGAACACGTCGGCGTTGGCGTTGACGAGACGGAAGAAGTCGCTGCCCCACGGGCGGACACTGACGGCGTCGACCAGGGCGAGGCGGTCGTAGGGCACCTTGTCCAGGACGGCCGCGCGCAGGGCGACCGCGCCGCCGAAGTCGTGCGCCACCACGGCGGGGCGTTCCAGCCCCCAGTGGTCCAGCAGCGCGGTGAACGCGGCTTGTTGGGCGGGCAGTGACACGTCCTGCCCGTCGTACTTGGCCGAGGCCCCGTAGCCGGGCATGTCCCACACGTGGACGGTGTACCGGGTGCTGAGCGCGCGGGCGACGTGGCGCCAGACGCGGGAGGAGAAGGGCGTGCCGTGCATCAGCACGAGCGGGTCCCCCTCCCCGAAGCGGGCCCAGCGCACGGTTCCGTTGTGCGCCTCGAAGCTCTGGTCGAGTGTCCAGGCGTCGTCGCCCATGGCGTGCCTTTCCGTCGTGGGGTCGTTGGCCGTACGAGGGTAGGGGGCGGCGGTGACGATCCGGTGCCGTACCGCCGCTCCCGAGCGCGACCGTCACACCCGCAGGATCGCGAAGCACTCCCCCGGCACGCTGACGGTGGTTCCGGTGGTCCTCGGCTGACCGTTGGCGAGCAGGAGTTCGCGCGGGGCCGTGTCCAGTTCCACCTCGGCGCCGTCGGGGTCCAGGTTGCACACCACCCGCAGGCCGCCCNNTTGGCCACGACCGCGAAGCGGTCCAGGCGCGGGTCGGACAGCTCCGGTTCCAGGCGGCGCAGGGCGATGAGCGCCTTGTAGGTGTCCAGGACCAGCCCGTGCGGTCCGCGTCCGGCCTGGGACCAGTCCAGGACCGCGCTGTCGCGGGTGGCCGGATCCATGGGGTCGGGGACGTCCTCCTCGGCCCATCCCAGGGCGGCGAACTCGCGGCGTCGGCCCTCGCGGACCCCCCTGACCAGGTCGGGGTCGGTGAAGGAGGCGAAGAACGGCCAGGGCGTGGTGGCCGCCCACTCCTCCCCCATGAAGATCATGGGTGTGTGGGGTGAACACAGCACCAGGGCGGCGCCGCAGGCGAGCAGGCCCGGGGAGACGTGTTCGCCCATGCGGTCGCCCCGGGCCCGGTTGCCGATCTGGTCGTGGGTGCTCAGGTAGGCCAGGAAGCGGCTTCCGGGTACGCGCACGGTGTCCACGGGCGCGCCGTGGACGCGGCCGCGGAAGCTGGAGTGGGTGCCCGCGTGCCAGAACACGCGGGTGAGTGTGGTGGGCAGCGCGTCGGGGTCGGCGAAGTCGGCGTAGTAGCCGTGGGTCTCGCCGGTGAGGGCGACGTGCAGGGCGTGGTGGAGGTCGTCGGACCACTGGGCGGTCATGCCCAGGCCGCCCGCCTCGCGGGGCAGGACGGTACGGGGATCGTTGCGGTCGGACTCGGCGATCAGGGACAGCGGTCGGCCCAGGGTCGTGGCCAGGGCGTCGACCTCCTCCGAGAGTTCGGCCAGCAGCGGGGTGGCGCGGTCGTCGCGTAGGGCCTGCACGGCGTCCAGGCGCAGTCCGTCCAGATGGTAGTGGCGCAGCCAGTCGCGGGCGTTGTCGATGACCATGCGGCGGACCGGGTCGGAGTCGGGGCCGTCCAGGTTGAGGGAGGGTCCCCAGGCGTTCTCCCCGCTGAAGTAGGGGCCGAAGCGGGGCGTGTAGGCGCCCGAGGGACCGAGGTGGTTGTAGACCACGTCGAGCAGGACGGCCAGGCCGCGGGCGTGGCAGGCGTCGACCAGGGACTTGAGGGCGTCGGGGCCGCCGTAGGGTGCGTGGACGGCCGCCCACAGGACGCCGTCGTAGCCCCAGCCGTGGGTGCCGTCGAAGGCGTTGACCGGCATGAGTTCGACGTGGGTGACGCCGAGGTCGACCAGGTGGTCGAGGTGGTCGGTGACGGCTTTCAGGGTGCCCTCGGGGGTGAAGGTGCCCACGTGCAGTTCGTAGACGACCGCACCGGCCAGGGGGCGTCCGGTCCAGGTGGTGTCGGTCCAGGCGAAGGCCGCGTGGTCGTGGACGCGGCTGGGCCCGTGGACGCCGTGGGGTTGGTGGAGTGAGCGCGGATCGGGCAGGGGCTGGGGGTCGTCGTCCAGGAGGTAGGCGTACTCGGTGCCGGGTCCGGCCCCGTCGACCCGTGCGCGCCACCAGCCGTCGTCGTCGCGCCGCATGGTGACGTCCCGCGGCCCCGGGGAGCCGGGGTTCTCGGTGCCCGGGGTGCCGTCGGGGCCGTAGAGGCGCAGGCGGACGCGGTCGCGGTGGGGTGCCCACACGGCGAATTCGCCGTCGACGCCGATCCCGGGGATGACGGGGGTGACGTGGGTGTCGGGTGTGGTCAGGACGGTTTCCGGTTCGATCACGGAGGGTGATATACCCCGTCGCCGTGCCCGCCACCCGCCCCAAGGGCCCTGCCCGTTCCGGGCCCGGTCGCGGTTGACGTCCCCTGCTGGGAATGACGGGATTCCACCATCCCTGGCGAGCGGTGGATGCGGGGGCGGCCCTGGCGGCGACGGTCGTCCACAGGCGCGGACCGGGGCTGGCGGCGCGGGTGCCCGCCGCGGTTTCCTGGATACACGGGGGTGCTCGGCGTCCGCCCGCTTCGGCGTGCCCGCACCCGGCCAGGGTCAGAGCCCCTCGCCGTGCACCGACGTCGGCTGCGGCTGCGGCGACCAGGATGGCGACGACACCGGGAACAGTGAAGGCCACCGGGACGGCCCCGCTCTGCGTCAGCGCCTGCCACCCGGGGAACCGTGCTCCCGGGCATGCGGGGACGGCCCCAGGCACCGCTGAGCGCACAGCTTCTCGTGGTGCTGCCCGCACCGTGGCGCTTCGGGGCCGCGGGCGGTGTGACGGCGCGCCTCAGGGACGCGGGCGGTAGGTGTGCAGGCGCACCGCGCCCGTGACGGCCACCGGTTCGGGTAGGGCCCCGATGCGGGCGCGCAGGTCCCCGGGGTCGATGTGGCGGGCGCTGGGTCCCATGCCGACGACGGTCGCGGTGTCCGCGTGGTCCAGGTCCATCGTGAACCGCAGTTCCTCCACCCCGGACGGGGCGAAGCGCCCGTGCAGGGACTCGGCGAGGCGCTCGTCCTTGCGCGGGTCCACCTCCAGCAGGCCCAGCGGCCCGCGGAGTTCGGCGAGGTGCCCGGCCTCGGGGACGACCACCAGTAGCACACCGTCGGGCCGCAGGACCCGGTGGAACTCGGCGGCGTTGCGCGGCGCGAACACGTTGAGCAGGGCGTCCGCCGAGGCGTCGCGCAGCGGCAGGCCGCGCCAGGCGTCGGCGGTCACGGCACCGCCGCGTTCGTGCGCCCGCGCCGCCTTGCGGGCGGCGAACTTGGACACGTCGGCGGTCAGCCCCACGGCGTTCGGCAGGGCCTCCAGCACCCGGGTCAGGTGGTACCCGGTGCCGCCGCCGACGTCGGCGACCAGCGGCGCGGACGCGGTGAGTTCTCGGTCCAGGGCCGCGGCCAGCGCCTCGGAGATCGGGGTGTGGTGCCCCGCCTCCTGGAACCGGAGGCGGTCGGCGACCATCTCCTTGCTGTCGCCGGTCCCGGGCGGGGTGGCCCCGGTGAGCAGGCTCGCGTACCCCTCCCGGGCCACGTTGAAGCTGTGCCCGCCCGAGCAGGAGAGTCCGCGCTCGCCGAGGTCGAGTCCGCGCCCGCAGGCGGGGCAGGCCAGGGCCGCCGCGACGGGGCCGGGCATCCGCAGTCCGGGGCCGGTGTGGTGTGTGGTGTTCGTACGCGCCATGATCGCGCTCAGCCTATCCACGCTTCCACCGGACCGGGGCACCCCCGTGGTTCCGCCCCGTGGTTCCGCGACGCAGCGCCCGCCTCTGGGTCCGCCAGGGCCCGGTCCTTCCCGGGCCGGTCTCCGTTCCCCGGTCCACGGCGCCGGGCCCGCTCGCCCCACCGCCACGCGAAATCCGCCCTCATCCCCGGGTCAGGACCGCCACCGGGTATCGGTCCAGCACTTCGGCGAGGCGTGCCACGGTCAGCCCGTCCGCGCGTTCGGGCGCCAGGACCCGGCCCGTGAGCCGGTCGGTCCACACACCCGGCCCCGAGGGCAGCGCCACCATGGTGTCCGCCCAGCCGCCCNCCGGCAGCCGGGTGGCGACCACCGCCAGGTCGGGTCCGGAGGATCCCGGCGAGGCGCGGGCGAAGGCCAGGGCGTGGTTCCGGGCCGGTCCGGAGGCGGTGAGCGGCAGGTATCCCGCGGGGCGCAGCTCGCGGCGGACGCGCAGGCAGGTGCGTACCAGGTGGAGTTTGGCCGCGCCGGTGGCGTCCACGGGCGGGCGCCATCCCTCCTCGATCCGCGCCAGCAGGTCGGCGCGGGCCTCGTGGTCCACGGGCCTGCGGTTGTCGGGGTCCACCAGGGACAGGTCCCACAGTTCGGTGCCCTGGTAGACGTCCGGGACCCCTGGTCCCAGCAGCTGCACGGCCTTCTGTCCCAGGGAGTTGCTCCATCCGGCCTCGCGCACCGCCTCCACCATGGAGGCCACCTCGCCGCTCAGGACCCCGTCGCCCAGGACCCGTGCGGGCCAGGTGCGGACCCGCTCCTCGAAGTCGGGGTCCTGGCGGGTCCAGGAGGTCCCCAGCCGCGCCTCCCGGGCGGCCTTGAGCAGGTACTCGCCCAGCCGTTCCTCTCCGATCGGCCAGGCGCCGACCAGGGTCTGCCAGCCCAGCAGGTTGAGCGCGGGCTCGGGCAGGGGGCAACGACCGGTCCAGCGGCGTACGGCGTCGGCGAAGTCCGCCGACACCTCGCTGAGTGCGGCCAGCCGGGCGCGCACGTCCTCGGAGCGCTTGGTGTCGTGCGTGGACAGGGTGGTCATGGTGTGCGGCCGGGCGGCCTCGCGGCGGGCCGCGCCGTCGTGGAACCCCTCCGGCGCGACCGCGAAGTCGGCGGGGTCGCCGCCCACCTCGTTGAGGGCGACGAACCGGGTGGTCCGGTAGAAGGCCGTGTTCTCGGTGCCCATGGCCACGACCATCCCGCTGGTCTGCTGGATGCGCCGCGCGGCCTCGCCCCGGGGGTCCCGGCGCACCCGCAGGTCGACGGCCTCCAGGTCGGGGGCCAGGTCCGGGCGTCGGCGGGCGGCGGTCTCCACCGCCCGGGCCCAGTCACGTTCCCCCTCGGGCAGGTAGGAGCGGTACACGTCGAAGGCGCACAGCAGCTCGGCGACGGCCTCCTCGCGCTGGCGCACCGCCTCGGGCGGGGGCTCCTCCCCGTTCCCGTCCGGTCGGGGCGGCAGCAGGGCGGCGATCCTGCGCACCTCGGCGCGCAGCAGTACGGTGGCGGCGTGGCGGCGGGCCCGTGTGTCGGCCTCGGTGACGTCCACCTCCACCCCCTGGTCCAGGGCCAGGGCTGTCAGGTCGGCCTCTCCTGAGGGGTCCACGAACACCCCGCAGATCTCGCGCAGCGCGTCGTACCCGGTGGTCCCGGCGACCGGCCAGGACTGCGGGAGGTTCTCTCCGGGGGCGAGGATCTTCTCCACCACCATCCAACCCCCGAAACGTTCGGTGAGCCTGCGCAGGTAGCCGCCGGGGTCGGTGAGCCCGTCGACGTGGTCCACCCGCAGTCCGTCCAGCTGGCCGAGTTCGGCCCAGCGCAGGATCTCGGCGTGGGTGGCGTCGAAGACGCCGGGGTCCTCCACCCGCACGGCGGCGAGTTCGCTGACGTCGAAGAACCGGCGGTAGGTGAGTTCGCCGTCACCGCGCCGCCAGGACACCAGGCGGTAGTGCTGGCGCTCGTGGACCCGCTCGACGGGGTCGCCGGGCGCGTACGTGCCGGGGGCGAGCGGGTAGCGCTTGTCGTGGTAGGCCAGGCAGCCGTCGGCGAGGGTGAGCTGGTCCAGGGCGGCCCGTCCGCCGTCGCCGTCGTCGCCCAGAACGGGGATGAGGATCGGCCCTGCGGCGAAGTCGACGTCGAAGCAGCGCGCGTACACCGAGTCCCGCCCGTGTTCGAGGACGTCCCACCACCAGCGGTTGGCGTCCGCGTGGACCACGGAGACGTGGTTGGGCACGATGTCCACGACCACGCCCAGGCCCCGTTCGCGCGCCTTGACGGCCAGGGCCTCGCGGGCGGTGTCGCCGCCCAGCTCGGGTGAGACGCGGGTGGGGTCGACGACGTCGTAGCCGTGTTGGGAGCCCGGCGCGGCGGCGAGCACGGGGGACAGGTAGACCGCGCCGACCCCCAGGCGGTCCAGGTAGTCGAGCAGGTCCGCGGCGTCCTCCAGGGTGAATCCGGGGCGCAGTTGCAGACGGTAGGTTGAAACCGGGGCGGTGGACGTGTCGTGGGTGCTCATCACGCATCTACCCGTGCCCCTCCCGTCCGCGTGTCATGCGTACCGGCCGGATGAGCGCCATCCCACACGGGTCCGCCTTGGGGGTGTTGGTCCACCGATGATTAAATTCTTCGGCGGTGCTCCATCACCAGCGACGACGCTCCCGTTCGGGATGCTCGGCGGTGAACGCAGACCAGGACCACCGACACCGACGAAGGGGATAGAAGCAGCCGTGCTCCCGTCCAACAAGCGCACCAAGACCGGCGTCCTTCGCCACCGAGGCCCCCAGTGGGGGGCGGCGTCGGCCGCGCTGGCAGGCCTGCTGCTGGCCACGACCGGCTGCGGTAGCGACCAGGCGGTTCCGGAAAGCGCCGCGCCGCCGGTCCCCGAGGACCTGGAATGCTTCTCCGGCAGCCTCACGGGGGCCGGTTCCAGCGCCCAGGAGAACGCGATGACGACCTGGATCGCCGGTTACCAGTCGGCTTGTGAGGACTCGCGCGTCTACTACAACTCGATCGGTTCGGGCGGTGGGCGCAGCCAGTTCATCGACGGGGCGGTGGCCTTCGCCGGGACCGACGCGGCGATGGACCCGGAGGAGAACGCCGACGCCCGTGAGCGGTGCGGCGGCTCGAACGTGCTCAACCTGCCCGCGTACGTGGTGCCGATCGCGGTGGTGTACAAGCTGGAGGGCGTGGAGTCGCTGAACCTGCCTCCGGAGACGTTGGCGAAGATCTTCAACCAGGAGATCACCCGCTGGAACGACCCCGAGATCGCCGAGGCCAACCCGGACGCGGACCTGCCGGACATGCGGATCACCCCGGTCAACCGCTCCGACGACTCCGGGACCACCGAGAACTTCACCAACTACCTCAACGCCGTGGCGCCCGAGGCCTGGCCGCACGAGCCGAGCGGGCAGTGGCCGATCGTCCCGATCGAGTCGGCGCAGGGCAGCAGCGGTATCGCCGACACGGTCGGACGGGCCCAGGGGTCGATCAGCTACGTGGAGATGTCGCACGCGCACGGTCTGCCCAAGGCGAACATCGGCGTGGGCGGCGAGTTCGTGGAGATCTCCTCGGAGGCCGCCGCGCAGGTGGTCGCCAACTCCCCGCAGCGCGAGGAGAACGCCAGTGAGTACGACCTGGCCCTGGACCTGGAGTACGACACGACCGAGGCGGGCAGCTACCCGCTGGTCCTGGTCAGCTACGAGGTCGTGTGCCAGGACTACCCGGACGACTCCCAGGCGGAGAAGGTCAAGGCGTTCCTGCGGTACGTGGTGAGCCCGGAGGGCCAGTCGGCCGCCTCCGAGGAGACCGGTTCGGCTCCGGTCAACGACGACCTGCGCGCCAAGCTCCTGGAGTCGATCTCCGCCATCAGCTGACGGGTGCCGCCCTCGGAAGGTGCCGCGCGGAGCGCCTCCGGCGGGCGATGGCGGGTGACGAAGAGGGAAAAACCACGGCCGAAGGCCACCGTTGAGGGCGGTAGCCCGCCCCCACGCGAAGCGCCCCCGGCGGGCGATGGCGGGTGACGGGTGGGAGGGACCACGGGCACGCCGCTGAAGCGGCGTGCCCGTCGCTTGTCCGTCCCCTCCGGGGCGGGAGCGGCGGACGCCCTCCGCCGCGCGACGTCCCGGCACGGCTCGCGCCGCGTTCCCCCTCAGTCGACGGCCGCCCGGCCCCGGCGGTCGCGGCGCAGCCGCTGGCGGGCCCGCTCCCATCCCGAGCGCAGCCACCCCGGGGACCGCGGGCCGCCCCGGCCCGGGTCCTCCTCCGCCATCCCCTGTTCACCACCCGCGACCCGCGTCGTGGAGGCGGCCACCTCCACCGGGTCCGGTTCGGCGCGCGGGGGCGGCGGCACCGAGCGGTACAGCGACAGGTCGGTCAGCGTCTCCTCCCCGGCGTGGATCCGGTAGCGGCCGTGCAGTGCGGCGACGACGTCACCCAGGTCCTCGCCCTCGTCGCGCACCCGCATGGCCCGGGCCAGGGCGCGGGTGCGCCACAGCCGCACCCCGGCGTCACGGGTGGGCGAGGCGGCGGGAAAGAGTTCGGTCAGGCCCGCGCGGGCGCGCTCGGCGCTGGCCAGCAGACGGGACAGGGCGACCTGGCCCAACCCCCAGGCCACGGGCACCTGGAGCAGGAACGGCGAGGGGAATCCGGTCCGGGGCGCCGAGGTGGCGAAGGAGACCCGGGGTTCGCCCAGGTAGTTCGCCTGGATCAGACGCAGGTCCAGGTGGGGTCCGCCGACGTCGTTCCTGCCCTGACCGGCTCCCTCCCAGTCGGCGACCAGGGTGACGGACAGGTCGGTCTCGGTGCTGTCCAGGAGCCGGTCCACGCAACCGCGGACCAGGTCGTAGGGGGCGCCGGAGACGTCGACCACGCCGTGGACGAGCGGGACGCGGCGCCGGTGGGCGGGTACCCGCTCGCGGTAGACGTGCGGATGTGGCATGAACTCGGCGAGCACCTCGGTGCGGAAGCGTTCGGAGGGCAGCCGGGTGCGCACGGTGCCCGCGCGGCCCANNNCGGGTTCGGGCAGCAGGACGGCGCCCGCCTGCCAGAGCCGGTAGCCGAACTCGGTGTCCTGGCCCAGGTTGAGGTCGGGGTCGACGCCTCCGGCGGCCTCGTAGAGGCTGCGGCGCACGGCCGCCGCCGCGCCGACGTAGGCGTGGAACCCCAGGTGGTCGGCGTCGCGCAGGCCGTCGCTCTCGGCGAGGACGCGTTCGACCCACTCGTGGTGGCGGCCGGTGTCCAGGGTCCGGTGGAGGGCTCCGGTGCGGGCCAGGGCCAGGACCTCGGTGGGGTTGTCGGGGCCGGTGTCGGTGAAGCGGACCCGTCCGAGCGTGACGGCCTCGGCGTGCACGTGGTGCCAGCGCGCCTGGGCCTCGACGAACTCGGGGCACACGACCATGTCGGCGTCCATCCACACCAGGACGTCACCGGTGCTGGAGTGGGCGCCGAAGGCACGGGCGTACCCGGCGCCCCAGCCGCCGACGGGCGCGGTCAGGACACGGCAGTGCGCGGGCCGCACCGCGGGCAGGCGCAGGGGCCGGGAGGAGTGGTCGTCCACGACCACGACCTCCAGCAGGTCCTCGGGATAGGTCTGCCCGGCCAGGGAGGCCAGGGCGAGGTCGAGGCGCTGTTGGCCGCCACGCGCCGGGATGACGACGCTGACGCGTAGTTCGGGGCTCCAGCGGCCGAGGGAGGGCGGTGTCAGCGCGCTCCAGTCGTTGCGGAAGACACGGGTGGGGACGCGTTCCACCCGGCCGCGGTGAGACACCCCGTCAACATGAGACCCTACGTGCTTATTCGGTGACACACAGTCACCATACCCCCGCTTGGCCGCACGGCGGAGACCTTCACCCATGTGTCACGAAACGGTCTCGCCCCGCTCTGCTCCGGACAACGGCGCGGGGACGCGCCGCACCGAGGTGCGACACGTCCCCGCGGAGGCCCAGAAAGACACTGACTACCGGTACCGGCCGTCGGACTGGGCCTTGAGCATCCGGACGCCCAGAAAGGCCACGCCCACGACCAGTCCGATCATCACGAGCCAGATCAGGAGGCCCACCAGGGCGGAGAGGATCCAGAAGAAGGCGATGACGACCGCGATCCCGGCGGCGACCCTGAGCAGAAGACGTCCCATGCGCCACAGAATACGTTGATCGTCCCGGTCATCGGATACCTCCGCCGGTGGTCACCGGGCCGGGGCACCTCAGCCCACGCGGACGGCCGCGGTGAGGACGCCGTTCCAGTAGCCGTCCAGGGAGACCTCCGCGATCGGCTTGGACGGGTTGGAGCCGTGGATCATGTTGCCGTTGCCGGAGTAGATCCCCACGTGGCTGGGCGCGGACTCGCTGTAGAAGAACAGCAGGTCACCGGGCTGGAGCTGGTCAAGCGGAACCTGCGTACCGGCGTTGACCTGGTCGTAGGTGGTCCGGGGCAGGTTGACCCCGGCCTGGGACCACGCGGCCTGGACCAGTCCCGAGCAGTCATAGGAGTCGGGACCGGTGGCACCCCAGACGTAGGGCTTGCCGATCTGGGCGCGGGCGAAGTCCAGGACGGCCTGGACGTCCCCGGACGCCGCGACCGTGGCGCCGCCGTCGTCGCCGCCCGTGGAGGCCTCGGAGACGGTCGGGTCCTGCCCGCCCAGGCCCTCCAGGACCTCTGCCTGCTCGTCCAGGGCCGCCTCGCCCTCCTCCTTCGCCGTCTCGGCCTCGGTGAGCGCCTCGGCCGCCTCCTCCTCCGTCTCGGCGGCCCGGTCGCGCAGAATCTCGGCGCGCTCCACCTCCGCGACGTAGCCGGCGAGGACGGCGTCCTGCCCCTCGGAGAGGTAGTTCAGGTCGGCGATGTTCTGGAGGGACGCGTCCGGGTTCCCCTCGAACAGGACCGTGAAGAGGCTGTGGGTGGACTCGGTGTAGGTGGTCCGGGCGATTCCGGAGACCTGGTCGGACATGGCCTCCAGTTCCTGCTGGGCCGCGGCGAGCTGCTCCTCGACCTCCTCCAGTTCGGCCTCGGCCGCCTCCTGGTCCTCCTGGGCCTGGTTGTAGGCCTCGTTGAGCCCGGAGAGCTCCTCCTGGAGCTGTTCGTAGCGCTCCTGCGCCTCCTCCTGGGTGGGTTCGGCGAGGGCGACGCCCGAGGACAGGACGACCGCGCCCAGGGCGGCGAAACCGACGGTCGCGACACGGCGCCTGGCACGCCTTCCGGGTTCGGGGTTGCGAGTCAAGGGATCGACTGCCTTTCTCCCACACCCGTCTACCAGCGCAGGGCACCCCGAGGACACGCCTGGTACAGGCGTGCGGGGATGTGGTGTGAGGGGGATCCCGGCGAACGGCGTGAGAGGGGCCGCGGGAGGTGTGCCGGCGTTCTGCGACGGCCTCTGCTCCTGGGAAGAAGGAGTACGGATGAGCAGAGTGCGACGGGAACCGGACGCCGTCACCCTTGTGGTGACTAACGGGGGCGTTCCGGCCTGAGGGAACACTAATCCACCACCGGGGACGTACGCGACCCTTTCGTTACCTTCCCTTGGGCAACCCTCTCACCAGCGGTTCCATAACAAGAGGCCAGGAATCCCCGCGCACGGGCCGAAACGGGGATTTATTCTCCCCGGTCGGCACGCACCAAAACGGGGTCAAGTCCACCAGAAAAGTGACGTGTCTCACTCGAATCGAGGGAAGGGGCGGGGGCGCGCCCCCGCCCCGACACGGGACGTCACAGGTGACGCTGCCACCAGTCCAGGATCGCCTCGAAACGGGCGACGCGGTGGCTGGGCAGGCCCGAACGCGACAGTTCGTGTCCCTCACCGGGGAAGAGCAGCATCTCCGCCTCGTGGCCGCGCAGCCTGAGCGAGACGAACAGGCGCTGCGCCTGCTCCACCGGGCAGCGCCAGTCCTCCTCGGAGTGGATGATCAGGAACGGGACGCTGATCTGGTCGGCGTAGGTGAGCGGGCTCTCCTCGGCCCAGGTCTCCGGCGGTCCGTACAGCGGGCCGGGGAAGAACGACCCGATGTCGGAGGAGCCGTGGAAGCTCTCGATCGCGTTGACCGCGCGCTCGCTGATCGCCGCACGGAACCGGTCACCGTGGTGGGCGGCGATCCAGGTCGTCATGAACCCGCCGTGCGAGCCGCCCATGACGCCCACCCGGGAGGAGTCCAGCCGTTCGTCCCCGAGCGCCTCGTCCAGGAAGGCCAGCACGTCGGTGGCGGTGGTCGCGCCCACCGAGCCGATGACGGCCCGGCCGTGCTCGTGACCGTAGCCCGAGGAACCGCGCGGGTTGCACATCACCACCGCGTACCCGGCCTCCGCGTAGACCTGGACCTCGTCGAAGAGCTGGTGGCCGTACTGGGCGAAGGGGCCGCCGTGGATCATCAGCAGCACCGGATGCGGGCCCTCCCCCTCGGGGACGGTCACCCACCCGTGCACGGGGTAACCGTCGGCGGTGCGCGCCGTCAGCTCCGTCATCGGCAGCGGGTCCAGCTCCCCGGCGAACTCCGTGAGCGCGCGCGTGCCCGTGTCGGTGACCAGGACCAGCTCACCGCTGCTGCGGCCGTCGGCGACCACCGCGACGGTGACCCCGCCCGCGCTGTCGAAGGACTGGACCTGCGTCCTACCACCGATGACCGTCTCGGGCTCGCCGCCCGCGAAGGGCACCAGGACCAGGTCCACCGCTCCCCTGTTCTCCGCCAGGCCGAGCACTCCGCGCCCGGTGACCACGGGGCCCCCGGCCATCCTCGGGTCGTGGTCGGGGGTCAGCCGGGTGGGCGCCGCCGAGGCGTCGGCGGGAACCGACCACAGGGCGGTGGTCTGCCCGACGAAGTCGTTGAGGTCCGGGCCGAGCTCGTCACCCCGGAAGTAGACGGTGGCGCCGTCCTCGGAGACGTCGCTCTCCACTGCGGCCAGGTTTCCGGCGGTGACCCGGCGCGGCTCGGCGTCCTCCTCCGGCGCGCACGCCCACACGTCCCCCACCAGGTCGGTGTCGCGGGTCTCGTGGCGTGCGGCGCTGAAGAGCAGCTCGGTGCCGTCCGGACTCCAGGCCACGGCGGAGTGGTCGACGTCGCCCCGTGTCACCTGGACCGGCTCGCCCACATCACCCGAGGGGTCCAGGGGAGCGGAGACGAACACGTGTGAGCGCCGGTCGTTGGTGAACCCGAGGTTGTCCAGCCGGTACTTGAGCCGCGTCACGCGCCGGGGCGGCTCCTTGCCCGGTTCGACGTCCACGTACCGGTTCGGTTCGGGGACGCGTGCGGTGTAGGCGATCCGGCTGGAGTCGGGGCTCCAGCGCGGGGCGCCCGCGCCCAGCGGGTGGGAGGTGATCCTCCACGGCTCGCCGCCGTCGGCGGGCAGCACGTGGATCTGGGGGCGCTTGTCGTCGTCGGGGCGCAGGAAGGCGATCCACCGCCCGTCCGGGGAGAAGACCGGGCCGTTGTCCCTGGTCCCCCGGGTGAGCCGTGAGGGCGGGGCCGAACCGTCCGTGGGGACGGACCACAGGGAGCCCAGGTAGGCGTCCTCCACCAGGTCCGGGCGGGTCACGGCGAAGACCGCGCGACGGCCGTCCGGGGACAGGGTCGGCGCGCTGAGACTGTGCAGGTGGGCGATGTCAGCAGGTTTCATACACGAAGACGGCCGTCCCGGCGCGGGGAGCGCCGCGGCCGCTCCCTTCCTTTCCCTCTGCGGCGGAACCGTCGTTCGGGGCCACCGCGTGCCAGGTACGGCGGAACCATGTCGGACACCGCCGTTCGAACTCGGGGCGCGCTCCGGTCCGGAGAACGCCCTGGAGGGACCTTATCCAGGCCCCTTACCGGAAATCCAGGCACTTTTCCGACACAGACCCCCTCTTTCCTCCCACATCCCGGACACCACGCCGAACCCGACGACCAGGGAACACCGAGGCGTGGAAGGCGACGGCCAGGACCCGCCTCCGACCGCGAGGCGCGCCAGCCGTCCCACCGACGGCTCCGGGGAAGCCCCCCGGGGGGCGCCTCGGGAGGGCTTCGACTTTCTCCCCCTCCTGAAGGAGGGAGGAGCCGATACGCGCCACGCGCGTATGAGCTCCGGGACCCGGCCCTCACGGGCTCGGTTTCCTGCTTCGTCGCCGACGGCGGAAGGGAGGCCCCCTGCCGTCTGACACCAGTTCACGCCCCCACCCTGCGGGCTTCGCCAGCATCGCGCGGCGGGGCCCGACAGCATCCGGGGCCGCGACTCGACCAGCCCAGGAAGGACCATGACCGTCCCGTCCCGGGGCGGACGACGGGGAGGGACCGGTGCGGCGGGCGGGAGCGGGCCGCCCACCGCGCCGGGGGCGGGCATCAGCCCGGCTCAACCGGCAGGCCCCGGTGACGGCCGGCGCCGTCGGTCTCCAGTCGGGTGCACACCCATCGGCCCCCGTCCCGCCGGGCACGGAACGCGAACACCCGGGAGCGCCGGTCACAGCGGATCACGGCGTTGGCCTCCATCTCGTCGGAGTCCACGGGCTGGTGGAAGACCCGTGCCAACCGCGGCGCGAGTTCGCAGGCGACGGTGCCGCGCATACGGCGCAGCTCCTCGCGGACCGGAACGGTCACCTGTGCGCGCAGGGCCTCGGGGGTACGACGACCCACCAGGACCTCCGCCACGCGCTGGGCCAGCAGGTGGAGGTCGCCCGGGGTCCGGTGGCCCGCCAGGGGCGGGGGCCCGCACCGGCGCACGGGAACGCGGCGCTGGGGCGTGCGCGCGGGGGTGCGGACCGGACGGTGGTGCGCGGACGCGCCGCGGGTACAGAGGGGGCGGGGGCAGTGATGGCGGTGAGGGGTGTACGACATGAACAGATCCCTTCCGGGAGGATGACGTCCGCCTTCACCCCCGCACAGAGCGGCCACGGCCTCCCCGCGCCACCTGGTATTCCAGGTTTCGCCCCCGTCACCCGCCACCAGGGCGGAGAGGAACGACACGGCCCATAACCGGCATACTGCAAGGGTGACTTCCGCGTACCTCTCCTCCCCCCTGCCCGTGGCCCTGGCCCACCGCGGCGGGTGGATCACCGATGACCAGGGCGTGCGCCGCACCGAACTGGAGAACACGGCCGCGGCCTTCCAGCACGCCGTCGACCTCGGCTACACGTACCTGGAGACGGACGTGCACGCCACCAGCGACGGCGTCCTCATGGCCTTCCACGACGACACCCTGGACCGCGCCACCGACATGAGCGGCGCGATCGGCGACCTGCCCCACCGGGAGGTCGCCCGCGCCCGCGTGGCCGGGCGCGAGCCGGTGCCGACGCTGGAGGACCTGCTCGGCAGCTGGCCCGAGGCGCGGTTCAACATCGACGTCAAGGCCGACGCGGCCGTCCTGCCGCTGCGCGAGGTGCTGCGCCGGACCAACGCCTGGAACCGCGTGTGCCTGGGCTCCTTCGACCAGCGCCGCCTGGACCGGACGCGGCGGCTCATGGACCGACCCGTCGCCACGTCCTGCGGCCCCCGGGACGTGGTCCGGCTGCGGGTGGCCTCCCTGTCCCCGCTGCTGCGCTCCCTGGCCAGCCGGGTCCCGGTGTGCGCGCAGATCCCGCTGCGCCACGGCACCTTCCCCGTGCTCAGCCGGGACCTGATCCGCACCGCGCACCTGTGGGGGATGCAGGTGCACGTGTGGACCATCAACGAGCCCCGCACGATGGAGTACCTGCTCGACGCGGGCGTGGACGGCATCGTCACCGACAACACCCTCGCGCTCAGGGAACTCCTCGTGCGGCGCGGCCGGTGGACCGGCCGCGCCCCCTCCACCGACGTCCCCCAGCCGAACGGATAGGTCCCCATGGCCCCCACACCCCCGGAGACGGACGCCGGCGGCGCCCCCTCCACCGATCCCCGGCAGCGCCGACGCGAACAGCGCGGGTGGTACCTCTACGACTGGGCCAACTCGGTGTTCATCACCTCGGTGGTCACCGTGCTCATCGGCCCCTACCTGAGCAACCTGGCGTGCGTGTCGGCCGGGGCCCCGGACTCCGCCTCCTGCCTGGACCCGTCGCTGTCCGTCAGCCCGCTGGGGCTGGACCCGCTCGCCCTGCACCCCAACGCGCTCTATCCGGCGCTGACCACGGTGGCGATCCTGCTCCAGATCGTGTTCCTGCCGATCGTGGGGGCGATGGTCGACCACTCCCGGCACAAGAAGCGGTGGCTGTTCTGGCTGGCCGCCGGCGGATCGCTGTGCACGGTGGGACTGTACTTCGCCACCGACGGCTACATGGTGGCCTCGGTGCTGTTCGTGCTGGCCAACCTGTTGTACGGGCTGGCGGGCGTGGTCTACAACGCGTTCCTGCCCGAGGTGGCCACGGCCGACGAACGCGACCGGGTGTCGGTCACCGGCTGGGGCATCGGCTACCTGGGCGGAGCCCTGCTGCTGGCCGTCCACCTGGGACTGGTGGTCGGCGCGCCGTCCCTGGGCATGGGCACGGACGACGCCGCGCGCATCGCCTTCGCCTCCTGCGGCCTCTGGTGGGCGGGGTTCACCGTCCTGGCGCTCCGGCCCCTGCGCAACCGCTACGGCGCCCTGGCGGCACGCGGACGGGGCCGTCCGAAGGTGGGCCGGTCACTGCGCCAGTTCGGGCGCACGCTCAAGGAGATGCGCGGGTATCCGAACACCCTCCTGTTCCTCCTCGCCTTCATCCTGTTCAACGACGGCGTGCAGGCGGCCATCCGCTACGCGGCGCCCTTCGCCACCCAGGACCTGGGGCTGGACCAGGACGTCCTGATCGTCACCATCCTCGTCATCCAGTTCGTGGCCTTCGGCGGCGCCTTCCTGACGGGTCTGGTCTCCCGTCACCTGGGAACGAAGAACACCGTGCTGGCCACGCTCGCGGTGTGGAGCGCGCTCGTGGCGGCGGCCTACTTCCTCCCGGCCGGGAACGTGCCGCTGTTCATCGCCATGGGCGTGGGGATCGGCATCGTGCTGGGCGGCACCCAGTCCCTGGCCCGGTCGCTGTACTCCCAGCTCATCCCCAGGGGTCGGGAGGCGGAGTACTTCAGCCTGTACCAGATCTCGGACAAGGGGTCGAGCTTCCTGGGATCGCTGACCGTGACCGTGGCCGTCTCCCTCACCGGCGGCTACCGGGCGGCGATCGTGTCGCTGATCGTGTTCTTCGTCGTCGGCGGCCTGCTGCTGTGGCGGACCCGCATGCGCGAGGGCATCATCGCGGTCGGCAACGAGGTCCCCGAGCGGCTGTGAGGTGCTCCTGAGGGGCTCGCCGGAGGTTCACCGGGGTCGTCGCGGTCTGTCGTGGGCCCCGGCGATACTGGGGCGACGGACGGCGACGACCCGGGAGGTGGAGTGCGGGTTCTGCACGGCGTGTGGACCGGGAGCGCACTGGCGGTGTGGGCGGAGGAGCCCCCCTCCGCTCCGGCCGCGCGCCCCCGCGGGGACGGCCGGGTGCGCCCGCATCCGTTCGCGGTGGACGCCCGCGGCCTGCGCGCGCTCCTGGATGACACGGGCGCCGGACCGGTCACCGCGACCGCCGGGCACCTGGAGCTGACCCTGCCCGGGGACACCTCCGCCCCGTTCCCCTCCACCGACGCCCCCGGGACCGCCCCGACCGCCTTCCACCCCTGGCGGGTGCCCGCGCTGCGCCTGGACGCCGCCTCCGCCGAGACACTCCTGGCCGCCGACCTCCCCGGGCCCGCCCCCGGCCCCTCACTGGTCCACCTGCGCGCGGTCCGCGCCTTCGCCGAGCGCCTGGTCGCCTCCGGATGCGTGCTCCCCGACCTCGTGGGCGACCCGCCCCGGGCCCGCTGGCGGCCCGCGCCGCTGGACTGGGCGGAGGAGCACCTGGCCGCGCTCACCGGCGCCCTGCCGCCCTCGGCACGCGCCCACCTGCCCGGGGAGCCGCCCGACGCGGTCGCCCGCGCCTGCGTGCTCGCTCCCCTGGAACTGCTCACCGACGCGGCGGCCCGCCGCCTGGCCGGGCCCCGCGCCGAGGGCCCGGACACCGACGGGCGGCCCGGCCGGCTGCTGGCCGCGGCGCTCACCGGCGGACGCACCGCGGTCGACGCCGACACCGCCGCCCGGCTGCGCGGTCCCCTGCGTGACTGGCGCTCCCGGGTGCGCGGCGCGGGCCGGGCCGCCCTGCTGTTCCTACTGCGCGAACCCGACCGCGACGGGCCGTGGACGCTGGAGTTCTGGGTGCGCTCGGTCGCCGATCCCGGCCTGCGCCTGCCCCTGGAACAGGTGTGGTTGGGCGAGGGGACCGCCTGGCTGCCCGCCGACGTGGGCACCACCGCCCTGGCCGACCTGCGCCGGGCCGCACGCCACCATCCTCCGCTGCACCGCGCGCTGCGCGACCTGGCACCGGCCCGCCTGCCGATGAGCACCGAGGACGCCCAGCGGTTCCTCGCCGAGGGCGCGCCCCGGCTGAGCGGTGCCGGGTTCGGAGTGGTCCTGCCCGAGTGGCGCACCAGGCCCGCCCTGAGCCTGCGCGTGACGGTCGACGAGGCGCCGCGCAGACGCCGGAGCGGGGGCGTGGGCCCCTCCGACCTGGTCAACGTGTCCTTCGAGGCACTGGTCCACGGCAGCGACGCCGACCCGCTCACCGAGGAGGAACTGACCGAACTCGCCGAGCTCGCCCGCCTCAAGCGTTCCCTGGTGCGCGTGCGCGGCCGGTGGACGGAGGTGGACCCCGAGCGGATCGGCGCCACCCTGGACCTGGTCAAGCGACGAGGCGGCCACTGGATGCGCACCGACGAGGCGCTGCGCACGGCCATCGGTGTCGAGGGCACGGCGCCCCTGCCGGTCACCGACACGGTCGCCTCGGGGCCGCTGGGCGCGCTGCTGGACGGGGGCGCCAAGGCCGAGCCGCGCCCGATGGGCACACCGGCGGGCTTCGAGGGCGCGCTGCGTCCCTACCAGGACCGGGGCGCCTCGTGGCTGCGTTTCCTGGGGGAACTGGGGCTGGGCGCGGTGCTGGCCGACGACATGGGTCTGGGCAAGACCGTGCAGCTGCTGGCCCTGCTCACCGACGAGCGCCGCGGGGGTCCGGCACCGGGGCCGACCCTGCTGGTGTGCCCGGTCTCGCTCGTGGGCAACTGGCGGCGCGAGGCCGAACGGTTCGCCCCCTCCCTGCGGGTGCACGTCCAGCACGGTCCGGACCGGCCGTCGGGCAACGCGCTGGCCCGCCTGGTGGGGTCGTGCGACCTGGTGGTCACCACCTACGGGGTGGTCGCCCGCGACACCGAGGAGTTGGCGGGCATGCCCTGGCACCGGGTGGTGTGCGACGAGGCCCAGGCGCTCAAGAACCACGGCACCCGGCAGGCGCGGGCCGTGCGGTCGCTGCCCGCGGCCACGCGGATCGCGCTCACCGGGACCCCGGTGGAGAACAACCTGGGCGAGCTGTGGTCGGTGATGGAGTTCGCCAACCCGGGGCTGCTGGGGACGGCGTCGGCCTTCGAGCGGGCGGTCGAGGGCGAGGAGGGGCCCGACACCGGCCTGGTGCGCCGCATGACCGGACCGTTCGTGCTGCGCCGCCTCAAGACCGACCGGTCGATCATCGCCGACCTGCCCGAGAAGCTGGAGATGCGCACCTGGTGCACGCTCACGCCGGAGCAGGCGTCGCTGTACAAGGCGGTGGTGGACGAGATGGGCGAGCGGTTGGCCGAGGCGACCGAGAAGGAGCGCAAGGGGTTGGTGCTGGCGACGATGTCGCGGCTCAAGCAGATCTGCAACCACCCGGCGCAGTTCCTGGGGGACGGTTCGGCCCTGTCGGGGCGTTCGGGAAAGCTGGAGCGGCTGGAGGCGATCCTGGGCGGGGCCGTGGCCGACGGCGACAAGGCCCTGTGCTTCACCCAGTACGCGCGGTTCGGCGACCGGCTGGCCCCCTACCTGCGTTCGCGCCTGGGGGTGCCGGTGCTGTGGCTGCACGGGGGCACGCCGAGGGCGGAGCGCGAGGAGATGACCCAGCGCTTCCAGGGCATGGACGGCCCGGCGGTGTTCCTGCTCTCGCTCAAGGCCGCCGGGACGGGGCTGAACCTGACGGCGGCCAACCACGTCGTGCACGTGGACCGGTGGTGGAACCCCGCGGTGGAGAACCAGGCCACCGACCGGGCCTTCCGGATCGGCCAGCGCCGCGACGTGCAGGTGCGCAAGCTGGTGTGCGTGGGCACGCTCGAAGAGCGGGTGGACGAGATGATCGAGCGCAAGAGCGCGCTCGCCGACAGCGCCGTGGCCACGGGTGAGGAGTGGCTGGCCGGGTTGTCCGTGGCGGACCTGCGCGAGGTCGTGCGGCTGTCCCCGGAGGCGGTGGCGGGGTGAGCGTGCGAAGGAGTGGAAGCGCATGAGCACGTGGTCGTCCCTGTTCGCCGGTGCTCTGGGGGAACCCGGCCGTGTTCCGGGGGGTACGCGGGTCGAGCGGCTGACGGTGCGTCCGGGCGAGGTCGCGGGACGGGTGCGCGGCCCGGGCTCGCACGAGGTGAGTCTGATCCGTCCGGTACCGCCGGAGGGCGAGTGGGAGCGCCTGTGCGGCGCGCTGGCCTCCCAGCCGGTGTTCCGCGCCCGGATCCTGGCCGGTGAGCTGCCGGTGGCGTCGGCCCGGGTGTTCTCGCTGCTGGGATGGGACCTGGTGCCGCGCGGGTGGGGCGCGCTGGTGGCGACCTGTTCCTGTGACCGGTGGGACTCCCGGTGCGCGCACCTGGCGGCGGCGGTCGCGGAGCTGGGCGCCGAGGCCGACCGCGACCCGTTCACGCTGACCCGCTGGCTGGGCAGGGAACGCCGTGCGCTGGTGGCGCAGGTCAGAGCACTTTCCTCGACCACCACAAAAGGATCTTCGGGCGAAGACGAGACATTCGAGGAAAATGACGGAGGGGAAGGGAAGACCTTTGACACGGCGGACGTTTCCTCTCACCCGACGGACGCGGATCCCTCCTCGGCCGCCGCGTTCTGGTCCGCGCCGCCGCCTCCCGCGCCACCGCACCCGCCGGAGGGCGCCGGAGAGCGCCTCAGGGCCGCCGCTCCCGGTCTTGTGGCCGATGATCTGCCCGGTTTCGGACACACGTGAACTGAGACCGGAACATGGCGTGTGCCCCCTCGAATACGCGGCTCGAACTTTGTTGTGGAAAACTCCGGTAAGGCCGCGGAAACACGGTTACCATTCGGCCAGAGAACGCTCTTCGCCACTTCTTCGGATGGGTATCCTCATGGCCGATCACTTTCCTCCCGACATCGACATGGAAACCCCCAGCATCGCACGCATGTACGATTTCCTGTTGGGGGGCAAGGACAACTTCGAGGCCGACCGCAAGGCCTGTGAGGCGCTCGCGGAGAACATTCCCGAGCTGGTCGCCTTCGCCAACGACAACCGCGCCTACCTCTCCCGTGCGGTGGAGTACGTCGCGGCCCAGGGGGTGGAGCAGTTCCTCGACCTGGGGGCCGGTCTGCCCACCGCCAACAACACCCACCACGCGGCCCAGCGGGCCAACCCCCGCGCCCGGGTGCTCTACGTCGACCACGATCCCATCGTGCTCGCGCACGGGCGGGCGCTGATCAGCGACAGCGCGGACACCGCCTTCCTGCTGTCCGACATCCGCGACACCGACCGCGTCCTCGGCGCCCCCGAGACCACCCGGCTCATCGACACGGACCTGCCGGTGTGCGTGATGCTGGTGTCGCTCCTGCACTGCCTGCCCGACGACAGCGACCCGTTCGGCATGGTGCGCTCGCTCATGGACCGCCTCGCGCCGGGCTCGTGCGTCATCTTCTCCCACATCGTCTCCGACAACCCGGCCTCCGGCGAGTGGATGACCGACAAGATCCTGTCCTTCGGCACCCCGTGGGGACGGGTGCGCAGCCCCGAGGAGGCCTCCGTGGTCTTCGAGGGCCTGGAACTGACCAGCCCCTGGATCGACGGACGCGACGAGGGCCCCTTCGCGGTGGACTGCGCCACCTGGCGCATGCCAGGAGTCGACCCGGTGTTCCGCCCCACCGATGCCAACGTCAAGCTGTGGGAGCTGGCGGGCGTGGCGTTCAAGCGCTGACCGGAGCACCACCGCCGGGGGGGTGGCGTTCCCAGCGGAGCCACTCCCCCGAGGAACCGAGGAACCGAGGAACCGAGGAACCGAGGAACCGAGGCGAGCGTCCCCGACCGGTGTCCTCGCCCACCTCCACCGGACCACGTGTGGAGACGGGTACAGACACCCCGCCGTCCCTCCGCCCGGACCACCCGCGAGAGGTGTGCTGGTCAGCGCACGCCACCGACCAGCACACCCTGGGCCGGCATCCCTACTCGTACTCGGCGAGGACCTCCTGGGCGATGCCGAACGCCCTGTTCGCGGCGGGCACCCCGCAGTAGACCGCGGCCTGGAGGAACACCTCACCGATCTCGTCCGGGCTCAGCCCGTTGCGCAGCGCCGCGCGCACGTGCATGGCCAGTTCGTCCCAGTGGCCGTGCGCGAGCAGCGCGGTGAGCACCATGCAGCTGCGAGTACGGCGGTCCAGCCCCGGGCGGGTCCAGATCTCACCCCAGGCGTAGCGGGTGATGAGGTCCTGGAACGGCTCGGTGAAACCGGTCGTGCGCTCCTGGGCGCGGTCCACGTGCTCGTCGCCCAGCACCGCGCGGCGCACCCGCGTCCCCGAGGCGTGGCGGTCGGCGGACGCGAAGTGCTGGGTGAGCAGCGTGTTCACCTTGGCGCTCTGCTGCCAGGAGAGCAGGTGCGCGGCGTCCTCCAGCACCACCAGACGCGCGTCCGGGACGCGCTCGGCGATCAGTGCGGCGTTGCCCTCGGGCGGTGTGGACGGGTCGTCGGCACCGCCGATGACGAGTGTGGGCGCCGTGACCCGGTGCAGGTCCTCACGCAGGTCGTAGGTCTCGATGGCCCCGCAGCAGCCCGCGTATCCCTCCGGCGCGGTCGCCGCGATCTGGTCGCGCAGCCGGGTGACCTCCTGGGGGCGCTCCTTGACGAAGGCCGGGGTGAACCAGCGCTCCACCACCGAGTCCGCCACGGCCCCGGTGCCCTCGGCCCGCACCAACGCGGCCCGGTCCCGCCAGTTCTGGGCCGGTCCCATGTAGGGGGAGGTGGCCAGCAGGGCCAGGTGGTCGATGCGCTCCGGGTGGTGGACCGCGAGCCACTGCCCGACCATGCCGCCGATGGACAGCCCGGCGTAGTGGGCGCGCTCGATGCCCAACCGGTCCATCAGCGCGATGACGTCGCCACCCAGGTCGGCCATGGTGTACGGCCCCTCGGGAACCGGCGAGCCCCCGTGCCCCCTGTGGTCGAAGCGGATCACCCGGAAGACGGTCGAGAGCGCCTCGACCTGCGGCTCCCACATCCGCGTGGTGGTGCCCAGGGAACCGCCGAGCAGCAGCGGCGGCGCGTCGGCCGGTCCGCTCTCGGTGTGGTGGAGGTCAACGCTCATGGAATCCTCGTGCTCCTTCTTCGCTCGGTGGTGTCGTCCGCGCGGCGGTCCTACCCGCTCTGGCCCCGGTGACCCTGCCGGTGAACACCGGGGCGGCGCCCAGGTACCCGGACGGGTCGAGCAGGGCGCGGATCCGTTCGGGGGTGCGTACGCCGTCGAGGCGCTCGGCGAGGACGTCGGCCAGGTCGCGGGCGGCGTCGACGGCCTCCCGGCAGGCCTCGGTGACCAGGTGGTGGGCGTCCACGCGGCCGAGTTCGGGAGCCAGGTCGGCGGTGACGCGCTCGGACAGGGCCAGGCCCCCGGTGGCGTCGAGGTTGGCGCGCATCCGGGCGGGGTCGACGCGCAGCCGGGCGGCGCTGGTACGTAGCCAGGCCACGGCGGAGCCGGTGCGGCGCAGCAGGTCGGTGAGGGGCNGGTCGGTGAGGGCCAGCCACTCGGAGTGCCAGCTTCCGGCGGCCCTCTGGTGCTCCTGGATCTGGGCGGCGAACAGGGTCGCGACCAGCCCGGGGGCCTGGCGTGCGTTGGCCAGGGCGCTGACGGCCGCGACGGGGTTGCGCTTGTGCGGCAGGGTGGAGGAGCCGCCGACCCCGGGGCCGCCGTCCTCGACCAGTTCACCGACCTCGGTCTGGGCCAGGAGCACGACGTCCTGGGCGGCGGTGCCGACCGCTCCGCAGATCCGGCCCAGGGCCGCGGCCAGTTCGGTGATCCGTCCGCGTTCGGTGTGCCAGGGCAGGACGGGTTCGGCCAGGTCCAGGCGTGCGGCCAGGGCCGCGGTCACGGCGGGTCCGTCCTCGCCGAGGGAGGCCAGGGTGCCCACGGCACCGCCGAACTGCACGGCCAGGCGGTGGTGCAGCACGTGGTCGAGCTGGTCCGCGGCCTCGCCCAGTCCGTTGGCCCATCCCGCGACGACCGCGCCGAAGGTGGTGGGCAGGGCCTGCTGGAGCAGGGTGCGGCCGGGCATGACCGTGGTGCGGTGGGCCTCGGCCAGGTCCCGCAGGTCGTCGGCGAGCGCGCGCAGGTCCGACAGCAGGGCGCCGCCCGCGCGGCGGGCGATCAGCATGGCGCCGGTGTCCATGACGTCCTGGCTGGTCGCGCCCCGGTGCACGTGCCGCGCGGCGTCGGGGTCGTGCTCGCGTACCCGGGAGGTGAGCTCCCGGACCAGGGGGATGACCGGGTTGCCGCCGCCCGCGGCGGCCCTCCCCAGGGCGGCGGGGTCGTAGCGGTCGGCGCGGCAGGCCGCGGCGACGGAGTCGGCCCGCTCCCCGGTCAGGGTTCCTGTGTCGGCGAGGGCGCGCGCGAGGGCGGCCTCCACGTCCAGCAGAGCCTGGAGCCATGCGGTGTCGTCGGTGAGCGCGGCCAGGGGGCCGTGGTCGAGGACACCGTCGAACAGGCCGGTCATGGGTTTCCCTCCGGGGCTCGGGCTGTCGGGACGTGCGGGGTCGGGACGGTGCGGGGCCGGGCACCGTGTCACCGTCGACCACGGGGCCGGCCCTGGTGCGCTGGGCGGATACGCCGCCGGTACGGCCGAAGTGCTCCGCCCTCGGATGATCGGGTGAACCTGGTGGGCCTTTCCGGTCACCGCGCTAGACGTCGAAGAAGACGGTCTCCCCCTCACCCTGGAGGCGGATGTCGAAACGGTATCCGTCCTCCTCACGGCGGGCGACGAGGGTGGCCCGGGCCTCCGGATCACCGATGCCGTTCAGTACCGGGTCGGCGGCGTTGGCCGCCTCCTCCTCAGGAAAGTACAGGCGGGTGACCACCCGGTTCAGCATGCCGCGCGCGAACACCGACACGTCGATGTGCGGCGCCTGGTCCCCGTGCGGGCCCGGGACGGGTCCGGGTTTGAGGGTGCGGATCCCGTACGCGCCGCTGGCGTCGGTGGGGCAGCGGCCGAAGGCGCGGAAGCCCGGGTGGGCCCTGGCGCCGCGCGGGTCGTCGGGGTGGTCGAAGCGGCCCTCGGGGTCGGCCTGCCATGTCTCGACGAGGGCGTCGGGAACGGTCGCGCCCGCGCCGTCGTGGACGGTGCCGCGGATCCACAGCGCGCCGGGGACGTCCTCGTCGACGGCGTAGGGCCCGTCGGGCCAGGGCAGGCCGATGTGCAGGTAGGGGCCGACCGTCTGGGAAGGGGTGGTGGGATACGTGCTCACTCGTCGTCCTCCAGGATCTCTTCCTCGGACTCGAACGGGGTCTGTTCGCGTCCGCGCAGCACGACGTCCCAGCGGTAGGCCAGCGCCCACTCGGGTTCGGTGGCGTCGTGGTCGTAGCTGGCCAGCATGCGTTCACGGGCCTTGGGGTCGGGCACCGAGTTCCACATGGGGTCCTGGAAGAACAGCGGGTCGTCCGGGAAGTACATCTGGGTGACGAGCCGCTGGGTGAAGGCCCTCCCGAACAGGGAGAAGTGGATGTGCGCGGGCCGCCAGGCGTTCCGGTGGTTGCGCCAGGGGTAGGCGCCGGGGCGGATGGTGACGAACCGGTAGTGGCCCTCGGCGTCGGTCAGGGCTCGGCCGACGCCGGTGAAGTGGGGGTCCAGCGGAGCGGGCCAGTTGTCGCTGGTGTGGCGGTAGCGGCCGCCCGCGTTGGCCTGCCAGATCTCCACCAGGGTGTGCGGAACGGGGCGGCCGTCGCTGTCGCGGACCTGGCCGTGCACGATGATGCGCTGCCCCTGGGGCTCCTCCTCGTGCTGGCGGGTGAGGTCGTGGTCGAGCTCGCCGAGGCGGTCCTGGCCCAGGACCGGCGCGGTGATCTCGGTGAGCATGTGCGGGAGCAGGGTGAGCGGGCGCTTGGGGTGGCGCAGCGCGGTGCTCCCGTACTCGGGGTAGTCCAGTGGCGGGTGGGTGTCGGGGTCGCGGACGTAGCCGGGCACGTGCAGACCGGACGGCGTTCGCGTCGCGTCGGAGGGTGTGGGAGGTGTGGACATGGGAGGTGTTCCTTCGTTCGTGCGGTACCGGCTACCGGGGTCCCGCGTGACGGTCGACTGTGTCGTGGCTCCGCTTCGCTCTGCTCGCCCGTCGCCCTCCCCGTCCCCGGCGGACGGCGACGGCCGCGCTCTCTTCCCCGTTCGGGCGCCCTCACCGGTTCCTACGCCTGGAGGACGACGGCCAGTCCCTGACCGACGCCGATGCACAGCGCGGCCAGGCCCCATCCCCCACCTCGCCGGCGCAGCTCGTGGGCGAGGGAACCGAGGATACGGGCTCCCGAGGCGCCCAGCGGGTGACCGATGGCGATGGCGCCGCCGTTGGGGTTGACGATGTCGGGGTCCAGTCCCCTCCAACTGCGGACGCAGGCCAGGGACTGGGCGGCGAAGGCCTCGTTGAGCTCGACCACGGACAGGTCTCCCCAGCCGATTCCGGCGCGTTCGAGGGCGATCTCGGCGGCGCGGACGGGGCCGATGCCGAACACGTCGGGATCGACCCCGGCGGCCCCGCGTCCGGCGATGCGGGCCATGGGGACCAGCCCCGCGGCCTCGGCGGCGTCCCGGGTGCCCAGCAGCAGGGCGGCGGCCCCGTCGTTGAGCGGTGAGGCGTTCCCGGCGGTGATGGTGCCCTCGGCGCGGAAGGCGGGCTTGAGGCCGGCGAGCTTGTCGGCGGAGGTCTCGCGGATGGACTCGTCCCGGTCCAGGTGCGCGTCGGGGACCTGGACGATCTCGTCGTCGAAGACGCCCCCGGCCCAGGCCTCGGCGGCCCTGGCGTGGCTGGCCAGGGCGAAGGCGTCCTGGTCGGCGCGCGAGATCCCGTGCTGCCGGGCCAGGCCCTCGGTGCCCTCGCCCAGGGAGACGGTCCACCGCCCGGGCATGCGCGGGTTGACCATGCGCCAGCCGAGGGTGGTCGAGTGCAGGGTGGCGTCGGTGGCGGGGAAGCCCCTGGCCGGTTTGGGCATCACCCAGGGGGCGCGGCTCATGGACTCCACTCCCCCGGCCACGGCCAGGGAGGCGTCGCCGACCTGGATGGCGCGGCTGGCCTGGATGGCGGCCTCCAGGCCCGAACCGCACAGGCGGTTGACGGTGACTCCGGGCACCGAGGTGGGCAGCCCGGCCAACAGGGTGGCCATGCGGGCGACGTTGCGGTTCTCCTCGCCCGCGCCGTTGGCGTTGCCGAGGGCGACCTCGTCGACGGCGGCGGTGTCCAGGCCGGGCGCGCGTTCGACGAGGGACCTGACGACGTGGGCGGCCAGGTCGTCGGGGCGGACCCCGGACAGGGCGCCGCCGTACCTGCCGAAGGGTGTGCGGACGGCGTCGAGGACGTGGACGTCGGTCACCGTGGACCTCCTGGTGTGCTGCGGCCGGGGCAGGTCCCGGGCGCGGACGGACTGGAACCTAACGTTGTTAGGTAACTGTAGGGTGCCGCCTTCCCCGCGGCCTCAGGCGGCCCCGGTCAGGGAGCGGACCACCGACAGTTCGGCTTCGGTGGGTTCGGGGGTGACGGCCAGGTCCCCGGACACGACCAGGTCCCAGCCGGTCGCCTCCCGGACCGCGTCCGCCTCCACACCCGGGTGCACGCCGGTCAGGACGAGTTCGCGGGTGACGGGATCGGGTTCGAGCACGCCGAGGTCGGTGATCACCCGCACCGGACCGGCACCGCGCAGGCCCAGGCGCTCGCGGTCGCCGGGACCGGAGCCGTGGCCGACCGAGGTGACGAAGTCGACCTTCTCGACGAAGGCGCGGCTGCTGTGCCGCATGATGACGATGACCTCGCGGCAGGAGGCGGCGATCTCGGGGGCGCCGCCCGCTCCTGGCAGGCGCACCCTCGGGTTCGCGTAGTCGCCGATCACGGTGGTGTTGATGTTGGCGTACCGGTCGATCTGGGCGGCGCCGAGGAAGCCGACGTCGATCCGCCCGGCCTGCAACCAGTAGTTGAAGACCTCCGGAACCGGGACCACGGTGTCGGCGGTGTCGGCGAGGATCCCGTCGCCGATGGACAGCGGCAGGTGGTCCGGAACGGTGCCCAGGGTGCCGGACTCGTAGACCATCCACAGCCCCGGCGCGTGGGTGCGGTGGGCCACGTTGGCGGCGGTACTGGGCAGTCCGATGCCGACGAAGCAGGACATCCGGTCACGCAGGGAGCGGGCCGCGGTGACGGTCATGATCTCGTCGGAGGTCCAGTTCGCGGTGGTCACAGGCCCCTCCCAGCGGGCTCGGACACGGCGGGGGTGTCGGTGAGCTCCTTGAGCCAGGCACCGAAGGACTCGCGGTCGCGCCCGACGGCGTCCCAGGCACGGTAGGCCTCGTTGTCGCGCTCGTAGTAGCCGTGCGCGTAGGAGGGCGCCGCGCCGCCGGGAACGACGCTGACCCGGTTCACCACACGCGCGGGCAGGACGACCTGCCCGGGGACGGGGTCGAGGGTGTCCACGACCTCCTCGACGGTGACCAGGGCGCGGTCGGCGGCCAGGACGGCCTCCTTCTGGATGCCGGTGATCCCCCACAGCTGCACGTTGCCGTCGCGGTCGGCGCGCTGGGCGTGCACGACGGTGACGTCGGGGTTCAGGGCGGGCACGGCCGCGAGCTCCTGCCCGGTGAAGGGGCAGGTGACGGTCCTGATGTTGGGGTTGTTGGCGACCAGGTCGGTGCCGGAGTAGCCCCGCAGGATGGCGAAGGGCAGGCCGGAGGCGCCCGCGACGTAACGGTTGGCCATCCCGGCGTGGCTGTGCTCCTCGATCTCCAGGGGGACGGGCCAGGAGGAGGTGACGGCGTCACGGAAGCGGTGCAGTGAACCGACACCGGGGTTGCCGCCCCAGGAGAAGACGAGCTTGCTGGCGCACCCGGCGCCGATGAGCTGGTCGTAGACGATGTCGGGGGTCATGCGGACCAGGGTGAGGTCGCGCAGGCCCTGGCGGATGATCTCGTGCCCCGCCGCCACGGGGATGAGATGGGTGAACCCTTCCAGGGCGACGGTGTCGCCGTCGTGGACGAGCTCGCGTACCGCCTCGTCCAGGGGCACGATCATGAGGCACTCCCGTTCGGATAGCGAATAGATGTTCTCAGAGCGAACATCTGGGATATGACGGTAGCGCCGATCCCGGACGTGGTCAAGGGATGTGTGACGCGCCCCGCACGCGGGGGACACGTTCCCTTCCGGCGCCAGCTTCCCGCCACACCACCGTGAACTGGGGCCTCTCCCCGCACATGGCAGGCACGAGGGCCCGGGCACCCCTTCGCGCGCGAGGGCCCCGCGCCGGGGGACACGTCCCGAGGCACACCCCGGGGTCGGCGCCCCGCACACCGCCTTCGTGGGCCGCCAAAGCCCTCAGTAGCGTTGACCGGGTTCATACGGGCGAGAACGTGGAGCGCGCATCGATGGTCTTTCCGCACGAGGATCCCCCGGAGCAGGGCGGGTCGGGGGCCGAACACACGGACCAGGGCGACGACGCGCTCGGAAGGCACTGGCGGACCCACCGGCAGCGCCTGAAGACCCTGGCGCCCTTCGTCTGCGGGATGCTCGGCGGATCGGCCACGCTCACCATCGCCTTCATCGCCCCGGACAGCGCCTTCGCCGAGGCCGGGTGGCGGGTCGCGGCCGTCCTCGTACCGCTCGGTGTGCTCGCGGGACTGCTGTACAACCACTTCGCCCCGTTCGGGAACCGCGTCCGGGTGGCCGTCCACGAACACGGTGTGCGTGTGCTGCCCGAAAACGGACCCGCCGTGACGTGCGTACCGGCGCGGGTGACCACCGTGGCGGATCCCGGGGCCCCCGTCGACAAGCAGCCGCTGGCCCTGGCGTGGCCCGCACCAGGGGGCGGGACCGCGTCGGCCCGCCTGGACTCCTTCGGTTCCGCCCGCGCGCTGCGACGCGCCCTGGTGGACCGCGAGTTCTCCGGGGACCCCGGGCGTTCACGGGCGGTGGCGGCGGCGGTCGCGGCCGTCGCCCTGGTGCTGTTCTACGCCTGGTTGTTCGTGCCCCGCCCCCTCGCCGTACCCGAGGAGTACGAGCACCTGCGAGCGTTCTGCGCCGACCCGGAGATGGTGTTCACGGACGTGCCCGCCTACGAGGGCGAGGGGCCGCACCACCTCTCCCTCGTCGAGGAGCAGCGGTACCTGAGGCCGGTCGAGGAGGTGTCCTTCCCGGACCTCGGCGCGCGGATGGAGGAACGCGGCTGGTCCACCGACATGGAGGACGCCGCCCTGATCGCCTGCGGCCGGATCAGCCTGGGCGAGGAACTGGACACCTGCTCCTACACGCCGTCGTTCAGCGGCCTGCCCAGCGGCCACGACGACAGGACCGTGCCCCTGCACCTGACGCACTTCGAGTACGACCTGTACGAGGCGACCACGCACAGGCACGTGGCCACCGTGGAGGCGACCGGGTCGGCGGTCGAGGACTGGGAGTGCCCTCCGCGGATCCGAGAGGACCAGGACGCGATCACCGTCGAACAGGACTACGCAACCGTCGTCGACACACTCGCCCCCTACGTCGAAGACCGTGCGGAGGGCTGACGCCCGCAGAGTTCGGGGAGGACGGCCGGGCACCGTGGCCTGAGCGGCCGGAAGGCGACTCCGCGAAAACCGCCACGGCCCACCGCGCGGGAGCGTGCCAGTGAACGGGGCGGGCCCTCCGCGAAGAGCGGGGCGCGTACGGTCCGACTTCGGCACGCCGTCTGTGCGGTATGAGAACATCTCCGGGGATTCGGTCTCCCGCACCCGAACCCCGCAGCCACCACCGCTCCCGAGCCTGGAAGAGCACATGCCCACCGAAGAAGACGAGGCCCGCGGCGCCCACTTCGTACAGTCCCTGGAGCGCGGCCTGACCGTCATCCGCGCCTTCTCCGCGGAACGGCGCTCCATGACCCTCAGCGAGGTCGCGCGCGAGACCGACCTGACCCGTGCCGCCGCCCGCCGCTTCCTGCTCACCCTGGTCGACCTGGGGTACGTGCGCACCGACGGCAGGCTGTTCTCGCTCACCCCGCGCGTGCTGGAACTGGGCTACGCCTACGTGGCCTCCGCCGGGCTGCCGGACGTGGCCCAGCCCCACCTGGAGGACCTGTCCGCGCGGGTGCACGAGTCGGCCTCGGTGTCGGTGCTGGAGGGCGACGACGTGCTCTACGTGGCGCGTGTGGCGACCTCGCGGATCATGGCGGTCGCCATCACCGTGGGCACCCGCTTCCCCGCCTCGGCCACCTCGATGGGCCGGGTGCTGCTGGCCGGTCGCGACGACCGCGACCTCGACGCCTACCTGGAGCGGGTGGAACTCAGGCCCCTGACCAGGTTCACCATCACCGACCGGGCCGAACTGCGCGCCGAACTGGAACGGGTGCGCGAGCAGGGGTACGCGATCGTCGACCAGGAACTGGAGGAGGGGCTGCGCTCGCTGGCCGCGCCCGTCCGCGACGTTTCGGGCAGGGTGATCGCCGCCGCGAACGTGTCCGCGCACGCCAACCGGTCCTCGATCGAGGACGTGCGCCGCGACCTGCTGCCCGCGCTGCTGGAGGCGACCGCGCGTATCGAGGCCGACCTGGCCTCGGTGGCGCGCCGGGACGCGGGCGTGTGACGCGGCCGCCCTCCCGTGGCTGGCACGTGCCGACGGCCGGGAGGCGTGATCCGGCACGCGTCCGCCCGGCCCGCGCGCCCCGTGGCGCCTTGCGGGTGCCCGCACCTCCTGAGATCCTGCCCGCTACACCGCCGGGAACGCGGCTCCCGCGTACGCGGGAGCCGCGCGGCGTACCTCTCCCCGAAGTTCTTGAGCACGCGGCCACAACGCCGTCTGGAAGGGACACCGTGACCGACCTACACGCCACTCCACAGATCGCCCGAGAGTCGGGAACCCTCTCCATCGGCGGCGACCTGCCGGTTCACCGCCTGGGGTTCGGGGCGATGCGGATCGTCGGCGAGGGGGTGTGGGGACCGCCCCGTGACCGGGACGAGGCGCTGGCGGTCCTGCGTCGTGCGGTCGAGCTGGGCGTGACCTTCATCGACACCGCCGACTCCTACGGTCCGCAGATCAGCGAGCAGCTGATCCGGGAGGCCCTCTACCCCTACCCCGACGACCTGGTCATCGGCACCAAGACGGGGTTCGCGCGCACCGGCCCGGCGCAGTGGTACCGGTTGGGCCGCCCCGAGTACCTCAAGCAGCAGGTGGAGCTGAGCCTGCGCAACCTGGGCCTGGAGCGGATCGACCTGCTCCAGCTGCACCGCATCGACCCGGAGGTGCCGCTGGCCGACCAGCTCGGCGCCCTGGTGGAGCTGCGCGAGCAGGGCAAGATCCGCCACATCGGGCTCAGCGAGGTGAGCGTGGACGAGCTGTCGGCCGCCCGCGCGATCACCCCCGTGGCGTCGGTGCAGAACCAGTACGCGCCCTCCTTCCGCCACTCCGAGGACGTGCTGGAGCAGTGCGAGAAGGACGGGACCGCGTTCCTGCCGTGGGCGCCTGTCGGACGCGGCGAACTGGCGGGGCCGGAGTCGCCGCTGACCGCGATGGCCGCCGAGCACGGGATCACCCCGGTGCAGCTGTCCCTGGCCTGGCTGCTGCACCGCTCGCCGGTGATGCTGCCGATCCCGGGAACGTCGCGGGTGGCGCACCTGGAGGAGAACACGGCCGCCGCCGCGGTGCGCCTGTCGGAGGCCGAGACCGAGCGCATCAGCCAGTACCTCGGCACCTGAGGCCGCTCTCCCGACGTCGCGGCCCCCGGGAGGCCCCGTAGCCGCGCTTCCCCCACCAGCGCCAGGAGGGGTTCGCCCGGGCCGGTCCGCCACTGTTCCCGGTCGGCTGGGCCCCGCGACCGAAGCGGCCGGGCGCCGGACGCGAACGCGCGGCCCGCCGGAGGGGATACCGGCGGGCCGCACGCGTCTCGGTCAGCTCGGGCGCAGGCGGAAGACCTGCAAGCGCATGTCGTAGTACTTCTCGGTCTCGCCGACCCACTCCATGCCCAGCCTGCGCGCCACGGCGATCGCCCGCTCGTTGTGGGGGCGCGCGACCGCGAAAACCTCCTCGATCCCCTGTTTGAACGCCCAGGAGATGATGGCCTGGCTCGCCTCCGTGGCGTACCCCTGACCCCACACCTCCGGACGCAGCGCCCAGGTCAGCTCGAAGTCCTCCTCGAAGGGCGGGAGAAGCTTGAGTGAGAGTCCTCCCACCAGCTGTTCGTCCTCCTTACGGACGATGGCCCAGCGTCCCGCGGGCGGAATCAGGTTGGGCCCCGCCTCGATCCAGGCGTGCAACACCGAGCGCATCGCTTCGGTGTCGTTCACCGCATGCCATTCCGGCGTCAACCAGTGCGCCACCTCGTCGGCCCCGTAGATCTGGAGGGCCTCCTCGGCGTCGTCCAGGTGCCACTCCCGGATGAGGAGTCGGTCGGTTGGCAACTCAAGGCTCATAACACCACCGTAACCCGGGACATACCACCACGACAGGGGGGAGGGTCAACGGACTGGATTCCCGGCGGGACGGGTCCGCGGCCCCACACGGAACGCCCGGAAGTGGTACTCAGACCCCGGAGTCACGGGCTCTTTACAGGGGGTATCACGACGGTTAGGGTGGCCTCCATGCCTGGGAGCGCTCCCAGAACTCCGCCCGCGCCGGGAGTCCTGGCAGGCGGAAACGGGCTGGTGAAAAGGATTCGCGACGTCCCGACTCCCGTTGCGATACTGGACAGCCCGGACCGGGCTCCGTCGCGCGCGCGGCGGGGCCCGGTCACGTGTCCGTGCGTTCCCGCGCCTTCCCGCCCCAGGAGTCAGCCGTGCAGTTCGTCCGCGATCCCCACCACGACGGATCCCCCGACCACGTCAGCGTCGAAGACGGCCGGGTGAGGCTGCGCGTACGCGTGCCCGGGGGCGCGGACGCGGTGTACGCCCACGTGGTGGAGGACGGCGAGGGCCTCATGTTCCGGGCCGAGAGAACGCGGGCGGTGGGCGACACCGTCTGGTTCGAGGCGACCGTGCCGCTGCTCCCGGTGGTCACCGGCTACCGGTTCGCGATCGTGCGCGGCACCCGGTACACGTGGCTCAACCAGGAGGGCGCCCACGAGCACGAGGTCACCGACGCCGCGGACTTCCGGGTGGTCAACGGCCCCCAGCCGCCCGCGTGGGTCACGGGAACGAGCGTCTACCAGATCTTCCCCGACCGGTTCGCCCGTGACGACGACTCCGTCGAACCCCTGGCCGAACACCCCGACTGGGCGCTGCCCCGCTCCTGGGACGACGAGCCCGCCGGTTTCGGCGCGACCGCCTCCCGCGAGTACTTCGGCGGCACGCTCGACGGGGTGCGGCGCCGCCTGGACCACCTGGCCGCGCTCGGCGTGGAGGTGGTCTACCTGACGCCCGTCTTCCCGGCCCGGTCCGCGCACCGCTACGACGCCTCCACGTTCACGGAGGTGGACCCGCTGCTGGGCGGCGACCGCGCCCTGCGGGAGCTGGCGCGGGCCGCGCACGAGCGCGGCATGCGGGTGATGGGCGACCTGACCACCAACCACACCGGGGACGCACACGAGTGGTTCGTGGCCGCCCGGGCCGACGCGGACTCCGCCGAGGCCGGGTTCTACTACTTCACCGACCACCCCGACGAGTACGTGGGCTGGCTGGGGGTGCGCAGCCTGCCGAAGCTGGACTACTCCTCGCCCGAGCTGCGGCGCAGGGTCTACGGTGCGGACGACTCGGTGCTCGTGAGCGGGCTGACGGGGCCGGACCCGCTGGACGGTTGGCGCATCGACGTGGCGAACATGACCGGACGCAGGGGCGCGCAGGACCTGAACCGGGAGGTGGCCGGGGAGATCGCCGCACGGATGCGCGAGGTGGACGCCGAGCGCGGCGGCGACGGGTCGTGGCTGCTGGCCGAGCACTTCCACGACGCCGGTCCGGACACCCACCACGACGGGTGGCACGGGGTGATGAACTACGCGGGGTTCACCCGGCCGGTGTGGACCTGGCTGAACACCGCGCCCGAGGGGGTGCACTACCTGCACACGGACGCGCCCCTGCCGAGGAGCGGGGCCGACCAGGCGGTGCGGGCGGTGCGCGCGGCCAACGCCGGGATGCCGTGGCGGGTGCTGACGCACAGCGTGAACGCCCTGAGCACGCACGACTCGGCGCGGTTCCGGACCGTGGTGGGCGGTGACTCCGGACGGCACGAGGTCGGGGTGGCGGCACAGGTGACACTGCCGGGTGTGCCGTTCGTGTTCGCCGGCGACGAGATCGGTATGGAGGGCACGGACGGGGAGAACTCCCGCAGGCCGATGCCCTGGCACCGCCCCGAGGCGTGGGACCGTGAGGCGATGAACGCCCACACCCGTCTGCTGGCGCTGCGCAGGGAACTGCCCGCGCTCCAGACCGGGGGGCTGCGCTGGCTGGACGCGGGGCCGCACCACATGACGTTCCTGCGCGCGCTCGCCGGTCAGGTGGTGTTGGTGCACCTGGCCGACGGTCCGCACGGGCGGCTGTCGGTGGACTACGCCGACCTGGACGTCACCGGCCTGGAGGCGGTCGCCCAAGGCGGCGGGGTGGGCGCGCGGACGGACGGGGCGGTGGAACTGAGCGCGGACGGGCCCGGCTACGTCATCGCGGTGAGCGTCTGAGCGTTACGCGGCCTGGGCGGGGAGAGGCCGTCTCCGGTGCCGGGTACGGCCTCTCCCCCGGGTCCGCGTGGGCGGGCTCGTGTCAGCCCTGCTCGTGGCCGGTGGTGAACGAGGTCAGTCGACGTCCCCACCGGTGACGAGGCGGCGCGCCTCAAGTCGGGCCCTGTGGCGGTCCCTGCGGTTGCTGGCCCTGTTCAGCTCGCCCATCTCCCTCTTGGCGGCACGCCCGTGGTCGCCCGCGCAGCAGGGGCTGCCGAACCGGTCGAACAGCCACCAGCAGTGCGTGTCCAGCTTCTCCCGGGTCGGTTTCGGAGGCAGGTCGCAGGAGCCGTGGCGGTGATCGTGCATCGGCCGGGGGTCATGCTCCGCGCAGCGCACCCACAGCGGCTTGGTCCTGTCCGTACGGGACATCTCGCTCCTTCGGAGCCCGCCGCCCGTGCTCCCGGTCCCTCCGGGCGGGCGGCCGGGGCAACCGCTCCATGGCGAGATCACGCTCCTTCCTCGGGCCGGGGCACCGTCCCCTCGCCAGGGGACGCCCAGGAGGGTACACGCGGGCGGTGGTGCCGTCCACGGTTCCGGCACGGCTGGCGTCAGGAGTCCCGGGGCAGGACGGCGTGGACGTCCTTGGTGATCCGGGTGGCCACGTCGCCGGCCCGGCCGACGAAGTAGAAGTGCCCGCCCGGCAGGAGGTGGTGCTCGACCGGCCCCTCGGCGTGGTCGTCCCAGGCGGCGAGTCGCTCGGGTGGAACGCCGGGGTCGTCCTCGCCGCCGAAGACCGACAGCGGCACGCGCAGCGGCGGGGTGTCGGGGTCCGGACGCCAGCCGTCGACGAGTCCGAGGTCGGCCCGGATCAGCGGTTCCGCCGCCTGCCACTGGTCGGGGTCGGCCAGGGAGCGGGCGACGGCTCCGCCCATGCGGGCGACGCTCTCGCGCAACCGGTCGGAGGTCATCAGGTGGCGGGGCTCGTCCCGCTCCGGTCCGGGGGCCGGGCTCCACGCCGACGCCCCGAGCCAGGCGGGCCGCGCGGGGCCCTCGGCGGCCAGCAGGTGGGCCAGTTCGTAGGCCACCAGGGCGCCCATGCTGTGTCCGAAGAGCCCGAAGGGGCGGTCCAGGGCGGGCGCGAGGTGCCCGTGCAGGTGACGGGCGAGGTGCCCGGCGTTGCGGAAGGGCGTCTCCCGTTCCGCGGTTCCGCGTCCGGGCGCCTCCACCAGGCACACCTCCCAGTCCGCCGGGAAGTGGCGCACCCATGAGCGGTAGCCCAGGGACGACCCGCCCGCGTGGTGGAGCAGGAAGAGCCGGAAGCGGGCGTGGGGGACGGGTCGGGGCCGGGTGAGGACGCCCTCGTGCACTGGTGGTTTCCTCGCTGTCTGTGTCCGGAAGCGGCCGTACGGCCATCACGACACGGCGAACTTACCAGTCGGTAGTACCGACGGGTAACAACGTTTCCCGCCCCCGAAGACGTGCTTCCCCTCCCGGAACACGCGGGAACGCCTTCGCTCCCCCATCCCCTGCCCCGAAGCCAGCGTGAGGCCACGTGACTTCCCTCTCCCCGGAACGCCCCCGGCCACGGGGAGGAAGGCCAGGAGGGCCCCGGGCGCGTCCCTCCGCTCAGCTGAGCGCTGCGGCGGTGAGGGGAACGCCCCGCGGGTCGCGCGAACCGTGACCGACGCCCCACGGGTGGCCGGCTCCGCCACCGCCGAAAACCAGTCGCCGGATCCGTGGGGCCACCGGCACACTGGGGGGCGTTTCGCACCCCCGGAGGAGGCCCACGATCGGTTCACCCCCGCTGCCCGAAAGCCTGCGGCACCGGGGGTTCCGGACCTTCCTCACCGCCAGGGGCGCCAGCGAACTCGGCTCGGAGATGCTCCCCGTGGCCCTGGTCGGCCTGGTGCTGGCCGAGCACGGGCCGCTGGTCCTCGGCCTGGTCCTGGGGGCGCGCGGTGTCGCCGGAACCCTGTTCGTCCTGTTCTCGGGCGCCCTGCTGGGCAGGGTCCGCAGATCCACGGCGCTGGCCGCCAACGACCTGGTCCAGCTCGCGGTCATGCTCGGCTTCGCTTTCGGCCCCGGCGACACCGCCTGGTTCCTGTGCCTGGCCGCCCTCAGCGGTGTCGCCGGATCGGTGGGCGAGCCCGCCGCCGGGTCGGTCATGCCGCTGCTGGTCCCCGGGCACCGGCTCCAGGAGGCCAACGCCCTGCGTAGCATCGTCGGGCGCACCATGGGCGTGACCGGCCCCGCCGTGGCCGGGGTGCTGGTCGCCCTGCTGGAGGCGCGTACGGTCCCGCTGCTGATCGCCGGTGCCTTCGCGGTCGGCGCCGCCGTGATGCTGTGCGTGCGTGAGGCCCCGCCGCCCGCCGAGTCCTCCACGACGATGGGCGCGAACCTGCGCGCGGGGCTGCGGGAGGTGGTGCGGCGGCCCTGGGTGTTGGCGATCATCGCGGTGGCCACCGTACAGGCACCGGCCACCCTCGCACCCGGGTTCACGCTGCTGCCGATCGTGGTCGCCGACGCCTACGCCGCGCCCGTCTACGGGCTGGCGCTGTCGTGTATGTCGGCGGGCCAGCTCCTGGGCGGTGTGGTCGCCGCGCGCTGGAGTCCCCGGCACCCGGGCCTGGTGTCCCTGGCGGGCGTCCTCGTCTATCCGCTGGTCCTGCTGGGCCTGGCCGCGACCGTGCCCGCGTGGCTGCTGCTGACCGGCTACGCCGCCACCGGCGTGGGCTTCATGCTCTTCGGCGTGTACTGGTACACCGCCCTCCAGTGGGCGGTCCCCCAGGACCTGCTCGGCGTGGTGATCGGCGCCGACCAGGTGGGCAGCTTCGGGCTGGAACCGGTCGGGTACGCGGTGTCCGGTGCCCTCGCCGAGGCGGTCGGCCCCCGTCCCGTGCTGGTCGGTGCCGCCGTGGTCGGGCTCGTCACCACGCTGGCCCCGCTGGCCGTCCCGGGCGTGTCCCGCCTGGCCGACTCCCCCGGCGACGACGGAAACGGCCGTTGACCCCCGCCCGGACCGACCGCGACGACGGCATCCGGTGCCCGCGCGTACCGTCGGCCGGTGCGAGGACCGGTACGAGAGGGCTTCCAGCACGTCCGCTCCGGCTTCGACGTCCTCCGGTTCGAGGAACCCACGGCCGGGAACGCGCCCCGCGCGGATCCGGCCGCGCGGCCACGGGAGGCGCGCCCCCTCCGTCCCGGGCGGAGCACCCGGCGGCGGACCCTCAGCCGCCCACGCGACCGCGCAACCAGCCCAGGGCCGCCGCCGCGGACCTCTGGACCCCCTTGGCCACACCGGTCAGCCGACGGCGCCACGCGGGCACCGCGGTCTCGGCCCGGGGTTCCGCCGGAACCTCGCCCGTCCCCGAGACCTCGGCCAGGGCGACGCGCTCACGCAGGCGGCCTCTGACCTGCTCGGGGGTGTAGGCACGGCGCTGCCGCTCGGACCGGGCGATCACCGCGCCGGTCGCGGCGACGCCCACGAACGCGGCCACTCCAAGAGCTTTCCACCAACGCATGTGCCTAGGCTAACCGTGTGGCAGACACGAGCATGTCCCTGAGCGAGGCGCTGGAACTCACCCGGACCGGTGACGTCTGGGTCTTCCGCGGCACCAGCGCCGCCGACCGCGCCATCCAGATCACCACCAACAGCCCCGTGAACCACGTCGGCATGTCCATCGTGGTGGAGGACCTGCCGCCGCTGATGTGGCACGCCGAACTCGGCCGCTCCCTCCAGGACGTGTGGACCGGCAGGCACCAGCGCGGCGTGCAGCTGCACGACCTGCGCGACGCCGTCCTGGTGTGGGGGCGCAGGTACGGCCAGCGCGGCTGGCTGCGCCAGCTCGAACCCGTCGCGGACGACGCGATGGAGGACGCCGCCCTGCGCACGGTCGCCCGGCTCGACGGCACCCCCTTCCCCTCCACCACCCAGATGGCCGCCCGCTGGGCGCGCGGACGCCTGCCCCTGCGCCGCATGCCCTTCGGTGGCCGGTCCCGCGAGCACACCCTGGAGACCGCCTACTGCGCCGAGGTCATCGCCCTGACCTACGAGGCGATGGGGTTGCTGCCCGGGGGCAGGCACCCCGGGTACTACGACCCGGGGCGCTTCTGGAGCGGGGACTCCCTGGAGCTGGAGGGCGGCGCCTCCCTGGGCGGGGAGATCCGCGTGGACCTGCCCGACGAGTGACACGGCCGGAACCGTTGCCGGTGTGGGCGGAGTGCCCGACCTCGAACGGTCTCGCACCCACAGCGGGGTCGGGGCGCCGAGGCGCGCCGTGAACACGAGATCACGGCGGACGGGGGACAGACCGGTGAACCTTTCCGATCACCGTGTCGGGTCCCCGGCNCTCGGAGCGACCTGGCCTCCCGGCCGGTCAGCCGAGCCGGAAGTCGGCCACCCGGATCGGCGTGGAGGGCTCCGATCCGGCCTCCTGGTAGAGGACGGACAGCACGCCCTCGGAGGCCACCCGGGACCTGTCCACCAGCACCTCGCCGAACGCGTCGACGTCCGCGCCGTCGTACACCATCGTCCACTCGCTCCACCCGGTGTCGGCGGTGGCGGCCATGATGCGGCCGAAGGGCATCACCACGTAGGCCGTGTCGTCGGCGGTGAGCACCAGCTGGGAGCGCCCGAAGGCGTTCAGCGGCTCGGGCAGCTCCACCTTGTGCCAGGTTCCGGCCTCGTCCCGGTGCAGGTGGAAGACGCGCCCCTGCCGCCTGCGGTCCTCGACGAAGTCGGTCGAGCAGTGCCCGAACCGGCCCGGACGGTAGCTGACGACCACGTGCGGGTTGCCCGCCGAGTCGGTCGCCTGCGACTCCTGGTTCATGAGCGCGTAGTCGGGCGGCAGCGGGTCCACGACGTGGCCCGGCGTGTCCACCGACACCCGCAGGCGGGTGCCCGTGACCGCGGCGAGCCGGGCGTCGTCGGTGCGCCAGGTGCGTCCGCCGTCGTCGCTGTACACGTACCCGGTGTCGTGGTTGGACAGCCCGCCGGGGTGGCACAGGATGTCGCCGCCCGCCGCGCTCTCCCGCCACGTGAACGAGGCGTGCAACCGGCCCTCGTCGTCGTAGCCGATCCCGTGCAGGTACATGTTGCGGCTGTGGCTGACCGCGCCGTTGGCCTCGTAGGCGCCGTCCGGTGAGGACCAGGCGCCCAGACCGGTCCACTCCCCGTCGGAGTACTCGGCGAGTTCCTGGGTCCCGTCGCCCGAGCCCCCGGTGCGGTAGGCGAACTGGAGTCCGCCGTCGGGCGTGGGGACGAAGCGGGGATAGGTCATCGACCCGAGGTCCAGGCCCGCCAGGTCGCGTTGGACGGGCTCGAAGGAGTCGGCGCTCCAGGGCGCGTCGCCCGTGACCAGGCCGGGGACGGAGCGCGTGTAGTGGATCGGGTTGTTGTGGGTGTCCATGCCCACGTGCAGGCGCCCGTCCTCGGCGGAGACGCCCAGGGAGATGGAGTTGTGCGAGTCGTTCCGGCTCAGCTCGTGGGGCAGGCGGATGGTCCGCCACTCCCCGTCGCCGCCGTCGAGGGAGCGGCGGGCGAGGACGGCGTGGCGGTCCTCGGTGTACCAGGCGGCGTACTGGTACCGGCCGTGGGTGAGGATGCCGGACTGCTGGTAGGAACCGTTGTTGACCAGGCCGTCGTAGGAGACGAAGTACAGGGCGTTCTCGTCCAGGGTCCGGCTGCCCAACGGTGTGGCCGAGGGCGTGTCGGCGGCCGTCGTGGCGGTGGTCGTGTCGGCCGCGGTGGTCGCCGGAGCGGCGAGGGCGGCGGTCAGGGTCAGCGCCAGGACGCCGGAGGCGCGTCCGGCCAGGGCGCGTAGCGGGGAGCGGAGGGTGGGGGGCAACGCTGTTCCTCGTTCGTTCGTGATCCGTTCCGGTCGGCCCCGCCGAAGGAGCCCGCCGGACTGGTCGGCGACGGGCCGGTCCCGTCGCGGTCGTGTGTGCGCCCGAGGTGGCTTCTCGGGGTGTCAGGGAAGGTGGAAGATCTCGATCAGCGGCACCATGCCCTCGTCCGGGCGTCCGGGCAGGTTCTCGAAGAACGGCGCCATCTCGGCCTGCCAGCGGGCGTTGACCTCGGTTCTGGCCATCGCGGCGCGGGCGGCCTCGAAGTCCTCGGTCTCCAGGTAGCCGACGACCGTGCCCTCCTCGGTGCAGAACAGCGAGTAGTTGTGCCAGCCGGTCGCGCTGAGGGCCTCGCGCATCTCCGGCCACACCTCGGCGTGCCGTTCCCGGTACTCGGCGAGGCGTTCCTTCCTGACCTTGAGGACGAAGCAGACGCGCTGCACGGGATTCCTCCCTGGAGGTGGAGACTGGACGAAAAACGACAGAACATGACGGATCTGTGCAAAGTTGTGCTGATTGATGCACACCGGGCCGGGCGAGGTCGCCCGGGCCCGGTTTCCAGGCGCTCGGAGGGCTCCGGGGCCGCCTCCGGTCGGGAGGGCGGCCCCGGAAGGCGGGCTCAGAAGTCGAAGTCGTCGACGTTCTCGGCGTCGAAGATCTGCGGCGGGCCGAGCACGACCTCACCGTCGGTCTCGAACGTGAACTCGCCCAGGCGCCCGGCCTCGAAGGTCTCCCCCTCGGCGCCGGTGATCTGCCCGGCCTTGAGCGCGGCGCCGGTGTACCCGGCCAGGTAGCCCAGGTCGTTCGGGTTCCACAGGGCGAACTGGTTGACGGTGCCGTCGTGCACGAACTCGCGCATCTGGTTGGGGGTGCCCAGGCCGGTGACGGCGACCTCGCCCTTGTACTCGGACCCGCTGACGTAGCGGGCCGCCGCCGCCAGGCCCACCGTGGTCGGCGCCACCACGCCGCCCAGGTCCGGGTGGGACTGCATGAGGCCCTGCATCTCCTGGAAGGACTCCAGGTCGTCGTCGTTGCCGTAGACGGTCTCGACCAGCTCCAGGTCGGCGTACTCCTCCTCCGCGAGCACCTCCTCCATCGCCGCGATCCAGGTGTTCTGGTTGGTGGCGTTGGGGGTGGCCGACAGCACCGCGAAGGTGCCCTCGCCGCCCAGGTCCTCGGCGATCATCTCGACCAGGGTGCGGCCGATGAGCTCGGTGGAGGACTGGTTGACGAACACGTCGGTGCAGTTGGCGTTGGAGTCGTAGCCGACGACGGCCGCGCCGTTGGCGCTGGCCTCGTTGAGCGCCGGGCAGACCGCGTCGGGGTCGTTGGCGGCGATGACGATGACGTCGCTTCCGGCCTGGCTGGCGGCGTTGATGTACTCCACCTGGGAGTCTGCCGTGGCCTCGGTGCCGCCGCGCTCGGTGGGCGTTCCGCCGAGTTCCTCGACGGCCTCGAAGCCGCCCTGGTTGACGATCTCGAAGAACGGGTTGTTGAGCTGCTTGGGCAGGAAGTCGACCCTGAGGCCCTCCGGGATCTCCGCGTCCGGGTTGGCGGTGCCGGTCGGCCCCGTGTCGTTGCCCTGCTGCGCGTCCTCGATGGTGGTGCCGCCACCGCACGCGGCGGTCATCAGCACGGTCAGCGCGGACGCGGCCAGGAACAGCAGGCGTGGACGTGTGTGGGTCATGATGCTTCTCCCTTGGTGGGGGCGGACGCGGCCGACGGAGCGGGCGTCGGTTCGGAGGGGGGCCCGGGGACGGGAGCGCGTCTGGCGCGTACCCGGGCCACGAGGTTGGGGGTGACGACGGAGGCGATGAGGATCAGGCCGGTGACGACCTGCAACACCTCGCTGCTGATGCCGAACAGCTGGAGGGCGTTGCGGATGGCGCCGAGCAGCACGACGCCGCTCATCACGCCCAGGATCGAGCCGATCCCGCCGAAGATGGACACCCCGCCGAGCAGGACGGCGGCCACGACCTGGAGTTCCAGGCCGAAGGCGGTGTCGGCGCGGGAGGTGCCGTACTGGAGGGTCCAGAAGAACCCGGCGCTCCCGGCCACCACGCCGCTGAGCGTGAACAGCCAGAACTTGGTCCAGCGCACCGGCACCCCGGCGAAGTGGGCGGCCTCGTCGTTGTTACCGATGTCGAACAGTGAGCGGCCGACGGCGGTGGCGTGCAGCAGCACCCCGAACGCCACGGCCAGGACCAGGATCGCCACGGCGATCCACGGCAGCCCCTCGATGCCCAGGAAGGGCGCGCGTACGCCGCCGATCCAGCTCTGGGGGTAACTGGCCACGGCGCGGTCGCCGAGCAGCACGTAGGCCAGGCCCCGGTACAGGGCCATGGTGCCGATGGTCACGGCCAGGGACGGCAGTCCGCACACGGTGACCAGGAACCCGTTGAGGGCGCCCAGCAGCGCGCCCACGGCCAGGCAGATCCACAGGGCCGTCTCGATGGCCACCCCGGCCTCCCACAGCACGCCCAGGGTGGCGCTGGTCAGGGCCAGGGTGCTGGCCACCGACAGGTCGATCTCGCCGGTGATGACGATGAGCGTCATCGGCAGGGCCATCAGGGCGATGGCGGCCACGCTCAGCAGGAGGAAGTCGATGTTGCGCCCGGTGGCGAACATGTCCACGAACAGTCCGGCCGCCAGCAGCGTGACGACGAGCGCGCTCACGACCGGCGTCTCGCGGGCCGACAGCAGCGAGCGGATACGGGACGCGGGACGGTCCCCCGCCCGGTTCGGGGCGCCCTTGGGGGCCCGGTCCGGGGCGGGCGCGGTGACGGTGTTCTCAGGCGCCACGGGCACCTCCTCCTCGAAGCCTGCGCGCGGTACGCAGCGCGAGCAGCCGGTCCAGGCCGATGGCGGCCAGGATGAGCGCGCCCACCACGGCCTCCTGCCAGAACTGGTTGACCTGCCAGATGGGCAGTGCGGCGGTGATGGTGGTGAGCAGGACGGCGCCGAGCGCGGCGCCGTAGACGGTGCCCACGCCGCCCGCGATGGCCACGCCGCCGACCACGGCCGCGGCGACGACCTGGAGTTCCATGCCGGTGCCCACGGTGGAGTCGACGGTGCCGTAACGGGCGGCGAAGAGCACTCCGGCGAGTCCGGCCAGGGCGCCGTTGGCGGCGAAGGCCAGGGTGACCCGGCGTGCGGCGGGGATGCCCGAGAGCCGTGCGGCGTCGGCGTTGGAGCCGATGGCGTACAGCTCGCGGCCCGAGCGGTAGCGGGCGAGGTAGAAGCCCACGACGGCGACCACGGCGATGGCGATCGCGGCGGGCAGGGGCACGCCCAGGACGCTGAAGCTGCCCAGGAGCAGGAAGGACGCGGGCATGTCGTGGGCGTTGACCTGTTCGCCGCCCGCCCACCAGTGGTTGAGGCCGCGGTAGGCGTACAGGGTGCCCAGGGTGACGACGAGGGCGGGGACCTGGACGGTGGTGACCAACAGGCCGTTGACCAGTCCCGCGACCAGGCCGATGCCGATCCCGGCGAGCATGGCGACGGGAATCGGCAGGCCGGGGAAGGTGACGAAGAGCAGGCCGGTGCCGAAGGCCGACAGTCCCATCACCGAACCGACCGACAGGTCGACGTTCCTGGTGATGAGGACGAGGGCCTGGCCGACGGCGAGGACGGACAGGACGGTGGCGCCCAGGAACAGGTCGTGTACGCCCTGGCTGGACAGGAACCCCGGGTTGTACAGCCAGGTGGCGACGAGGATGATCACCACGGCCAGGAGCACGCCGAGTTCGCGGAACTGGATCTGGCGGCGTGCGGAGCGTCCCTTCGGGCGGGGCGGGGCTCCGGCGGTGGAGGTTTCCGGGGCGGTGGAGGTGTCCGCGCCGGTGGCGCCGGACGCTTGGGGTGTGTGGGGTGCGTTCATCAGGCGGCCTCGTTCGGTCGCTGTCCGGTGGCCGCGTACATGACCGACTCCTCGTCGGCCTCGTCGCGGTCGAGTTCGGCGGTGACGCGTCCCTCGTGCATGACCAGGACGCGGTCGGCCATCCCCAGGACCTCGGGGAGTTCGCTGGAGACCATGACGATGGCCAGCCCGCGTCCGGCCAGGGTGGAGAGCAGGCGGTGGACCTCGGCCTTGGTGCCCACGTCGATGCCGCGCGTGGGTTCGTCCACGAAGAGCACGCGGGGGTCGGTGGACAGCCACTTGGCCAGGACGACCTTCTGCTGGTTGCCACCGGAGAGGGTGGAGACCGGGTCGGTGATACGGCCGAACTTCAGGCTCAGGCGCTCGCCCCAGTCGCGGGCGGAGTCACGTTCGGCGCGCGGGCGCAGCAGTCCCAGGCGGCTGAGCGGCCAGCGCCGGGTGGCGGTGGCGTTGCGCTCGATGGAGGACTCCATGACCAGGCCCTGCTGGCGGCGGTCCTCGGGGACCAGGGCGATCCCGGCCGCCATGGCGGCCCGGGGCCTTCCCGGCGGCAGGGTCTCGCCGTTCACGCGGACGGTGCCCGCGTCGTAGCGGTCCACGCCGAACACGGCGCGGATGACCTCGCTGCGTCCGGCGCCGACGAGGCCGGCCAGGGCGACGATCTCCCCGGCGCGCACCTTCATGGACACGTCGGCGAACACGCCGTGGCGGGTCAGGCCGTCGACCTCCAGGAGGACCTCGCCGCGTTCGGCGTCCTCCTTGGGGTAGAGGCTGGTGACCTCACGGCCGACCATGCGGCGTACGACGGTGTCCACGTCCAGGTCGGAGGTGGGGTCGCAGGAGACGAACGCGCCGTCGCGGACCACGGTGACGCGGTCGCACAGGGCGAAGACCTCGTCGAAGCGGTGGGAGATGAACAGCAGCGCCGCGCCGGAGTCGCGCAGGGTGCGGGCGACGGTGAACAGGCGCTCGGCCTCCACGCCGGACAGCGCGGCGGTGGGTTCGTCCATGACCAGGACCCGTGCCTGACGGGTGAGGGCCTTGGCGATCTCCACGAGCTGCTGGTCGGCGATGGACAGGCCGCGCGCGGGGCGGTCGGGGTCCATGTCCACACCGAGGCGGGTGAAGGCCTCCTCGGTGTCGCGACGCATGCGGGCGCGGTCGATGGTGCGCAGGCGGGTGCGGGGCTGGCGGCCCACGAAGATGTTCTCGGCGACCGACAGGTCGGGGAACAGGGTGGGTTCCTGGTAGATGACCGCCACCCCTGCGCGCTGGGCGTCCACGGGCGCGGCGAACCCGGTGGGCGAACCGTCGACCAGGACCTGTCCGCCGTCGGGCCGGTGCACTCCCGCTATGGTCTTGACCAGGGTGGACTTGCCCGCCCCGTTCTCGCCCACGAGCGCGTGGATCTCCCCCGAGCGCAGTTCCAGGGACAGTCCCCGCAGGGCCCGGACGCTCCCGAAGGACTTGGTGACGTCGACCAGTGCGAGGGGTGGAGGGACCTCTGCTGGGTCCACGTGCGCCCTCCTTCTTCGAAGCCGGTCCGGCGCGGCTCACGCCGAACACAGCAAAAACGTTTTAATATGATGAGGATGTTAAGTGCCACACACACCACCGTCAAGAGGATCACCAGGAATCCGCAGGTATCGCCCTGATAACGAGCTCCCGCCTGGTAAGCCCTTTCCAGCACCCGAGAGACCTGGCGACGCTCCCGGCGAGCGGCTCATTGACACGTTTCAATCCAGGTGTGAGCATGAAGCTCCGGACCGTGGAAACCCCGCTGCCGCGGCCGGATCAGTACGATGCCTCGCGTCGCCTCTGACGGCCGCTTCGCACATGCACGGGAGAAGCCCCTTGTCCACCAGGTCCCGAACCGCCCGCCGCACCGTGGGCATCACCGAGGTCGCCCGGCACGCCGGGGTCTCCCCCGGAACCGTGTCCAACGTACTGAACCGCCCCGAGCGGGTCGCCGAGGCCACCCGGCTGCGGGTCGAGGCGGCCATCGCCGAACTCGACTACGTGCGCAACTCCTCCGGCAGCAGCCTGCGGTCCGGGCGCAGCGAGTCGGTGGGGTTGCTGGTGCTGGACGTGACCAACCCGTTCTTCACCGAGGTCGCGCGCGGGGTGGAGGACGAGGCGGCCGAGTCGGGGCTGGCGGTGGTGTTACTCAACTCGGCCGAGGCGCGCGAGCGGCAGCGGCGCAACGTGCGGTTGCTGGCCGAGCAGCGGGCGGCGGGGGCCGTGGTGATGCCGATCGACGACGACCTGTCGGACCTGGTGTGGCTGAACCGGCAGGGGACCGCGTGGGTGGCCCTGGACCGGGGTGATGTCGCCGAGGACGTCGGGTGCAGTGTCAGCGTGGACAACCACGCCGGGGGGATGGCGGCCGGTCGGCACCTGATCGGGCTGGGGCACGAGAGGGCGACGTTCCTGACGGGACCGTTCGCCATCGAGCAGGTACGGCGGCGGCACGAGGGACTGCGGGCCGCGTTCGAGGAGGCCGGGCTGGACCCGGACGCGTGCGTGCGGGTGGTCGAGCAGCCGCTGCTCAACCCGGAACAGGGTGAGCGCGCGGTGGACGCGGTGTTGGCCGGGGGGCCGAGGCAGCGGCCCCAGGCGGTGTTCTGCGCGAACGACCAGTTGGCGCTCGGGGTGATGAAGGGCCTGGGGCAGCGGGGACTGCGGGTGCCCGAAGACGTGTCGGTGGTGGGGTACGACAACGTGGACTTCGCCGATCTGGTGCACCCGGGGCTGACGACGGTGGCGCAGCCGAAGTACGAGCTGGGCCGGACGGCGATGCGGCTGCTGAACTCGGAGCTCAACCACGGGGAGCACGTCCACGAGCGGGTGCTGTTCACCCCGGAGCTGGTGGTGCGGGGTTCGACGGCGGCCTACCGGGACTGAGCCGCCGTCGGGAGGCGTCCGGCAGGGGAAGGCCCCTGACGCGGGGCCCCTGACGCGAGGAAGGCCCCCGTTCCAGGAGGTGGAACGGGGGCCTTGCTGTCTCAGGGAGGGGGGTTACGTCTCGGGGCAGGGATCACGCCTCCGGGAGGAGTTATCCCCGGTCTGACGCCAACGGGGATAGGAGGGAGGTCCACTCGCGGCGCTCGAAGCCGAGGTGGCCCAGCTCCCGGTTCTGCGAGTCGCGGACCAGGGTGTCCCGGCCTTCACCCACCTCAACACAGTGAGCACCATCGTTGCTGTACGAACTCTTGTGCCACTCGCGCATAGAGCAACCTCTTCAAAGCTTGCTGGTGACCACCAAGGAGGCCCACTCGCGGCGGTCGAAACTGAGGTGACCCAGTTCCCGATTCTGAGTGTCCCTGACATCAGCGCCTGACACGTGCTCACGCGCTTCCACGCAAGATTCAGCACCCGACGAATACGAACTTTTGTGCCATCTGCTCACAGCAGCTTCTCCAGAACCTCTCGTGACTGAGCAGTGGGGAGAGCACTACCCAGCGCGCGCTTGACCAGACCATGGAGTCGGTCATACCCGGTCGTTTCCTGGTAGAAGACGTTACCGCGAACATGATCCGCACTCGCGGCCTTCCCACCGTCTCGCAGATGGAACATCAGCAGCATGCTGGTCACGCCAACCAAGATGGAGCCCTCTGGAACCAGATGGACCATCACCTTCTCCCTTCGGGAAACAGACAGAAGGTGCGCAACCTGCTCCTTACGGACATCGTCAGGAACACACGTCAGCGCCGTAACGGGGAACACAGCAACCACATCCGGATCGTTCTTGCTGACCAGGTACTGGTAGCGAGCGGAACGGAGCGTTACCAGCCGTTCGATCTCCTCCGGAGACCCCGGATGAAGCCCTTCGCGCATGACGAGCCGAAGATACCGGGAGGACTGAAGCAATCCAGGCACCACATGAGGAGATATCAGCTCAATCGTCTCTGCTGCTTCCTCAAGACGTCCCATATCGTGCATCCAAGGAGGAAGGCCACCAGAGGTCGCAAACTCCCACGCAGAAACCAAGCGGCCGTTGACATCCAACGCTTCGTCCACCCTCTCCACATCATCCCGCATTGGGGTTACATGACCGTTTTCCCAACGCGAAAGAGTGGAGGCGGAGCAGTTCACGAGCGAAGCAAGCTTGCGAAGTGTATGGCCCGCCTGATTGCGCTCATGCGCGAGGATTGCCCCGAATTCCTGTTCCATCATAGCCCTAAGGCTAGCCACAAAGTTGCATGAACAACCATTCCTTTTGGGTTAGAGCGCACTTACTGTGGAACACAGACCTCAGGCCGAATGCTGGAAACATGAACGGAATCAAGAAGCCTTCCGAAGACATGTTCGCCGCAGCCATCGCCGCATTCGAAAACCAGCGGGGCCTGATCTTCAGCATCGAGTGGCGCCGTTTCCCCTGGTCCCACGGCCCGGAGGTCGAGCGGGCGCTCGTCGGTCCCTCCTACCTGGGCAACGTCGCGATCGGCCTCAAGGACGGCTGGTCGTGGAGTTACCAGGACCAGAGCGGCAGGTGGAAGTACGTGCAGCGTGACCGACTCGACATCCTCGTCGAGGCCGTCATCTGGGACCGTGCGGGATTCAAACCGCCGCTGCCGAGCCGTTCCGCATACCGGCAGATTCGCGGAACAAGGTGAGACCTGGCAGACAAAAGCCGCACAAGCGGCATAAAATTCCCAGGATCCACCGCCATGTGCATTTCCGACAAGAAATGACACCTCGCGTTTCAGTAACCCTCGCCACACCCGTCACATGTCCACTGGCCGGGCATGGCAAAGCTCTGGCGAGCGGAATCAGCGCTCCCAGAGCACGGCCAGCACCTCACAAGCTTCACGGAAGAAGGATGCCGACATGGCCGTTGTGCCGCAGCCCGACTCCCCCACCCGTATCCGCCAGGTCCTCAACGCGCCCCGGGGACAGCGCTTCGTCCGCCCCAGCAGTCCCAGCAGGCCCAAAGGCGCCAGCCACACCACCGGGGCCGAGAGCCCGACCCGGGAACAGCTCCTCCTCACCCAGATGCGCGACAACCCACGCGTGGCCTACCGACTGGAACACGGCGAACTCCCTCCGTGGATGCACATCCAGTCAGACCGCATCCTCCAGGTCCAGGCCTCCCGCGCCTCCCGCACCGCGCGTTCCCGCAACACCGAGCCCGTCCGCTCGTCCCGCCAGCCAGCACCGCCCGTTCCACGCCCGCGACCGGCACCCGACGACACCCCTCGGCGGCCTCTTCCCCGGCGCCCGCGTCGCCACCGCAAACCCCGCCGCCG
>NZ_ANAX01000006.1 GCF_000341065.1 Nocardiopsis halotolerans DSM 44410 | reverse complement strand
CGCCCCTGCCGTAGACCGCACGATCGTCGGCAACGCCCGTGGCGGCCTCCCGAAGCTGCTGGTTACAGAAGACCTGGCTATCAAGAAGAGAACAATCAAACCTCAGTTGAGCAGCGCCTCCCTGCGGAGGCAAGGCCAGGGAGCTGAACGGTCATGCACAGCCAAGAGCACCAGAAAAGCCACATTCTGTCCGTGGTAGAAAAAATTCTATGCACGACAGAAGTAGCGTTTCGGGCGATGCGGTCACGTCCCCCTCACAAGGGCCGTCGTTCGGGCTGACCGAACCACGGGCCACCTCCCCCCATGCCTCCTCGACGGTGACCGCAGAGCGCGCGGCCCTCGCTGAACCGGAGGGGCGAACCCGGCCGGGCACCAGTGCCTCGAAGCGCGACTCCTACCTGGACAACGCCAAGTTCCTGCTCATCACACTGGTGGTGGTCGGGCACGCCGTCGAGCCTCTGCTCGACCTAGGAGCCGCGCGGGCGCTGTACTACTGGATGTACTTCTTCCACATGCCCGCGTTCATCCTCGTCAGCGGGTACCTGGCGCGATCCTTCGACGGCTCTCCGGCGCGCGTGGAGAAGCTGGTGCTGTCCGTCGCCGTGCCCTACCTGATCTTCTGGGGCATCCACCATGGGATCTACGCGATCGAGCACGGCGAACTGCGCGACACCGTGTCCCCGTTGCAGCCGACCTGGACCCTGTGGTTCCTGGTCGCCCTCTTCCTGTGGCGGCTGAGCGTGCCGGTGTGGCGACGCTTCCGCTATCCCCTGATCATCGCCGTGCTGATCTCGGTGTCCGCCGCGACGGTGGAACTGGGTCCAACGCTCTCCGTGGGCAGGGTGCTCAGTTTCCTGCCGTTCTTCGTACTGGGGTTGTGCCTTCGGCGCGAACACTTCGCCTGGCTGGCACGCACATGGATGCGTGTCGTCTCGCTCGTGTTCCTGGCCGTGACCGTGCTCCTGGCCGTTCCCCTGTCCCAGCGGCTGGACAAGGACTGGCTGTACTGGAGCCAGAGCCTGACCGACCGTGACATCGACCCGCTGCTGCCGAGCTTCCTCATTCGCCTGAGCCTGATGGGTCTGGGCCTGCTCATGACCGTGGCCTTCCTGGCACTGGTTCCACGGCGTCACACCTGGTTCACCATCGCGGGCAAGTACACGATGTACGTGTTCCTCCTGCATCCGGTCATCTTCATCCTGCTCAAGGCATCGCCCTGGTACGACTCGATCGACGGCTGGAAGGGGCTGGCAGTCACCATCCTCATCGGGTTGGCCCTGGTTCCGGTGCTGTCCTCGTCCTGGGTTCGACGCTGTACGCGCTGGGCGGTGGAGCCAGGTACTGAACGACGTGCCCATGAGCGCGTTGCCCAGCACGGGTCATGAGACCTTTCGTGTTCTCCCGGACGGGCAGGGCACGAACGCGGGTGCGGGTCGGGACTGACAACGCAACGCCGCCCCGCACCTACCAGCGCATAACCTGGATGACGTGGTCAAACGAGACACCCGGTCAGCGACCCGACCGCGTCCCTCCGGGCCGTCACAGCACGCCACGAAACCGTCAGCCCTTGGCGGGCTCCGCTCCCACGGGTGCCGTGTCATCCTGCCCCTGGTCCCTTCCCGCCCCGTCCCGACGCCGGGCCAGGAGCACGAACACCCCGACCGTGGCCAGCAGTGACAGGGCCGCGACACCCCAGGACGTGGTGTCCCAGGCCGCCGTGAAGTGGTCGGCGAGCTCCCCGGATCCGCCCACCTCCCCGGCGGTCACCCGGGCGGCGGCCTCGAACGACCCCGTACGGGCGGCCACGATGCTGGTCAGAGCCGCCCCGAAGACCGCGATGACCAGGGCCTCGGCACCACCGCGGAGCGTGTTGAGGAAACCCGCCGCCATGCCCACCCTCCGGGGCTCGATGACGCTCATCGCCTGACCGTCGGTGATGCCGAACGACAGCCCCATACCGGTTCCGATCAGTACCAGGGGCGGAGCCAGCCCCAGAGCACTGATCTGCGGATGGAGCACGGTGAGCAGCGCGTTGCCCCCGGCCACGAACAGCAGCGCGAGGACGATCATCCCGCGGGCCGACACCCCCTTGGTGACCAGCCACCCGCCCAGGGACGGAGCCACCAGCACCGGCGCCGTGAGCATGAGCATCATCAGACCCGCGGTCTGGGCGGACACCCCCTGCACCCCCTGGAGGTAGGTCGGCAGGAAGACCAGCACCCCCAGGAAACCGATCGAGGTGGTCAGCGTCGCCAGGCACCAGGCCATGAAGCGGCCGTCGCGGACCAGACTCAGGTCGAGCACCGGCTGGACCGCCCGGCGTTCGATGGCGAGGAAGACCACCATGAGCACCGCACCGGCCGCCAGCGCACCGACCACCACCGGGGTCCCCCAACCCGCCTCGGGTGCCTCGATGACCGCGTACATCACCAGCGTCAGGCTGACCACGAAGGTCACCGCGCCGCCCCAGTCGACGCGCGGGCGTTCGGAGGCACGCGACTCGGCGACGAACACCGACCCGACCAGGATGAGCAGGCCGACCACGGCGTAGACCAGGAACGCCGTGCGCCAGCCCACGGCGCCGATCAGCAGGCCCGACAGGGTCGGGCCGACCGCGATGCCGACCCCCGCCATGGTGCCCATGGCGGCGAAGGCCCGGGTTCGCGCGGCGCCGTCGAAGGCGGTGGCCAGCAGGGCGCCACCGCTGGCCATGATCGCCGCGCCGCCGACGCCGGTGAGCAGGCGGGCCGCGTCCAGGAGGAGGATGTCGCCGACCAGGGCGCTGGCCAGGTTGCCCGCGCAGAAGAGGACCGCGCCGACGGCGAACAGCAGCCGCCGCCCGAACAGGTCGGCCAGTGATCCGCAGACCAGGGTGAACGCGGCGAAGGTGAGGTTGTATCCGGCCACCACCCAGTGCAGCGCAGCGCCGGAGGCCTCCAGGTCCACCCCGATGTCGGGGACGGCCACCGCCGTCCCCGAGATGGACATGGCCACGACCAGAACGCCCAGCATGACGCTGGCGAGCAGGATCCCCGGACGTGACCCCTGCCGCGGTTGACTACGCGTCGTAGGCACGCGTCTCTCCTTCGTGTCGGAAGTCGTGACCAACATTCTTGAACCTCAACTTTGATTGAGGTCAAGGGATGGGAGCGAGCCCGTCCCATGCGCCCCGGTTCGCGCCGGCGCCTAACCTGGATGACGTGGTCAAACGAGACACCCGGTCGGCTCCAGCGGCCCGGCCGCGCCCCTCCAACCCCTCACAGCGCGAAGCGATCGACAGCCGCAGGCTCCCCCTCTACGCCGCCGGTGAGATCGACGTTCCGTTCGCCGTCATGGGCAGCGCCGAGGTCATCCCCCGGGACACCTTCTGGGAGGAGCACTCCCACCCCACGCACGAACTCCTCTGGAACCAGCGCGGTGCCTCCTCCGCGACGGTCGGCACGCGGGTCTGGACCATCACCCCCACGGTCGGCCTGTGGCTCCCGGCCGGTACGCGCCACTCCGGCTGGACCCCCGCCGGAACCTGGCACCGCGCCGCGCAGTTCGGCGTCCACGCCGTTCCGTCAGTCTCCGACCGGCCCGTCGCGATGGAGGTCACCCCGCTCCTGCGCCTCCTCCTCGACCGGCTCGACGCCGACGGCCTCGCCTCCGGCGAGCGTTCCCGCACGGAGGCGATGGTGTTCGACCTCCTCTCCCCCGCCGAGCACGAACTCCTCCTGCACCTGCCCGAGTCCCCCCTGCTGGCCCCCATCGTCGCCGCCGTGCGCGAGGACCCCGCCGACGCCACCACCCTGGCCGTGTGGGCGGCGCGGCTGGGTGTGAGCAGCCGCACCATCACCCGGGCCTTCCGTTCCGAGACCGGCCTCGGGTTCAGCCGCTGGCTGGCCACCGCGCGCGTGCAGCACGCCGTCGCGATGCTCGCGCGGGGCGACGAGATCGACGAGGTCGCCGCCTGCGTGGGTTACCACTCGGCGAGCGCGTTCGGCGTGGCCTTCCGACGGATCACCGGGTTGAGTCCCGGGCGCTTCCGCGCCCAGTAGGGGCCGGAACGCCCCACGTCCCCTCCCCGACCGCACCGGGTTTGTCCGTTTCGCTACAGAAGCTGTCACATCTGCGTGATTGCACAACGACCAAGGACACCCTAAATTCGGTTAGGCAAACCTAAGCTCTTGCCGTGGTGGGTGACGTGCGCACCCCTGTACCCCGCAGACACGTTCCCGCCCGGCCGCTCCCCCTCCGGGCCGCACACCGTCGTGCGAGCCACGGGCGGCACGAGAGCCGGACCATGGCGTCGCCATGGCTGAGGCCCCACGGCCACAACGGGAAGGAAACCATGCCCCGCGTTTCAAGGCTGGCCGCGCTCGGCACCGCCGCGCTGCTCACCATCGGACTCGCAGCCTGCTCCTCGTCCTCCGCCGACTCCTCCGGCGGGGAGGACGGCGGCTCCGGAGACTGGACCCCCGTCACCGTCGAGCACGCCCTCGGCACCACCACCATCGAGTCCGAACCCGAGCGGGTCGCGACGGTCAACTGGGCCAACCACGAGGTCCCCCTGGCCCTGGGCGTCGTACCCGTCGGCATGGCCGCCGCCAACTTCGGTGACGACGACGGCGACGGCGTGCTCCCGTGGGTCGAGGAGAAGCTGGGGGAGCTGGGCGCGGAGACACCGGTCCTGTTCGACGAGACGGACGGGATCGACTTCGAGGCGGTCGCCGACACCCGGCCCGACGTCATCCTCGCCGCCTACTCCGGGCTCACCCAGGAGGACTACGACACGCTGAGCGAGATCGCCCCCGTCGTCGCCTACCCGGAGACCGCCTGGGGAACGCCGTGGCGCGAGATGATCCGGATGAACAGCTCAGCCCTGGGCATGGCGGAGGAGGGCGACACCCTCATCGCCGACATCGAGCAGGAGATCGAGGAGTCGGTCGCGGAGTACCCGCAGATCGAGGGCGCGTCGGCGATGTTCCTGACGCACGTGGACACCACGGACCTGAGCGAGGTCAGCTTCTACACCACGCACGACACCCGCGCCATGTTCTTCGAGGACCTCGGCCTGACGACCCCGGAGAGCATCGCGACCGCCTCGGCCGAGACCGACCGGTTCTCCCTGAGCCAGAGCGCCGAGCGGGCCGACGCCTTCGACGACGTCGACATCATCGTCACCTACGGCGGCGAGGAGCTCGTGAGCACCCTGGAGGGCGACCCGCTGCTGTCGCAGATGCCCGCGGTGGCCAACGGGGCCGTCGTCAACCTCCCCGGCAGCAGCCCGCTCGGCACGGCCGCGA
>NZ_ANAX01000005.1 GCF_000341065.1 Nocardiopsis halotolerans DSM 44410 | reverse complement strand
ACAGCCCCCCCCTCGGGCGCCGCCGTCGCGCGGCGCCCGAGGCGCGGTACCACCAAGTCCCTCTGGCTGCTCGTCGTGCTGGCCGTGCTGGGCGCGTTCATGTTCGCCTCGATCACCGTCGGCTCCCGCGACGTGCCCTGGTCGGCCGTCGTGGCGGCGCTCGGCGGCGCGGCCGAGAACTTCGACCAGGCGGCGGTCGCCAAACGCATCCCCCGGACGCTGCTGGCCGTCCTCGCCGGGGCCGCCCTGGGCGTGGCGGGGGCCGTCATGCAGGGCGTGACCCGCAACCCGCTGGCCGACCCGGGCATCCTGGGCGTGAACACGGGCGCCTCGCTCGCCGTCGTCGCCGGTATCGCCTACTTCGGTCTGACGTCCGCGACCAGTTTCGTGTGGGTCGCGATCATCGGCGCGGGCGCCACCACGGTGTTCGTCTACGCCATCGGCTCCCTGGGGCGGGGCGGCGCGACACCGCTCAAGCTCGCCCTCGCCGGGGCGGCGACCACCGCCGCCCTGGCCTCGTTCATCAGGGCCGTCGTGATTCCGCGGGGCGACATCGCCGACGGGGCCCGGTCCTGGCAGATCGGCGGGGTGGGCGGCGGAACCTTCGACGGCCTCGGGCAGGTACTGCCCTTCGTCGTGGTCGGCCTGGTCCTGTGCCTGCTGTCGGCGCGGGCGCTCAACCTCCTCGCCCTGGGCGACGACCTCGCCGCGGGGCTGGGCGAACGCGTCGCGTTCGCGCGCGGGGCGGCCTTCCTCGGCGCGGTCGTGCTGTGCGGCGCGACCACCGCCGTCACCGGGCCGATCGGTTTCGTCGGGCTCGTCGTCCCGCATGTGTGCCGGTTGCTCGTGGGCGTGGANCGTTCTCGGCGCTCGTCGGCGCCGCCCTCCTGACGGCGGCGGACGTGGTCGGCCGCGTCGTGGCACGTCCCAGCGAGATCGACGTGGGAATCGTGACCGCGTTGATCGGCGCCCCGTTCTTCATCTACATCGTCCGCCGTCAGAAGGTGCGTGCACTGTGAGCGCCTCCACCGTCGAGACCGTCGCCCGCGGCCGGGTGCGGCGCGCGCGCCGGCGGCGCGCCGTGATCGCCGTTCTCACCACCTCGATCGTCGTCGTGTTCGCCGTGTCCCTGATGGTCGGGCACACCTTCTACCCGCTCGGTGACGTCGCGCGGGTGATCCTCGGGCAGGACGTGCCGGGGGCCTCGTTCACCGTCGGACGGCTCCGGTTGCCGCGCGCCGTGCTCGCGGTGGTGACGGGGCTGTGCTTCGGGCTCGCGGGCGTGACGTTCCAGACCATGCTCCGCAACCCGCTGGCCAGTCCGGACATCATCGGCATCAGCGCGGGGGCCAGCGCGGCGGCGGTCTTCGCGATCGTGGTGCTCTCCCTCGGTGAGACCGGGGTGTCGGTCTTCGCGGTCGTCGCCGGTCTGCTGGTGGCCCTGGTCGTGTACGTGCTGTCGTTCAGGGACGGGGTGGCGGGGACGCGCCTCATCCTGATCGGCATCGGCATCGCGGCCATGCTCACCAGCGTCACCGACTACGTCCTCGACCAGGCCGCCCAGTGGGACCTCCAGGAGGCGATGCGGTGGCTGACCGGCAGCCTCAACGGCGCCACCTGGGACAACGTCGTTCCGGTCGTCATCGCGTTGGTGCTGCTCTCCCCCGTGCTCCTGCACCAGTCGGGCAACCTCGCCACGCTCCAGCTGGGCGACGACACCGCGTCGGCCCTGGGCGTGCGCGTGGACCGCACACGGCTGGTCGTGATCGTCGGAGCGGTGGGGCTCATCGCCTTCGCGACCGCGGCGGCGGGACCGATCGCCTTCGTCGCCTTCCTGTCGGGGCCGATCGCGGCGCGCGTCGTCGGCCCGAACGGCTCCCTGCTCATCCCGTCAGCGCTGGTCGGGGCGCTCCTGGTCCTGGTGGCCGACCTCTGCGCGCAGTACGCCTTCGGGACCCGCTACCCGGTCGGGGTGGTCACCGGCGTGCTCGGCGCGCCCTACCTCGTCTACCTGATCGTCCGAACCAACCGCGTGGGAGGCTCCCTGTGACCACGGCCCATTCGCTCCTCGTCGAGGGCCTGACGCTCGGGTACAAGGACCGCGTCGTCATCGAGTCGCTCGACCTGGCCGTCCCGCCGGGCCGGATCACCGCGATCGTCGGCGCCAACGCGTGCGGCAAGTCCACCCTGCTCCGCTCGATGTCGCGACTCCTGGCACCCCGGGGCGGGCACGTGCTCCTGGACGGCAAGGAGGTCCACCGCATGCCGTCGAAGGAGGTCGCGCGCACGCTCGGTCTGCTTCCGCAGTCGCCGGTCGCCCCGGAGGGCATCACCGTGAGCGACCTCGTCGGGCGGGGCCGCCATCCCCACCAGCGCGTGTTCTCGCGGTGGAGCGGGGAGGACGACGAGGCCGTGGCCGAGGCCCTGGAGGCGACGCGGACGGTCGAGCTCGCCGACAGGCCGGTCGACGAGCTCTCGGGCGGACAGCGCCAGCGGGTGTGGATCGCCATGGCCCTGGCCCAGCGGACGGACCTGCTCCTGCTCGACGAACCGACCACGTTCCTCGACGTCAGCCACCAGGTCGAGGTGTTGGACCTGCTCACCGACCTCAACCGTTCGCTGGGAACGACGATCGTGCTGGTCCTGCACGACCTCAACCTCGCCGCGCGCTACGCCGACCACCTCATCGCGCTCGCCTCCGGCCGGCTCCACGCCTCGGGCGCGCCCGAGGAGGTGCTCACCCCCGAGACGGTGGAGGCCGTGTTCGGTCTGCGCAGCGAGGTCATCACCGATCCCACGTCGGGCAGGCCCCTCATGCTCCCCCTCGGCAGGCACCACAACGCGAGGGAGGCCGACGCGGAGAGGGCCGGTGCGGAGAAGATCGAGGTGGCGGATTGACGGCGGCAAGGTGAGGGCGGCGGGGTGGCGTTCCGGAACCTGTTTCCGCCACCCCGGTCCGGCATCCGCCACGGGGACGTCCAGGGCGATTAACCTGCTGCGGCGGAGGTAGAGGGAGGAGGAGCGACACAGCTCCGCACCCGACACGGACACGAGGCCAGCAGAGGAGACCATGGACCCCCTCCCCTTGGTGTACGCGACCATCGGCACGCTCAGTGTCATCCTCGCTCTTTTCAGTGAGAAGATTCGGGCACTGCCCCTGAGTGAGCCGCTCCTGGCGCTGCTGCTCGGCGCGGCCCTGGGGCCCTACGTGGTCGGTCTTCTCCCGCTGCCTCCCGAGACGCGCGGCTCCCTCCTCCTGGAGGGAACCCGGATCCTGTTGGCGGCCTCGGTCATGACGGCGGCGCTGCGGTTCCCGGCGACCTCGTTGCGCGGACTGGCACCCCAGGTGGCGCTGCTGTTGTGCGTCGTCATGCCGATCGCGGCGGTCATCAGCGGCGCCGCGGCGCTGACGCTCGGCCTTCCCCTGGCCCTGGCGGTGCTGGTGGGCGTCTGCCTGTGCCCCACGGACCCGGTGCTGGCCGCGTCGGTGGTGACCGGGAAGCCCGCCCAACGCGACCTGCCCGCACGCCTGCGCAAGCTCCTCACGGTGGAGAGCGGGATCAACGACGGACTCGCCCTGGCCCTGGTCGGGATCGCGGTGGCCGTGGTACTACCGTCCACCGGTCCGGGTGACGTGGCGGGACGTCTGGTGTGGGAGATCCTGGGTGGCGCGGCCGTGGGCGTGGTCCTGGGAGC
>NZ_ANAX01000004.1 GCF_000341065.1 Nocardiopsis halotolerans DSM 44410 | reverse complement strand
CGACGGGAACTGGAGGATGGCCCCTCCCTCGTCTTCACGCTGCTGCTCGCCGTCACCGTGCTCGGGGTGGCGCGACTGGCCGGGACGGGCGGGGTCCTCGCCGTGTTCGTCGCGGGTCTGGCCTACAACCGGACGGTGAACAAGGGGGAGCGCGGCCCGCAGGAGAACATCGACGAGGCGGTCAACCGCTACCTGGCCCTGCCCGTGTTCGTCCTGCTGGGCGCTGCTCTGCCGTGGGAGGAGTGGATCGCCTTCGGGCCGGCGGCACTGGTCTTCGTGCTCGCCGTCCTGCTGTTGCGCCGCCCGCCGCTGCTGATGCTCTTCGCGCGGCCCCTGGGCTTGGGACCACGCGGGGCCGCCTTCGCCGGGTGGTTCGGTCCGATGGGTGTCAGCGCGCTCTTCTACGCGACGCACTCCCTCCACGAGGGCGTACACGATCCGCGCGTGTTCGCCGCCGTCAGCCTGGCCGTCGCGGCCAGTGTGGTCGCGCACGGCATCACCTCGTCGCCCTTCCGTCAGCTGTACGCCCGTCACGGTCGAGCAGACGCAGATAACGGCTGAGGTGGGTGGCCGAGTCGAGCATGGCCAGACCCTGCGCGGTGAGTCTTCGCCGCCAGTCCTCCAGGGCACGGGAGAGCCTGTCGGTGTCGCCTGCCGTGCGGATCTGCCGGACCACGGTGGCGATGTGCTCCAGTGGGTAGCCCCCGCGTCGGAGGAGGTGGGCGAACTCGGCGTCGCGGACGTCGTCGGCGTGGAAGACGCGGTATCCGGTGGCCGGGTCCCGGGCGGGGACGAGGATTCCGGCCTCCTCCCAGTTGCGCAGGGTCGCCGGGGTGACGCGGAGCCGGTGTGCGAGTCCGCCGATGGTCAGGGGTTCGGGGTCCCCGGACTCGTCCGGGGTGGTGGCCTCCGCCATCAGGTGGTCCACCGCCCCGCGCACCGCGTCGAGGGTCTCCCGGTCACGGAGCACCTGGCCGTGGCCGCGGTCGATGGTCGTCAGGGCGCCGTCGAGGTCGCCGCCGTGGAGCGCGGTCATGATCTGACCACTGACCGCGTGACCGTACGCCCCGACGAGGGAGAGGTAGGCGCGTAGAGCCGCCGCGTGCGCCTCGGTGTAGACCCGGTAGCCGCTGGGGGTGCGCTCCGCGGGCGGGAGGAATCCCTTCCGTTCGTAGTTGCGGACCGCCTGGGTCGACAGGCCGTGCTCGCGGGCGAGGTCGGATGGTCGCATGGTTGTCCCCGGTTTGAGGCTTGGGCGCGTGAAAGGCCGGTGGGAGCTACAGAAGTCTCAACCGGTCTTTCAAGGATACGATAAAGACCCATGACTCAGGAGATTCGAGACTTCGTGACCCCGTCATGTGGACTGCTGGCCTTCGGTGAGCCGACGCACCAGGAACCGGCCTTCGGGTGGGTCCGCAACGACCTGTTCGCCCGGTTGGTCGACCGCGGCTTCCGGTCGATCGCGCTGGAGACCGACCGCGTGGCCGCGCTGGTCGTGGACGACTTCGTCCGGAAGGGGGTGGGGACCCTCGACGCGGTGATGCGCGAGGGCTTCTCGCACGGCTTCGGGGAGCTGGCGCCCAACAGGCGGCTGGTCGCCTGGATGCGCGAACACAACGAGGGCCGTCCGGAGGAGGAACGGGTGGCCTTCCACGGCGTCGACATCCAGGCGGAGAACACCAGCGCGCACAGTCCGCGGTCCTACTTGGAACACGCCCGCGACTACCTGGGGCTCGACCTCGACATCGCGGGCCTCGTCGGCGACGACGAGCGGTGGAGCCGTACGGAGGCGATCCTCGACGCGGCCGTGTCGCCCGGTGACACGGCCGAGGCCGAGGACCTGTGGTTGATCGCCGACGACATGCTCAACGCGCTCCACGAGCGGGAGCCGGAACTGGTCGCGGCGACGTCGCGTGAGGCGTGGCTTCGGGCCAGGACGCACCTCACCGCAGGTCTGGGCCTGCTGCGGTACCACAGGCAGTCGTCGCTGCGCCTGGAACTGAACGCACGGATCGCCGGTCTGGCCGCCGTCCGGGACGCGATCATGGCCCAGAACCTCCTCGACGTCCGGGAGGTCGAGGCCCGGCGGGGGCCGACGCTGGCCTTCGCGCACAACCTCCACCTGCGGCGGTCCCCGGGCAGCATGCGTATGGCGGACACGGACCTCCACTGGCGCGGCGCGGGCACCACCGTGGGAACCCTGTTGGGCGAGCGGTACGTCTTCGTCGCCGGCAGTCTGGGCCGCAGCGAGGCCATCGGGCTCGACGGCCCCGAGGCGGACACCTACGAGGGCTCCCTCCAGGGCCGGTTCTCCGGCTGGGGGTTGACGGCGGCCACCGAGGTCGCCCCCGCCCGTGTCCGGACCGACACCACCCCGCGGCAGGGTTACTTCCCGATCGACCAGGCGCTGCTCGACGACGCCGAGGCGGTCCTGCACATCAGCGACGGGGCGACCGTCGGTCCCTCACGGGACGGGGGCCGGTCCACCCGTTCCTAGGTGACCGTTCCGACGGCCCGTCCGACGTGCCCCGCGATGACGCGGTGGGGCCTGCGTGCCGCGGGGGGCGCCCACGTCGTACCCGTGGCCCCGGTCGTGGACCCCGTGGAGCGCGACGAGGAAACCGAGGCGTTCGGCGTACCGGAACCCTCGTTCCGGAGGATGTCCCGTTCGGCGACGACCACGGCGGGCGCGATGCCGGTGAGGCCGGCCTGGCCCCGCCCCGGGGAGTGGGCGGGCCTCAGCGTTCGGCGGGCGGGGAGCTGCTGCGCCTGACCACCAGGTCCGTGGCCAGGTCCAGGCGCAGGTTGGCGGGGGTACCGCCGCGCGCCAGGGTGAGCGCCATCCGCGTCGCCTCCTCGGCCATCTCGGTGAGCGGCTGGCGCACGGTGGTCAGCGGCGGACCCATCCAGCGGGCCACCGGCAGGTCGTCGTAGCCGACCACGCTCAGGTCCTCGGGGATGCGCACGCCCAGCTCCCGGGCGGCCTCGTACAGACCCATGGCCTGGAGGTCGTTGCCCGCGAAGACGGCCGTGGGCGGATCCTCCAGCTGGAGCAGCTCCCGGCCCCGGTCGCGCCCACTCTCGACGTGGAAGTCGCCGTAACGTATCAGTTCGGGATCGGTTTCCAGCCCGGCGGAGTCCAGCGCGGAGGCGTAGCCGTCGATGCGCGCCTTGCTGCACAGCACGTGCCTGGGGCCGCCGATCACCCCGATACGCCGGTGTCCGAGTTCGATCAGGTGGCGGGTGGCGACCAGGCCGCCGTTCCAGTTGGCCGAACCCACCGAGGGCATGTTGGGCCCCGGATCGCCCGCGGGATCGACCACGACGAAGGGGATGCCTCGCGCGGTCAGGCGCGTGCGCTGTTCGGGCGCGAGGTCGGAGAAGACCAGGATCGCGGCGGTGGACTGGCGTGCGAGCACGGCGTCGACCCAGTCGTCGCGGGGGGTCTGGGCGCCGCCGGACTCGGTCAGCACGACGCTGAGGCCCTCGGCGCGCGCCACGCTCTCCACACCGCGGATAACCTCGACCGCCCATGCGCTGTCGAGTTCGTGGAAGACCAGGTCGACCATGGAGGAGCGGCCTCCGCCGGGGCCCCGGCGGCGCCGGTAGCCATGGCGGCGGATCAGTTCCTCCACGCGTGCACGGGTCTCGCTGGCCACGTCGGCGCGTCCGTTGAGCACCTTCGAGACCGTCGGCACCGATACGCCTGCGGCTTCCGCAATTTTCGAGATGGTGACCGGCTCCGAGAGGGTCGTCCGCGCGGAGTCGGGGGTCGGGTCTGCACTCACGAGGCCTGATCCTACGCGGTCGTGGCAAGTCGGCGCGGGCCCAGGTGGCTGAGCTCTCACTTCCCTATTGACGCTCGGGGTGACGCCGCGTACATTCGGGCGCAAATATTTCGAAATACTTACCGATAGTTTCGAAAGAGGAGTGGCTATGAGAACCCCCCGCCTGGGCTCCGCCGCCGGAGCGACGGCGCTCTGCCTGCTCGCCGTCACCGCCTGTTCCGGCGGCGGCGAAGGTGAAGCCGGCGACATGGACGTGTGGATGTACCAGGACACGCTGGTCGTGGTGCAGGAGGGCGCGGTCCAGAGGTTCAACGAGAACTCCGAGACCACCGCCGTCATCAGCGAGGTCCCCGGCGACAACTACGAGGAGCGCCTGCGCACAGCGATGGGCTCCAGCGAGCGGCCCGACGTGTTCTTCAACTGGGGCGGCGGCAGCATCGAGCCCTACGTCGAGCAGGAGATGCTCCTTCCCCTGGACGACATGCTGGCGGAGAACCCCGAGTTCGCCGACTCCTTCATCCCCTCCATCCTCGAGGCGGGACAGGTGAACGGCGAGCAGTACGGCATTCCGCTGCGCGGCACGCAGCCGGTCATCCTCTTCTACAACGAGACGGTGTTCGAGGAGGTCGGCGTCGAGCCCCCCGAGACCTGGGCCGACATCATGGACCTCGTCGAGGCCTTCCAGGAGGAGGACGTCATCCCCTTCGCCCTGGCCGGTGCCGACCCCTGGACCGAGCAGATGTGGCTCCAGTACCTCGTGGACCGCATCGGCGGACCGGAGGTGTTCGCCAGCATCGTGGAGTCGGGCGGCACCGAGGGCTGGGACGACCCCGCGGTCCTGGAGGCCGCCCGGATGGTCCAGGAACTGGTGGACAGCGGCGCGTTCGGCGACGCCTACGCCTCGGTGAGCTACACCGAGGGCGCGGCCTCCACCCTGCTGTCCGAGGGCCGGGCCGCCATGCACCTGATGGGTTCGTGGGAGTACTCCACCATCCTGGACCAGGACGAGGAGTTCGCGACGAACAACCTGGGGTACGTGGAGTTCCCGCCTATCGAGGGCGGCGAGGGCGACCCGAACAACGTGGTCGGCAACCCGACCAACTTCTTCTCGATCACCGCCGAGAGCGAGCACGTGGACGCGGCGACGCGGTTCCTGACCGAGCAGATGGCGTCGGAGGAGTACGTGGCCGACATGGTGGAGAACGGCGAGGTGCCCACCACCACCGACGCCGAGGAGGCCGTGGCCAACAGCCCCAGCCCCGACTTCGCCACCTTCCAGTACGAGATGGTGCGCGACGCGCCGCACTTCCAGCTCTCCTGGGACCAGGCGCTGCCGCCGAACGTGGCCACCCCGATGGTCACCGAGATCGAGTCGCTGTTCAACGGCCAGAGCACGCCCGAGCAGTTCGTCGACGCACTGGCGGCCCTGTGACCGGCCGCACCAGCAGCCAGGCGACCGGTGACACCATGACCGGCACCCCGGCGGCCGAAGGTTCCGGGGCGGGCGTCCGCCCGCCCCGGGCCTCCCGGTCCGGTGGTTCGCGCGGCGGCTCCGCCGCGCGGGCCTCCGCCCCCCGCACAGGGCGGCCGGGACCGTTGTGGGCGGTCCCCGGGCTGCTGTACTTCGGATTCTTCGCGGCCCTGCCGCTGGTTATGGTGGCCTACCTGTCCCTGACCGAATGGGGTGCGCTGGGCTCGCCCCAGTTCATCGGTCTGGACAACTGGTCGAACCTGGTGGTTGATCCCCTGATGCACCAGGCCGTGTTCCTGAGCCTGATGCTGACCCTGCTCTCCTGGATCTTCCAGACCCCCATCAGCATGCTGCTGGGCGTCTGGGCTGCCGGTCAGCAGCGCAACCGCGCGGTGCTCTCGGCGATCTTCTTCCTGCCGCTGCTGCTCTCCTCGGCGGCGATCGCCATCATCTGGCGGGCCCTGTTGGACCCCAACTTCGGCCCGCTGGCCTGGCTGGGTCCGCGCCTGGGCCTGGACTCGGTGAACGTGCTGGGCGGCCAGACGAGCGCGTTCCTGGTGATCGTCTTCGTCAGCGCCTGGCAGTTCATCCCGCTGCACATGCTGCTCTACCAGGGCGGCGCACGGCAGATCCCGAAGACGCTGTACCAGGCCGCGGAGATCGACGGGGCGGGGAAGCTCCGGGCCTTCTGGCACATCACGCTGCCGCAGCTGCGGCACACCATCACCACGTCGTCGGTGCTGATGGTGGTGGGCTCGCTGACCTACTTCGACACCGTGCTCATCATGACCGCTGGCGGGCCCGGGACCAGCACCACCATCGTCCCGTACCTGATGTACCAGGCCGGTTTCGGGCGCTGGGAGCTGGGCTACGCCAGCGCGGTCGCGTTCACGCTGGTGCTGGTGGCGACCGCGACCTCCCTGCTGATGGTCCGCTTCACCGGCTTCGCCAACATGCGCAGCACCCGGGAGGGAATGTGAGCATCCGTCTGGCCGAGAGGCCCGCCTCCCGGCAGCCTTCCGACAACCAGGGCCTCGCCGCGAGGTGGCGGCGGCCCGGCCGCCAGCGCCCCAACCTCCTGGGAGGCCTGGGCGCGCTGGTGTGGCTGGCGATCGTGGGCGTGCCGCTGTACGCGCTGCTCGTGGCCACGGTGCAGCGCTCGGAGAACTACACCGCCGAGGGGCCGCTCACCCCGCCCTCGGATCCGACCCTGGACAACTACGCCAGGGCGATCGAGAACGGGGTGCTGCAGTTCGTACTCAACACCGCGATCGTCACCGTCGCGGTGGTGGCGATCGTGCTGGTGCTCGCCTCCATGACCGGGTTCGCCGTGGTGCGCTCACGCACGCGGTGGACCTCGGGGGTGTTCCGGATGTTCCTGCTGGGGCTGGCGATCCCGTCCCAGGCGGTGATCATCCCGGTCTACCTGATCATCATCGAGATGGACCTGTACGACACCCTGACCGCCATCGTGCTGCCCACGGCGGCGTTCGCTCTGCCGGTGTGCGTGCTGATCCTGGTGGGATCGATGCGTGACATCTCCGAGGAGCTGTACGAGGCCATGGCCCTGGACGGCGCGGGCTCGGTGCGCACCTTCCTCCAGCTGGTGGTACCCCTGTCCAAGTCCGGGCTGAGCACCATCGGCGTGTACGCCGCGCTCCAGGCCTGGAACGGGTTCCTGTTCCCGCTGATCCTCACCCAGTCACCGGAGACCCGGCTGATCACCATGGGTCTGTTCGAGTTCCAGGGAGAGTACCGCGTGGACGTGCCCGGCCTGCTGGCCGCGGTGGTGCTGGCGACCATCCCGCTCTTCCTCGTGTACCTGTTCGCGCGCCGTTCGCTGGTGCGCGGCATGATGGGGGTCGGCGGCAAGTAGCCGCCCGGTTCACTCCACTCCCACCCGGCGGCGACGGCCACGCGCGAGGCCCCGCCGACCCCGCCCCCACCCCGGTGCCCGCTCTCCGTCTGGGTCTCACCCCCGAGGGCGGGCACCGGGCGCGTGTGGCCGCCGCCACACGGTGGTACGAGGGGGAGTATGAGCGAACAGAGCATGGACCCGGCCCACGTCGCGGAGTCGGAGCTGTCCACCCGACGGGGCGTGTTCCGTGCGGTGGCCTTCCTCGACCCGGTGGACGGCCAGGAGCACGTGGCCCTGGCGTTCGGTGAGGTCGCCGGTGCCGAGGAGGTCCTGGTCCGCGCGCACTCCGAGTGCCTGACCGGAGACGTGTTCGGGGCGCTGCGCTGCGAGTGCGGCGACCAGCTGGAGGCCGCCCTGGACGCGATCGTGCGCGAGGGGAGGGGCGTGCTGGCCTATCTGCGCGGACACGAGGGCCGGGGCATCGGGCTGGTGGCCAAGGTGCGCACCCTGGCCCTCCAGGACCGTCTCGGTCTGGACACCGTGGACTCGGCGACCGAACTGGGGCTGCCGGTGGACGCGCGCGACTACGGCCCCACGGCCCGGGCGCTGCACCATCTGGGGGTGCGGTCCGTGCGTCTGATGTCGAACAACCCCGACAAGGTGCGGGCCCTGGAGGAGTACGGGGTGAAGGTGGCCGAGCGGGTCCCCCTGCTCATGCCCGCCCGCGCGGAGAACGTGGCGTACCTGACCGCCAAACGCGACCGGCTGGGTCACGATCTGCCGCACCTGGACGGACCACGTGGGTGATGTCCTCCGCGAGGAGGGCGGAGACGGTCGTGCGCTCCCGTTCCACCGCCGGCCCCCTCGTGCGGAGGAGCGTCACCGGGTGCCCTCGGGCGGTCCCGCCGACGGGGACACGGGCGCGGGCGGGAGCGCGCTGACCCGGCTCCGCGTGGACGACCGGTGGGCCCTGGCGACCGCCGCGTGCGCGCAGGCGGGGGCGTTGGCGGCGCTCCTGGCGACCGTGGACCTGGGCCCGGCGGGTTGGACGGCCGGGAGCGCGTACCTGGTGGTGGGTACCGGGGTGCTGGTGTGGGCGGTGCGCCGCGCGGGCGGTGACGTGCTGGGCCCCGCCGACCTGGTGACGCTGGGGCGGACGGTGCTCATCGGCGCGGTGACGGCGATGGTGGCCGACGGCGGGCACGTGTGGCCGGTGACGGTGCTGGCGTCGCTGGCGCTGGCGCTGGACCTGGTGGACGGGCCGGTGGCCCGCCGGACCGGGACCGCGTCCGCGTTCGGCGCCCGGTTCGACATGGAGGCCGACGCGTTCCTGATCCTGGTGCTGAGCGTGTGGGCGGCCCCCGTCGTGGGTCCGTGGGTGGTGGCGATCGGCGCGACGCGGTACGTGTTCGCGCTCGCCGGTCGGATGGCGCCGTGGTTGCGGGGGCCGCTGCCGCCGAGCCGGGCGCGCAAGGTCGTGGCCGCCGTGCAGGGGGTGGCCCTGGTGGTGGCGGGGGCGCCGGTGCTCCCCTGGTGGGGCGCGGCGGCCGTGGCGGGCGGGGCGCTGGCCGCCCTGGTGTGGTCCTTCGGCCGCGACGTGGCGGGGCTGTGGCGCGACAGGGACGAACGAGGAGGAGCATGAGCCGTACGGCACGGGCGTTCTGGGTGAGGTCCCCGGGTGAGGGCGAGATCCGCGAGAGCACGCTGCCCGATCCCGGCCCGGACGAGGTCCTGGTGCGGGCCCTGTACTCGGGGGTCAGCCGCGCCACCGAGGCCCTGGTCTTTCGCGGGGGTGTGCCGCCGAGCCAGCGCCAGCTCATGCGGGCCCCCTTCCAGGCCGGGGAGTTCGACTCCGCGTTCTCCTACGGCTACCTCAACGTCGGAACCGTCGAGGAGGGGCCGCCCGGCCTGGTGGGGCGCACGGTGTTCGCCCTGTACCCGCACCACACGCGGTTCGTGCTCCCGGCCGACGCGGTGCGGTTGGTCCCCGAGGGCGTTCCCGCGGGGCGCGCGGTCCTGGCGGGAACGGTGGAGACGGCGGTGAACGCGCTGTGGGACGCCCCGCCGAGGCTGGGTGACCGGCTGACGGTGGTCGGCGCCGGGATGGTGGGCTGCTGTGTGGCGCGTCTGGCGGCCGGGGTGCCGGGTACGCGGGTGCAGTTGGTGGACGTGGACCCCGCGCGGGCCCGGGTGGCCGAGCGGCTGGGGGTGGGGTTCGCCCTTCCCGGGGACGCCGACGGCGGACGCGACCGGGTGTTCCACACCAGCGCCACCCAGGCGGGGCTGGAACGGTCGCTGGAACTGGTGGCGGCCGAGGGCGAGGTGGTCGAGCTGAGCTGGTACGGGGACCGGAGGGTCAGCGTGCCGCTGGGCGAGTACTTCCATTCGAGGCGCCTGACCGTGCGCTCCAGCCAGGTCGGCGGGATACCGCCCGCGGTCGGGAACCGGCGCGGTTACGGCGACCGGCTCGACCTGGCGTTGGAGCTGCTCGCCGATCCGGCCTTCGACGCGCTCGTCACCGGGGAGAGCCCCTTCGAGGACCTGCCGTCGGTGATGCCGCGCCTGGCAGACGGCAGTCTGCCCGCGCTGTGCCACCGGATCGTCTATCCGCGCCCCTGACCGCCGATCACCACGAACGACAAGGAGCACATCCGTGTACAGCGTCACCGTCCGCGACCACATGATGGTCGCCCACAGCTTCCGGGGCGAGGTGTTCGGTCCCGCCCAGCGGTTGCACGGGGCCACGTTCGTCGTGGACGCCACCTTCCGCCGCCGCGCCCTGGACGAGGACGACGTCGTGGTGGACATCGGCCTGGCCACGCGGGAGCTCAGGGCCGTGCTCGCCGAGCTGGACTACCGCAACCTGGACGAACTCCCGGAGTTCGCGGGTGTGAACACGAGCACCGAGTTCCTGGCCGGGGTGATCGCCGACCGCCTGGTGGAACGGCTCGACGCGCGGGCGCGCGGGATCGACGGGGTGGCGGTGACCCTGCACGAGTCGCACCTGGCCCAGGCCAGCTACGAGCGCGAGTTGTGACCGCCTCGCCCTGGTCCGCACGGGTTCGTCCGGAGCCGCGGATCCCCGGGAAACAGGGTGTGAGCGCCCGGTTCCCGCCACGGCGCCGTCCCGTGCACGCCAACCCGCCCACGGGGACCGGACCGCGCCCGGAAGCCGGAAGGACCCGATGACCGTCCTCTTCGTCGTACCGCCGGACGCCGTGCCCAGCGGCGGCAACACCTACGACCGCCGTCTGTCCGAGGAGCTCGTCGCTCTGGGGGTGCCGGTGCGCCGGGCCGTCGTTCCCGGGGACTGGCCGCACCCGGACGCCGAGGCACTCGACGGACTGGCGCGCGTACTGGCGGACGCGCCCGACGGTGCGACGGCGGTCCTGGACGGGCTCGTGGCCTGCGGTGCCCCCGGGTCGGTGCTCCCCCACGCCTCCCGGCTGCGGCTGGTGGTGCTGGTGCACCTGATGCTGGCCGACGCGGGCGGCCTCTCCCCCGGGGCCGCCCGCGACCTGGACGCCCGGGAGCGCGCGGTGCTGCGCGCGGCCTCGGCCGTGGTGGCCACCAGTTCCTGGGCGGCGCGGCGGGTGACCGACCACCACGGGATCGACCCGGTCCACGCGGTCACGCCCGGGGTGGACCCGGCCCCGCCCGCGACCGGTGGTGACGGTTCCCGTCTGCTGTGCGTGGCCTCGGTGACCCCGCGCAAGGGACACGACCTGCTGCTGTCCGCGCTGGCACGGCTGCCCGAACCCGGGTGGGAGTGCGTGTGCGTCGGCCCGGTCGGGGACCTGTCGGCCAGTGGCGGCGCACCCGCCTCCCACGCCGGGCGGCTGCGCGCGATGTGCCGCGGCCTCGGTCTGGCGGACCGTGTGTCCTTCGTCGGGCCGTTGGAGGGCGCGGCACTGGCCGCCGCCTACGCCCGCGCCGACCTGCTGGTGCTGCCCTCGCGCTGGGAGACCTACGGCATGGTCGTGACCGAGGCGCTCGCGCGCGCGGTTCCGGTGGTGGCCGCGGACGTGGGCGGCGTGCCCGAGGCGTTGGGACGTGACGCCCGGGGGGACCGGCCCGGGCTGCTCGTCCCGTCGGGGGACGCCGATGCGCTGGCCGGTGCGCTGCGCCGCTGGTTCGGCGAACCGGGGCTGCGCGGGCGGTTGCGCGCTTCGGCCCGTTCGCGGCGGGAGGGCTTGGCAGGATGGGAGCGGGCGGCACGGGACCTGGTCGCCGTCCTGGATCGGGAGGAGCGGCGTTGAGTACCACCGGGGCCTCGGATTTCCTGCCGGAGTGGTTGGCGCTGCGGGAGGAGGCCGACGCCCGTGCGCGCTCCGGGGAGACACTCACGTTCCTGCGCGCACACCTCGAACACGATGGACGTGACGGGCGGGGGCGCGTGGTGGCCGACCTGGGGTGCGGGACGGGGTCGCTGGGGCGCTGGCTGGCGCCGCGCCTGCCCGGCCCGCAGCGGTGGATCCTGTTCGACCGCGACCCGGGACTGCTGGACCTGGCCCGGAGGTCGGTGCCCGCCGCCGGGGTGGAGACCAGGCGGATCGACCTGGGTTCGCTGCGAGCCGCCGACCTGGACGGGGTCGACCTGGTGGTGGCCTCGGCCCTGTTGGACGTGCTGACCCGGTCCGAGGTGGACACGCTCGTGGAGGCGGTCGCGGCGGTGGGGTGCCCGGCGCTGTTCACGCTGTCGGTGGCGGGGCGGGTGGAGCTCTCCCCCGCCCACCCTCTCGACCGGGCCTTCTCCGATGCCTTCAACGCCCACCAGCGCCGGGAGGGACGTCTGGGTCCGGACGCGCACGCGGCCACCGCGCGGTCGTTCGAACGCCTGGGGTACCCGGTGCGCGCGGGCTCCAGCCCGTGGCGGCTGGGTCCCGGGGACGCCGAGCTGACGCGGGCCTGGCTGCGCGGCTGGGTCGGCGCGGCCGTGGAGCAGGACCCCTCCCTGCCCGGCGAGGAGTACCTGAGGAAAAGGCTGGAGGTGTGCTCCCGGGGTGGGTTGGGGGTCGTGGTCCACCACACGGACCTGCTGGCGCGGCCCCTGCCTTCGGGGGACGGGTGACCGGCGTGGCCGCGGGGAACGGCGTCCCGGACCTCGAACGCCCGTACCGCCGATGGTCGGTGTGGGCGCGGGCCCTGGCCGGGTTCGCCGTCCTGGCGGGCGTCGTGTGGTGGTCGCCCCTGGAGTCCTTCACCGACGCGTTCGAGGCGGTCACCCTCCCGGGGGTCCTGGCGGCCCTGGGTGTCGGTGCGGTGACCACCGTGCTCTCGGC
>NZ_ANAX01000003.1 GCF_000341065.1 Nocardiopsis halotolerans DSM 44410 | reverse complement strand
GGCTGCCGCTCGGGAGGGCGGTCGCCGACTACTACCTGGCAGTGTTCCTCAACGCGGTGCTTCCCGCCGGGGTGCTCGGCGACGTGCACCGGGCGTTCAGCCACGGCCGTTACGCCGGGGACATGGGGCGTGGTGTGCGCGCGGTGGTGCTGGAGCGCATGGCGGGGCAGGCGGTGCTGGCCGCCACAGGAGGGGCACTGCTGTTCGCCCTGCCCACCGCCCTGCTCGGTTTCGGGCTGCGCGCGGTCGGGGTGACGGCGGGGATGGTCGGGCTGGTCGCCCTGGTGGTGGCCGTGGGCCTGCGCGTGGGCGGGAGATGCCGGTCCCGGTGGTGGCGCGCCCTGCGGACCGCGGCGGCCGACGCCCGGGCGGGCCTGTTCGTGCGNGCCCCGGGTGGTGCTGCTGTCGGCGGCCGCGCTGGCCGGTCACGTGTCGCTGTTCCTGGTCGCCGCCCATCTGGCGGGCGTCACCGCGCCCGCGTTCCGGCTGGTGCCGTTACTGATCCTGGCGCTGCTGGCGATGAGTGTGCCGGTGAACGTGGGCGGCTGGGGACCGCGCGAGGCGGTCACCGCGCTGGCCTTCGGCGCGGCGGGGCTGGGCTCACGGACGGGGCTGACGGTGTCGGTGGTCTACGGGTTGCTGGCCCTGGTCGCCGCCCTGCCGGGCGCGGTGGTGCTGCTGGCCCGCGCGGCGCGCGCGTTCACGCGGGGCCCGCGACCCGGCGGCGCCGACCGCGGTCCCCGGCCGACGCGCGCGTGACCGCCTCCGCGCACGACGCGCGGGCCGGGCCCGCGCCGCTCAGGAACCGTCACATCGCCGGGTCGCGGCCGGACACGCGGGCACGGCGCTGGACGAGCAGGCCCACCACGCGATCACCAGGACTCCAGCGCTGGATACCGCCTCGCCGCCGAGGTAGACGCACGTCACGTTGGGCGGGTAGGAGCTGCGCTCCACCTCGTGCCATCCGCCGGGGCCGACGATCCCGTGTGCGCACCTCTCGTCCAGTTCGCTGACGCCGGTGACCAGCCAGGCCAGGATCCAGACACCGACCAGGGCGGCCAGGAAGCCGATGGTGGCGTGCCAGAAGCGGTTCGCGGGATGTCGTACCTCCTGCGGTGGCGGCATGGGGCAGGATCCTACCGAGCCGCGGGGACGGGGCGGAGAGCGCCGCCCCTCGCCGCCCTCGCCCGGGTCGCCCGCATCGCTTGGGCCCGCGTCCGCGCGGGTCATACCGGAGCGCGGTGAGGGCGGGTCCGGGGACGCGGGCGGCGGTGACGGGTCAGGGCGCGGGCACCGGGGAGACGGACTCCCACGCGAACCCGTCCGGGTCGGTGAAGGAACCGGCGTCGCCACCGAGCACGAGCCGGTGCGATCCGCTGCCCTCAGGCGGGACGCCGAGGTCCCTGGCGAGGGCGCGGCGCCTGTACAGCGCCAGCTTGACGGGGCTCGGACCGGTGTCGAACTCGACGTAGGCGCGGCCGAAGCTCCGCGCCACGCCCAGGCCGCGCTCGACGTAGAACCTCCTGCTCGCGGCCACGTCCGCGACTCCCAGCAGCAGCACGATCTCGTCGACGCGCCGGGTGCCGGGGCCGGTGTCCTTCTTCGCCGACGTCGCGACCTTCCAGATGGTCCCGTCCGGGGCCCGTACGACACCGCCGTAACCCCAGAACGACTTCGTGGCGGGCTTCAGCGACGTGGCCCCGGCGGCGAGGGCGGAGCCGATGAGGTCGTCGACGGTACTCGGCTGGGGCACGGTGAGCGCCATGGTGAACCCGCGGAAGCCGGTCGTGGACTCCTGCGAGGCCCGCAGGCGTATCCGCGTGTCCAGGCCGAGGGCCTCGGTGTGGAAGCGGTGGGCGGCCGTGGGGTCGGCCACCTCGAGGGTGACGGATGCGATGGTTGCCATGGCCGTCACGCTAGTTCCGGCCCGGTGACCGGCGCTTCTCGATTCCTGATCGTTCCGGTTCACCCAGCGCCGCCAGGTACCCCGCGAAGGCCTCCGTGAGGGCGGCGAGCAGGGCGCGCCCCTTGGCGGCCGTGGCCAGCGAGGGCCGACCGGCGACCCCCGAGACGGTGTAGGGCGCCAGCCCCACGGTGAGCATGTGGTCGCGCGCGCCCGTGGTGTGGTCGGCGTGCTCGTAGCCGGGCCGGACCAGCTCAGGATGGGTGTGCAGGAGCACGGAGGTCTCCAGCTCCCCGGCGTGCATGTCACCGTCGTTGTCGGTGGCCATCCCGGCGGCGACCCGGGCGGCCTCCCAGTCGTGGGGCCCCGGGAAGAGCGCCATGCGCCCTCCGGACTCCTGGACGAGGTTGGCGAGCACGTGGTTGCCGCCGTGCCCGTTGACCAGTACGAGCACGGTGTCACCGAGGGAGGCGGCGATGTCCCCGACGACCGCGTACAGGGTGGGCGCGGAGACGCTCACGGTTCCGGGCCAGGCGGCGTGCTCGTGGGAGCAGCCGACGGTGACCGGCGGCAGCAGGCGCAGTGGGTGGGCGTCGGCCAGATGGCGGGCGAGGTCGCAGGCGATGACGGTGTCGGTGACCAGGGGCAGGTGGGGACCGTGCTGTTCGAGGCTGCCGACCGGCAGCAGCGCCGCCCGGGCGGCCCGCTCCCCCTCCTCCGCGCTGGTCGTCAACGGCAGCAGGGACAGTGTGAGGTCGTCCATGGGCCCCAGTATTCCCCCGGGTCCGCCCCTCGGCCGAGGGACACGTCCCCTTCCGGCGGGTACGGCGGCGCGCGAATTCCCGCCCGGGGTGTCGGCTTTCCCACGTTTCACACGCCTCCGGGTCGTGACCGCGATGATATTCTACAGTGAGTGCAAAAATTCCCCCTCTGCACCTTTTCGTTCACTCATCGCGACCAAGCAGCAATGCCGCGGCCCGTCCAGCCGCGCTCTCTCCTTCCCAGAGGTCAATCCGTGCGCACTTCCCGTCCCGTGCCCGAGACCGGGCAACCACCACTCCTGCGTTCCCTGAGCGGACTACTCATCGTGCTGGGCGTGACGATGCTCAGCAGCACGATCGTGTCGGTGGCCCTGCCCCAGATCGTCGGGGCCCTGGACGGCACCCAGTCGCAGTACACGTGGGTGGTGACCTCGACCCTGCTGGCGTCCACCGCGTCCACGCCGATCTGGGGCAAGCTCGCCGACCTGTTCGACAAGAAGCGACTGTTGCAGGTGGGGATCCTGCTGTTCATCACCTCGTCGCTGCTGTGCGGTTTCGCGCAGACCACCGGACAGCTGATCGCGTTCCGCGCCGTGCAGGGTCTGGGCATGGGCGCCTCCCAGGTCCTGGTCCAGGTGATCATCGCCTCGATGGTCAGCCCCAAGGAGAGGGGGCGCCTCAACGGTTACCTCGGCGCGGTGATGGCCGTGGCGACCGTCGGCGGACCCCTGATCGGCGGCCTCCTCGCCGACCTGCCCGGCCTGGGTTGGCGCTGGTGCTTCCTCATCGGCGTGCCGTTCATGCTCGTCGCCCTGGTGATCCTGAGCCGCACGCTCAAGCTGATCGACGTACGCCGACCCGACACCAAGGTCGACTACGCGGGCGCCGCGCTCATCGCCGCGGGTGTCAGCCTCCTGCTCATGTGGGTGACCTTCGTGGGCAACGACTTCGCGTGGATCTCCTGGCCGTCCGGCGCCATGGTCGGCGGCAGCCTCGTGCTGCTCGCCCTGGCCGTGTGGGTGGAGTCGCGCGTGGCGGAGCCCGTCGTCCCCCTGCACCTGGTCATGCGGCGTGAGACGGCCATCGCCATCCTGGCCAGCTCGGCGGTCGGCATGGCGATGTTCGGCGGCGCGGTCTTCCTCGGCCAGTACTTCCAACTGGCGCGCGGTTACTCCCCGACCGAGGCCGGGCTGCTGACCGCCCCGCTCATGCTCGGCACCATGGTCTCCTCGACGGTGTCCGGGCGCATGGTGTCGCGTTCGGGCCGGGTGAAGCCCTACGTGGTCACCGGCATGGTGATGCTGACCCTGGGCTTCCTCGTCCTGTCCACCATCGACGCCTCCACGTCACTCCTCATCGTCTGCGGAGGCATGCTGATGATGGGCCTCGGCGTGGGCATGTCCATGCAGAACCTGGTCCTGGTGGTGCAGAACTCCGTCCCGCTGCGCGAGGTCGGCGCGGCCAGCGGCACGGTGACCTTCTTCCGCACCCTGGGCGGCACCATCGGCGTGTCCGTGCTGGGCGCCTTCCTGGCCAACCGGGTCGCCTCGAACATCACCGAGGGCGTGACCGCCGCCGGGATCAGCCCCACCGCGGGAAGCGGGGACGCCAGCACCCTGGACCTGGAGAGCATGCCGCCGTTCCTGCGCGAGATCGTCGAGAACTCCTACGGTTCGGCCACCGGCGACCTGTTCCTCGTCGCCACGGTGATCGCCGTGGCCGGCCTGGCCCTGGCCCTGTTCCTGCCCGCCGTCCGGCTGCGGGACAGCGTCGACCTGCCGGAGCGGAACGAGGGGGCCGAGGGGACCGCGGAGGACGCGCCGGTCCCGGAGACCGACGCGGAGGAGCCCGGGGAGCCGACGGATTCCGCCAGGGCTACCGGAAGCGGAAGGGAACCGTCCGCCGACTGACCGGTTCCACGCACCGACCCCGCGCACAGAAGCCCTCCCCGGTATCGCCCCCGGGGAGGGCTTCTCCGGGTCGCGGGCGCGTGGCGGACACACGAGACCGCGCGTACCGCCCGTCACGGACCGCCCCGTATGCGGGACCCCAGGGCGAACGCCCCCATCGGCACCAGCGTCGCGCGCACCGCGAGGGTGTGGAACCACTGGCTCGGCGGCGAGGACGACCACCCCGTCGACCGCGAGGTGGGCGGCACCATCGGGGAACCCGTGCCGCCGCGTCACCGCCGCCCCCGACCGCTCCGGTGACGGTCCCGGAGTGCCCACGGCGTCTCGGTGTTCGTCCTCGTGTGGAAGTAGCCCCTCCCCACTTCGACGAAGCCGAGCGAGTCGTAGAGGGGACGGCCGTCCTCGGTCGGTACCAGGACCATGTCCCGCCCCTGGTACCGGTACAGGACCTCCGAGAGCACCGTGCGCGCGATTCCGCGTGACCGGTGCTCCGGCATGGTCACCAGCCAGTACAGGGCGACCACGCCACCGTGGTCGAAGGTCAGGCAGGCCGAGGCGGGGGAACCCCGGTCCAGGGCGAGCCACGCCCGCCAGCCGTCCGCGTCCAACAGGCCGGTGGGTAGGAAGCACTGAGGTGTGTGGGGCTGGCGGGATCGCAGGGGAAAGCCGTCCACGATGAGCCGCTCCACCGTGAGCAGCGCCCTCTCGTCGCGCACGGACACGAGTTCGACGTCCGGACGGGGCCGGGGCGCGGGCACGGGCCCCCTGCGCACCATGACGGGCCGCGCTGTCCTCGTGAAGCCCTCGGGAGAACCGACTTCCCCGAAGGGGTCGTCCAGGCTGACGCGGCCCGGCGCGGACAGGACGGACGCGACCCGGTCGGGGAGTTCCACCGAGGCACAAGTGAGGAGCACCCGCGTCTCCTCGGGGTCGGGGGTTCGCAGGACGTGGAACCCGCCGTGAACGACGGCCTCCTCGGTCCGGTCCGCCAGAAGGTGTCTCCACGCCTCGGCGTGGTTGCTCGCGTACGCCCGTACCGCGTCCATGTGCCTCTCTCCGTTGGCCGCCCCGTGCGGGGACCGGTGTCTCCGGCGGTGGCCCCGTCCGTCCTGGTCGAAGCCGCTCGCGGAAGGCGGCGCCACCGGGTGTCCGTGATCCGGGCCCCACGCCGACCGCCCCGGCCATGTTCGCACCGGCGTCGTCAGCGCGTCCGACACCGTCCGCATGGGGTCACGGCGGTGCCGCCGTGGACCGGCCAAGAGCGACCGACCCCGGTCAGAGGTCGGGTACCGGGCCGGCCCTCCGTGTCGGTGCCCCCGGTTTACGGGTCCGGGGCCGGGGTAGCCGGGGCACCCAACAGCTGTCCACCGCTTCGGGCGGCGCGGGCGCGTGCCCGCCGCTGGTTGGGAGGAAGACCATGAAGGCAGTCGTGTGGCACGGCATCGGCGACATTCGCCTGGAGGACGTGGAGGAACCGAGGATCGAGCACTCCCAGGACGCCATCGTGCAGATCACCACGAGCGCGATCTGCGGTACCGACCTGCACATGATCCGGGGCACCATGCCGGGCATGGTGCCGGGCACCGTCCTCGGTCACGAGGGGGTCGGCGTGGTGACCGAGGTGGGCTCCCAGGTGCGCAACTTCCGGCCGGGCGACCGGGTGGTCATCCCCTCCACCATCGGCTGCGGGACGTGCAGCTACTGCCGGAGCGGCTACTTCGCCCAGTGCGACAACGCCAACCCCGGGGGTCGCCGGGCGGGCACGGCGTTCTTCGGAGGGCCGGAGTCCACCGGTTCCTTTCCCGGTCTCCAGGCCGAACGGGTGCGCGTTCCCTACGCCAACGTGGGGCTCGTCAGCATCCCCGAGCGGGTGAGCGACGAGGAGGCCGTCCTGGTCTCCGACATCTTCCCGACGGCGTGGTTCGGGGCCAAGCTCGCCGAGGTCTCCCCGGGGGACACCGTCGCGGTGATGGGCTGTGGTCCCGTGGGGCTGTTCGCCGTGCTGAGCGCCTACCTCCAGGGAGCGGGGCGCGTACTGGCGGTCGACGGAGTCGGGAGCCGGTTGGAGCAGGCGCGCCTGCTGCACGCCGAGGTGGTCGACTACACCCAGGAGGATCCGGTGGCCGCCCTGGTGGAACTCACGGGGGGCATCGGGCCGGATCGCGTGATCGACGCCGTCGGGGTCGACGCGGAGCGGCCCAAGCAGGGGCCGGCCGTCCAGGAGGACCTCAGGGAGGAGTTCGCGACGGAGGTCTCCGAGCTCGTGCCCCAGGCCCGTCCCGAGGGTGACACCTGGGTGCCCGGCGACGCGCCGTCGCAGGCCGCGCGGTGGGCGGTGGACGCGGTCGCGAAGGCGGGGACCCTGTCCATCATCGGCGTCTACCCGCCGACGATGACGCACTTTCCCATCGGCGCGGCGATGAACAAGAACCTCACGCTGAAGATGGGCAACTGCAACCACCGCACCCACATCCCCGAACTGCTGGAGATGGTGGCCAGCGACAGGGTCGACATCACCTCGGTCCTCACCCAGGAGGTGCCGTTCAACGAGGTGGTGGACTCCTACCGCGCCTTCGACCACCGCGAGCCCGGCTGGACCAAGGTGGCCGTGACCATGGCCTGACCCGGCGACGTCCGGGGGCGCCGCGGAGGCGTGCCCCGGACGGACCGGAGGGCGCGGTGACGCACCCGCGCACCCGGACGGTGCGACGCCGTGACCGGCTCGTCGCCGTCCGGCCCCGCCCGGCGCGGAACCCTCCTCCTGGTGCCAGGGCGGACCCATCGTCGTAGTGTGGAGGTAAGCCTTCGTGTCCGGGCCGTACGGACGCCCGGGCCGGGTCTCACACCGGAGGTGGGCACGATGTCCACACTCATCCGCAACTGGTGCCGGGCCGTCGTCATGGTCGTGGCCCCGGCGCTCCTGCTGGCCGCACTCCTGTACCACCCGTTCCTGTCGGGCTTCGGCCCGAACCCGGAGATCGTCGCGCAGGCCGTGGAGGCAGATCCCACCCGCTGGGCCACCGTGCACCTGCTGACGGTCTGGGCCTTCGCGCTGTTCGTCCTGGCCTTCCACGGGCTCCGCGGTCGTCTGAGGGACGCGGGCGAGGGGCGCTGGAGTTCCTGGGCGTTCCCGCTGGTCATCGTGGGCCTCGTCCTCATCGCCGCGCTTCCCGCGATCGAGCTGACCGTGGCGGCGGCGGTCCGGACGGGCGCCGACACCGTCGCGCTGCTGGAAACCCTCCAGCCGTGGTTCCTGTCGCTGCTGGTGAGCGGCTCCGCCCTCTTCCTGGTCGGGTCGCTGGCGTTCGCGATGGGGATCGCACGCGCCGGGATCACGGGCCGGTCCACGACGACGGTGGTGGTGGTCGCGGTGGTCGTGATGGCCCTGGCGATGGCGGCTCCGCCCTTCCCCGCCTTCTACGTGATGGGGATCGCCGCGATCGTGGCGTTCTGGCCGTTGGCCTGGGCGACCGTGCGGACCGGGCCGAAGGCGGTGGACGGGAGAGGGGCCGAGGCGGGTGACACGCCCGCGGCTCCGCGTCCTCGCGCCGCCGAAGAGCGAGGGGGCGTGCTCCGGGGCTTCGGCCGGCGGGGGTCGCGGGCACACCACTGACGTCGGACCGCCGTTCCCGGTCCTGCTCAGCGCGGCCTTCCGGAACGGAGGACCGAGGGGACGCCGGGACGGCGCTCCAGCGTCCCGGAAACCGTCGTAGGCCGCCCCTAGAGTCGTGCCCGCCCTCCCGGAGAGCGGTGCGCCGCCCTCCGGGGGTTTTACCGGCCGGGGTACGGGCAGCCTGCAAGGACTACGGGCCGTCGGCACGGAACGTGCGGCGGCCGGGACGTCCGTGACGCGGTAACGGCCACAGCCGTCCTGTGAGAGGGGAGCGAGGGGACATGACGTTGGCGATTCTCGGGGCGCTCGCGGTTGTGGTGGCGGTTGTCGTGGACACCCTGGTTCCCCTGGGGGCCAGGAGCGGTCTGGGGGTGCGCAGGGGGGCGGTGCGCAGGGCCGTGGCGGCCCTGCGGGGTCTTCGGCCCTCGCACGCGCCCGTGCGGGCCGTGAGCGTCGGGGAGGCCCGGGAAGACGGGGTCCCTGGGCCGAGGCGGGAGACACGGCCGGTCGGGCGGGGGTTCGCGCCCGCGCCGTCCCGCGGACGCCGCGCCTGGAACAGGAGTCCCGTGCGGGCGGGCCGACCGCACCGCGCCGCCGCGAGGGCCTCCCTCTCCTGACACCCGCGGGACCCTGGGAGGACGCGGGCGTCCTTCCCCTCGGCCGAGACGACGCCGACCCGGCCGAGAGGGCGGACGCGCCATACCGTCGCCATCGTCGACAGCGCGCCCGCCAGCCGCGAGAATCCCCAGGGTAACCAACCGCGCACGGAGGGAAGGTGCTTCGCGGTGCCGTGGTCCACGACCCGCCACGCCGCACTGGCGGCCCTGGTTTCGATCGCCCTGACCCCGCTCACCGGCTGTTCGTCCCCCGCGGACCCGACCGGCCCCGCCGCCCCGCCACCGTCGGCCGAGGCCGCCGGGACCACCAGGCCCGCTGAGCCGGCCGCCCCCGTCCGGATGGATTCCGCGTTCGCGCGCCTCGAAGGGGAGTTCGGCGTCCGGCTCGGCGTCTACGCCCTCGACACGGGTACGGGCCAGGCGGTCGAGTTCCAGTCCGACGAGCGGTTCGCCTACTGTTCCACCTTCAAGGCCCTGGCGTTCGGCGCCGTGCTCGACCGGACACCGATCGACGAACTCGACCGGACGGTCACCTTCTCCGAGGCGGACCTGGTCTTCCACTCCCCCGTCACCAGGGAACACGTGGCCACCGGCATGACGCTGCGCGAGATCGGCGACGCCGCGCTGCGCCACAGCGACAACACCGCCTCCAACCTGCTCCTGCAGGAGCTCGGCGGACCGGAGGAGCTGGAGAGGGCCCTACGGGGAATCGGCGACGAGGTCACCCGCGTGGACCGGGTCGCGCCGGAGATGGCGGAGGCCGTGCCGGGTGACGTCCGTGACACCAGTACCCCTCGGGCGATGGCCACCAGTCTGCGCGAGTTCGCCCTGGGCGACGTCCTGTCCGAGGACAAGCGCGACATCCTCACCGGCATGATGCGCGCCAACACCACCGGCGACGACCTGATCCGCGCCGGGGTCCCCGAGGACTGGACGGTCGGGGACAAGACCGGTGCGTGCGGCTACGGCACCCGGCACGACATCGGTGTGCTGTGGCCGCCTGAGGGCGCTCCCGTC
>NZ_ANAX01000002.1 GCF_000341065.1 Nocardiopsis halotolerans DSM 44410 | reverse complement strand
GCAGCCGCTCGGCGGCCTCCCACGGGGCCTGCGTTCCGGTCGGTTCGTGGCGCCGCGGCTCGGTGGAGTCGGCCACGATCCGGCGCAGGTCGGTCAGGCCGCCGTGGACGGCACCGACCGCACGGGCCTGCACCAACAGGTTGCCGATCGCGGCGCCCTCGGCGGGTCCCGCGACCACCGGCAGACCCACCGCGTCGGCCGTGAGCTGGCACAGCAGCGCGTTGCGCGATCCCCCGCCGACCACGTGGACCACCTCCACGTCCGTCCCGCTCAGCTCGGCGGCCTGACGTACCGCACGCCGGTAGGCCAACGCCAGCGAGTCCACCACGCACCGCGCCACCTCGGCGTCGGTCTCCGGCGCGCGCTGCCCCGTCTCGGCGGCGAACGCGGCGATCCGTGCGGGCATGTCCCCCGGCGGGGAGAACCGGGGATCGTCCACGTCCACGACGCACCCCAGCGCGGGCAGTCGCGCGGTGTCCTCCAGCAGTGCGGCCAGGTCCACCTCGCGCCCGCGCTCACGCCAGACCCGCAGCGACTCCTGGAGCAGCCACAGCCCGGTGACGTTGCGCAGGTAGCGCACCGTCCCGTCCACGCCCAGCTCGTTGGTGAAGTTGGCCGACCGGCTCGCCTCGCTCCGGACCGGGGCGTCCAGCTCCACGCCCACCAGCGACCACGTCCCCGAGGAGACGTAGGCGAAGCGGCGCGTGTCGGCGGGCACGGCCACCACGGCCGAGGCGGTGTCGTGCGAGCCCACCGCCACCAGCGGCGTTCCCGCCGCTCCCCCGTCCCGGACGGCGCCGACGACGGTTCCGGGTTCGACCAGTCCGGGCAGCAGGTCCCGTGCCGGAACGCCGAAGCGCTCCCGCAGCAGGTCCAGGCACGCGTCGGCCCAGCGGCGTTCGCGTACGTCCACCAGCCCGGTGGTGGAGGCGTTGGTCAGCTCCGCCACCCGCTCCCCCGTCAGCCAGTACCCGAGCAGGTCGGGCACCAGCAGCAGGTCGCGGGCGGCCGCGAGCTGGGCGCCGCCGGACGCGGCGGCGAGCTGGAACACGGTGTTGAACGGCTGCACCTGGAGGCCGTTGACCGCGTACAGCTCCTCGGCGGGCAGGTGCGCGAACACCCGCCCGGGCGCCCCCTCGGTGCGGGCGTCGCGGTAGTGCACGGGGTTGCCGAGCAGGGCGCCGTCGGCGTCCAGCAGCCCGTAGTCCACCGCCCAGGAGTCCACGCCGACCGAGGCCAGCCCGTGGGGTCCGGCGGCCCGGCGCAGCCCTTCGACCACGCCCGCGTACAGCGCCAGCACGTCCCAGTGCAGGGTGGCGCGGCCGTCGGCCGGCACGGTGACCGGCCCGTTGGGGAAGCGGGCGACCTCCTCGGTGCGCAGCCGACCGTCCTCGACCCTCCCGGCGATGACCCGTCCGCTGGAGGCGCCCAGGTCGACGGCCGCGTGGACCCGCGTGCTCCCGGAGGCGTCGGCGGCGCTCATCGCAGGAACGCGGCGGCGACGCCGCTGTCCACGGGGACGTGCAGGCCGGTGGTGTGTGACAGCTCCCCGGCCGTCAGCACGAACACCGCGTTGGCGACGTGCTCGGGCAGCACCTCGCGGCCCAGGATGGTGCGCTGGGCGTAGAACGCGCCCAGGTCCTCCTCCCTGACCCCGTAGACCTTGGCGCGCTGGGCTCCCCAGCCCCCGGCGAAGATCCCCGAGCCGCGCACCACCCCGTCGGGGTTGACGCCGTTGACCCGGATGCCCTCACCGCCCAGTTCGGCGGCCAGCAGCCGCACCTGGTGGGCCTGGTCGGCCTTGACGGCGGAGTAGGCGACGTTGTTGGGCCCGGCGAACACGGCGTTCTTGGAGGCGATGTAGACGATGTCGCCGCCCATGCCCTGGGCGGTCATCACGCGGGCCGCCTCGCGCGAGACCAGGAAGGACCCCTTGGCCATGACGTCGTGCTGGAGGTCCCAGTCGCGTTCGGTGGTCTCCAGCAGCGGCTTGGAGATGGACAGTCCGGCGTTGTTGACCACCAGGTCCACCCCGCCGAAGGCCAGGGCGCCCTCGCCGAAGGCGCGGGCGACCGCGTCGGCGTCGCTGACGTCGCAGGCCACGCCCACGGCCACGTCCGCGCTGCCCAGTTCGGCGGCGGCCTCGGCCGCCTTGTCGGCGTCCAGGTCGGCCACGACCACGCACGCGCCCTCGGCGGCCAGACGGGTGGCGACGGCCTTGCCGATACCGCTGGCGGCGCCCGTGACCAGGGCGACCCGGGCGGCGAGCGGCTTGGGCTTGGGCATGCGGGCGAGCTTGGCCTCCTCCAGTGCCCAGTACTCGATGCGGAACTTCTCCGACTCCTCGATGGGCCGGTAGGTGGAGACGGACTCGGCGCCGCGCATGACGTTGATGGCGTTGACGTAGAACTCGCCCGCCACGCGCGCGGTCTTGGCGTCCTTGCCGAAGGAGAACATGCCCACGCCGGGGACCAGCACGATCGCCGGGTCGGCGCCGCGCATGGCGGGGCTGTCGGCGTCGGCGTGGCGCTCGTAGTAGGCGCGGTACTCGTCCCGGTACTGCTCGTGCAGTTCGCGCAGCCGGGTGACGGCCTGTTCCAGGGGCGCGTCGGCGGGCAGGTCGAGCACCATGGGGCGGACCTTGGTGCGCAGGAAGTGGTCGGGGCAGGAGGTGCCGAGTGCGGCCAGGCGGGGGTGCTCGGACCCGGCCAGGAAGTCCAGGACCACGTCGCTGTCGGTGAAGCGGCCGACCTGCGGGTGGTCGGTGGAGGCCAGCCCGCGGATGACGGGGGCCAGGGCGGCGGCGCGCTCGCGTCGCTGGGCCTCGGGCAGGGCGCCGTAGCCGTCCAGGGCGGTTCCGAAGGGGTCGGGGCGGCCGTTCTCGGCCAGGAAGCGTTCGGCGGTGCGGATGATCTCCAGGGAGTTGGCCTGGCACTGCTCGCTGGTCTCGGCCCAGGCGGTGATGCCGTGGCCGCCCAGGACGGCGCCGATGGCGTCGGGGTTCTCCTCGGCGATGCGGGCGATGTCCAGGCCGAGTTGGAAGCCGGGTCGGCGCCAGGGCACCCACACCACGCGGTCGCCGAAGCATTCGCGGGTCAGGCGCTCGCCGTCGGCGGCGGTGGCCAGGGCGATGCCGGAGTCGGGGTGCAGGTGGTCCACGTGCGCGGCGCGGACCAGGCCGTGCATGGCGGTGTCGATGGAGGGTGCGGCGCCGCCCTTGCCGAACAGGCAGTGGTCGAAGGCGGCGACCATCTCGTCCTCGCGCTCCTCGCCGGGGTAGACGTCCACGAGGGCGCGCAGGCGGTCCAGGCGCAGCACGGCCAGGCCGTCCTCGGTGAGGGTGCCCAGGTCTCCGCCGGAGCCCTTGACCCACAGCAGGTCCACGGGCTGGCCGGTGACGGGGTCGGTGCGGGTGCCCGCGGCGGAGGTGTTGCCCCCGGCGAAGTTGGTGTTGCGGGGGTCCGCGCCGAGGGTGTTGCTGCGCGCGAGGAGCTGTTCGACGACGGAGTCGGACATGGTGTCTCCCTGTTCGGTGCTGCGGTGCTGTGGGGTGGCTGGTGTGGGCGGCCCGGTGCCCGCGTTCGTCGCGGACGCCTCCGCCGCTCCGGTTCCGGCCTCCGGGCGGTCGGCGGTCCCGGCGTCCGGCGGTCCGGGCTCGTCGGGCCGCTTCACGCGCCCCACCCGGCCTGGGTGCCGCCCCTGCGCTCCTCGGCGACGCGCGCGACGTAGCCGGAGCGGGCGTGCGCGGCCATGGGGTCGGGGTCCAGGCCCTGCTCCGCGCGCAGGTCGGCGAGCATGGGACGCACGTCGGTGTTGTAGGCGTCCATCAGGGCGGCGTTGGCGGCCAGGACGTCACCCTCGCGCTGGGCGGTGGCGAGCGCGTCGGTGTCCACGAGCAGGGCCTTGGCGGTGGCCTCCTGCACGTTCATGACCGAGCGGATCTGCCCGGCGATCTTGGGCTCGATGTTGTGGCACTGGTCGAGCATGAAGGCGACCTCGGTGTCGGTGTCCAGCCCGCCGCCGCGTACGACCTCGTACATGATGCGGAAGAGCTGGAAGGGGTCGGCGGCGCCGACCATGAGGTCGTCGTCGGCGTAGAAGCGCGAGTTGAAGTCGAAGGCGCCGAGCTTCCCGGCGCGCAGCAGGAACGCGACGATGAACTCGATGTTGGTGTGCGCGGCGTGGTGGCCGGTGTCGACGCAGACCACGGCCTTCTCGCCCAGCTCCAGGCAGTGGGCGTAGGCGGTGCCCCAGTCGGGGACGTCGGTGGCGTAGAAGGCGGGCTCGAAGAGCTTGTACTCCAGTTGGAGGCGCTGGTCGGGGCCGAGCCGGTCGTAGACGCGGGAGAGGGCCTCGGCGAGGCGGTCCTGGCGGGCGCGCAGGTCGTCCTGGCCGGGGTAGTTGGTGCCGTCGGCGAACCACAGCTTGAGGTCGCGCGAACCGGTGGCGTCCATGACGTCCACGCACTCCAGCAGGTGGTCGACCGCCTTGCGGCGTACGGCCGGGTCGGGGTTGGTGACGCTGCCGAGTTTGTAGTCGTCGTCCTGGAAGACGTTGGCGTTGATGGTGCCGATGCCGATGCCCAGGTCACGGGCGTGGGCGGCCAGGGCGGCGTAGTCGTCGACCCGGTCCCAGGGGATGTGCAGGGCGACCGTGGGGGCGACTCCGGTGAGACGGTGCACCTCGGCGGAGTCGGCGACCTTCTCCCAGGGGTCGCGGGGGACGCCGGGCTGTGCGAACACCTTGAACCGGGTGCCGGAGTTCCCGAAGGCCCAGGAGGGGAGTTCGATGTGCTGGCGTCGCAGGACGGCCAGGGCGTCCGCGCCGCGTTCGGGGAGTGCTGCCACGGGTGAGGCTCCGTTCGGGGAGGGCACACCTGCCGGTCCGACCGGCGAGGAGGTCCATTGAATCGTTTCACTCAGGTTTCGCTGAAACTACCCCCAGCTCTTCTCACATGTCAAGGTTCCCCCACGGAGACCCCTGACTACCTGGGGCTTCTGTGCTTGAAACGTTTTATAAACAGGGCATGAACAGCCCCTCGGAAGGAGGCCCGGACGCCGCTGGGAGGCCCCCGGACGTGGGGCCCGCCACGCGGAGACCGTCGTCTCGGAGCGACGTGGCCCGTGAACGTGCCGGGCGGCCCTCCCCGGGACCAGCGTGGGAAGAGCCGCCCGGCGTCCGGGTGGGCAGGAGGGAGGAGGCCCGGTGTCGGGCGGAGACGGGCCGTCAGGCGCCGAGGGCCATGCGCACGCCCAGGGTGAGCATGACGGCGGCGATGAGCGCGTCCAGGACCCGCCAGGCGCCCGGTCTGGCGAAGAGGGGGCGCAGCAGCCGCGCGCCGAAGCCCAGGCCGAAGAACCACGTGAAGCTGCCCGTGACCGCGCCCGCAGCCCACCACCAGCGCGCGACGCCCTCCTGTTGGTTGGCGACCGATCCCAGGAAGACCACCGTGTCCAGGTACACGTGCGGGTTGAGCCAGGTGAGCACCAGCGCCGTCACCACGGCCGCCCTCCGGCCGTCCGTGCGCGCGCCACCGACCACGAGCGAGCCGGGACGCAGGACGCGCCGTACCGCGAGCACCCCGTAGACGATGAGGAAGGCGGCGCCCAGGAGGCGTACCACGACGACGGCGAGGGGAGCGGCCTCGACGAGGGCGCCGATGCCCAGGACACCGGCCGTGATGAGCACGGCGTCGGACAGGGAGCACACCAGCACCACCGGCAGGACGGTGCTTGGACGGCCCTCGATGCCGATCCGCAGGACGTGGGCGTTCTGGGCGCCGATGGCCACGATGAGTGCCAGGCCGGTGCCGAAGCCGAGCAGGGCGGGAAGAAGTGTCGCGTTCACCGTTGGCACGCTAGGTCCGCGCACCATGTGCAGTAAAGCTAAACTTTCTTAGGATCCCTGAGAGAGGCTTAACATGCCGTTCCAGTTCGACCATCTGCGCACCCTGACGACCCTGGTGGACGAGGGCACCTTCGAGGCCGCCGCACGGCGGCTGCACGTGACGGCCTCGGCTGTGTCCCAGCGGGTCCGGACGATGGAGCAGACCGCGGGCAAGGTCCTCGTGCAGCGCACCAACCCCGTGCGCACCACCGCCGCCGGGGACGTGGTGCTGCGCTACGCCCGCCAGGTGCTGCTGCTGGACGAGGACGCCGCCGCCGAGCTCCGGCTGGGCGAGCAGGACCGGGGCCGGGTGTCGGTGCCGCTGGCCGTCAACGCCGACAGCCTGGCCACGTGGTTCCTGGAGGCGCTGGCGGACCTGCCCGCCGACCTGGGCGCGGTGTTCGAGATCCACCGCGAGGACGAGGAGCACACCACCTCCCTGCTGCGCTCGGGAACGGTGATGGCCGCGGTGACCTCCACCCCCGAGGCCGTCCAGGGGTGCACCGTGGTGGGGCTGGGCTCGATCCGCTACCGCGCGGTGTGCAGTCCGGGTTTCGACCGGGAGTACCTCGGCGGCCGGACGGACCCCGCGCTGCTCCCCTGCGCCCCGGTGGTCAACTTCGACCGCAGGGACGACCTCCAGGACCGGTTCCTGCGCGAGTTCACCGGACGCGAGCCGTCCGGCCCCCGGCACCACATCCCGGCGTCGGAGGACTTCGCCCGGGCCGTGCTGCTCGGGTTCGGGTGGGGTGTGGTCCCCGAACCGCAGTGCTCGGCGCGGATCGCCTCGGGCCAGCTCGTGGCCCTGGCCCCGGACCACCCCGTGGACGTGCGCCTGTACTGGCAGCGGTGGAACCTGCGCTCCCCCGTCCTGGACCGGGTCTCCGAGGCCGTGCGCGCGGGCGCCGCGGCCCACCTGCACCCGCTGTAGTGCCGCACGTCCTGCTGTGGAGGCAGGGCCGAGGACCCGTGCCCGACGAACCCGGGGACGGGGTACCGGTGCACCGCACGCGCGCTGGGTAGGAGAGCACCCGTGTCCGATCAGCGGGCCACGGGGGACGGCGGTTCCGCCGACACCACCGTCAGGAAGGGGCGGCCACGCCCAGGCCCCGGGCTCCGTCGGACTCGCGAACGACCGGCTCGAAGCCACGACCAGGAAAGCAGGGAACGCCATGAGTCTGAGCGCTACCTCCGTCGATCTGGGGACCTACGGGGTGTGGGTGAAGAGGACCGACCTCACCGCCGAGACGGCCGCCGAGATCGAACGCCTGGGCTACGGCGCCGTGTGGATCGGCGGTTCCCCCGACGCCGACCTGGACCTGGCGTCCACGGCGCTGGCGGCGACGTCGCGGCTCGCGGTCGCGACCGGCATCGTCAACATCTGGAGCGCCGACGCGGAGACGGTGGCCGCGTCCTTCCGGCGGATCGAGTCCGAGAACCCGGGCCGGTTCCTGCTCGGCATCGGCGCGGGGCACCGCGAGGCGAACGGCCCCGAGGCGGCCAAGCCCTTCCATGCGGTGGTGGAGTACCTGGACGCCCTGGACGCGGGCGGTGTGCCCGAGGACCGGCGGGTGACCGCCGCCCTGGGACCGCGCATGCTCCGGTTGTCCGCCGAACGCGCCGCTGGCGCCCACCCGTACCTGGTCAGTCCCGAGTTCACGCGCGGCGCGCGCAAGGCGCTCGGCGACCGTCCGCTCCTGGCGCCCGAGCACAAGGTGGCGCTGGGCGACGACCGCGCGCGGACCCGGCGGACCGCCCGGGAGGGGCTGAGCGTCTACGTCGACAACCGTCTGACCAACTACCTCGCCAACTTCCGGCGCCTCGGCTTCTCCGACGAGGACTTCGTTGACGGGGGCAGTGACGCGCTCGTGGACGCCATGGTCGCGCAGGGCGAACCGGAGTCGGCGGCGGCGGAGCTGCGCGCGCACCTGGACGCGGGCGCGGACCACGTCGCCGTCCAGCCGCTGGCCGATGACGGCGACCTCCTGGCGGTACTGGCCCGGCTCGCCCCCGCGCTCGGGCTCACGCCCCGCGGCTGAGGCCGTTCGGGGTCTCCCGGAGGCCGGGGCATCCCGCGGCTACCGCGCGCGCAGGTGGTCGTGCAGGGCCCGCGCCACCCGGGCCATGAGCGCCTCGGCCCCCGGCTGGTGGTGGGCGGGCACGCGCGACTCGGTCAGCACCGCGACGGCGAAGGCCTGGCCGTCGGCGTGCTCGACCACCCCGACCTCGTGGCGCAGGTTGATCAGGGTCCCGGTCTTGGAGGACCACCGGGAGACGTCGGAGGTGAAGTCGGGTGCCAGCCGGTGGCGCAGGAGGTTGGCGCCCATCAGCTCGCGCACCCGGGCGGCCACGCCGGTGTCGATGGCGGAGGGGCGCCACAGCGCTTCGAGGAGGTCGGCGAACGCTCGCGCGGAGCCGGAACTGGCCCGGGTGACGTCGAGCTGCTCGATGTGGTGTCCCCGTCCCGCCGTGCTCCCACTGATGGCCAGTGAGTGCGCGAGGTGCACCCCGTCGGGGCCGAGCCGGTCGGCCGGGGTGTCATCGAGGTAGCGCATCGTGTTCCGGACGGTGATCCCCCGCAGCCCGCCCGCGCGCAACGACGCGGCGACCCGTTCGGGCGGGGTGAGTGCGAAGAGGGCGTCGGTGGCCGTGTTGTCGCTCAGGCACACGCTGAGGTAGAGCAGGTCCTCGACGCTGATCCGGGCCGGGTGGCGGAACCGGCTCAGCCCGGTGACCGGTGCCTCTCCCCTGCCCGGCCGCACGAGGATCTGTTCGGCGCCGTCGATCCGCCCCGCACGGATCCGTTCGAGCGTGGCGATGGCGAGCGGGACCTTGACGAGCGAGGCGGTCGAGAACTCCAGGTCCGGTTCGATGCCCAGTTCCTCACCGCTGTCCAGGTCCCGGACGAGGAACGAGCCACGTAGTCCTCCCTCGTCGAGTTCGCGTCCCAGGTCGCGGACCAGGGCCGTGGTGCTCACGCGGGTCTCCCCCTCTCCTCCTCCGCTCCCAGGCAGCGGGCGATCGCCCCTCCCAGGAGCGTGCGCAGGCGCTCGGCCTCGTCCCCGGTGTCGGCGGCCACATCGTAGCCGCGGGCGAGGTCGATCCCGCCCGTCGGACGCCAGTGCAGCCCCAGTTCCCCGGCCTGCCGCAGCGAGCACAGCAGGAGGTCGTCCGAGCCCAGGACCTCGGCGGCGGCGGAGGCCAGGGAGGCGGTGACGGTGACCTGTGCGGGCCGCAGTCCCACGGCGTCGCGCATCCGGGTCAGGGGATCGCGCACGTGGGGGACGTCGTCCTCGGGCTGGAGCCAGACGCGGCGGCCCCGCGAGGGGAGCCGGTCACGGGACAGGCGCAGGGTCTCCAGGTGGACGACCCTGACCCGTGCCTCACCCGCACCCGCCAGACCCAGCGGGACCGACCAGGCGGCCTCGCCCGGCGGCACGCTCGCCAGGGCGGCACGGACCTCCCGGGAACCCAGGAGTTCGGCCCGCGAGGCGGGCGCGGCGGAACGGAACTCCAGGTGGATGCCCTCCTCACGGGCCTCGGCGCCCAGGAGGGCGAGGTCGCGCGTGGCGCAGACGTCGGGGACCGCCAGGCGCAGGGGCCGCAGCACCGCCCGCTCGGCGTCGTGTTCCATCTCCTCGGCCAGCTGGACCAGGCGTCTGGCCGAGGGCAGCATGTCGCGGCCGAACTGGGTGAGGGTCGCCCGGCGGGCGGAGCGGTCGAACAGGCGCGCGCCCAGGTGCCTCTCCAGGGCGGCGATGCGCCTGCTGGCGACCGGCTGGGGTATGCGCGCGGCTGCGGCCCCGAGGGTGAAACTGCCCCTCTCGCCCACGTTCACGAACGCCTTGCAGGCGCCAACGAGATCCATGACCTCAGGCTATGCAGTTTTCACATGGAACCAGCCGTTTCTGTCTTGGACAGCATCATTGACGCTGGTCAGACTGTGGTGCGAGGCCACCCGACCGGGGTGGCGGCGCGCGTGGTGCCGGTGTTTCGGAGCGGTCCCCCGCCGCGAACCGAGCGGTCCGCTACGGCTGCTCCACGCGCCCACCCAGGACAGGAAGTGCGAAGACATGTTGCTTTCACCCACACGGCGTACCGGAGTCGCGGCTCTGGCCGCGCTCGCCCTCGTCCCCGTCACCGCCTGCGGGGCGTCCGGCTCCGAGGCGGCCCCGGCCGCGGAGCAGTCGGCGGCCTCGGGCGCCTCAGGTGCCTCCGCCGACCTCTCCGCCGAGTTCGCCGCGGAGTTCGAGCGGCTGGAGGAGGAGTTCGACGCGCGGCTGGGCGTCTACGCGGTGGACACCGGCACGGGGGAGGAGGTCGCGCACCGCTCCGACGAGCGGTTCGCCTACGCCTCCACGCACAAGGCCTTCACGGCGGCGCTGGTACTCGACCAGAACACGCCCGAGGAGATGGAGGAGGTCGTCACCTTCACCGAGGACGACCTGCTTGAGTACGCGCCGATCACCGAACAGCACGTGGACACCGGGATGACCCTGATGGAGGTCACCGACGCCGCCGTCCGCTACAGCGACAACACCGCGGCCAACCTGCTGTTCGAGGAACTCGGCGGCCCGGAGGCCTTCGACGACGCGATGGAGGCCATGGGCGACGACGTGATCGAGGCCAACCGCGTGGAACCGGGGCTGAACGACTGGGCGCCCGGGGACGACCGGGACACGAGCACGCCGCACGCCATGGCCGAGAGCCTGCGGGAGTTCACGCTCGGGGACGTGCTGCCCGAGGAGAAGCGTTCCGTGCTCACCGACATGCTCGTCAACAACACGACCGGTGACGAACTCGTCCGCGCCGGCGTCCCCGAGGGCTGGGAGGTCGGTGACAAGACGGGGGCCGCCGGGTACGGCACGCGCAACGACATCGCCGTCCTGTGGCCCCCGGAGGGCGAGCCCATCGTCCTGGCGGTCATGTCCAGCCGTGACGAGGAGAACGCCGAGTACGACAACGCACTGGTCGCCGAGGCGGCCGAGGTCGTCGTGGAGGCCCTGGGCTAGCGGTCGCGCGGTGCGGGCACGCGGCGGAAAGGCCCGCGTGCCCGCGCCCGGGGGTGTGCGCACCGGCACGCGAGGCGTTCCGGACGTGCGCTTCGACACCACCCGCCCCGGAGCGGAACACCCGAAACCGTGTCCTAGCCTGGGAGCGTTCCGGGCCCGGTCCGGAGCCGCCGTGTCCAGCCAGAGCGAGTCCGAGGAACACCGTGAGCATCAGTCCCCGCGTCACAGCGACCGTCTTCCGTGTGGTGGCGGTCATCGAGGCCCTGACCTGGATCGGCCTCCTGGGCGGTATGTACGTCAAGTACCTGGGCAGCGGCAGCGAGGCGGGCGTGCACCTCTTCGGCCCCCTGCACGGCGGCGCCTTCATGGCCTACGTGGCCGTCACCCTGGTGACCGCGTTCCACCTGCGCTGGCGCCCGTGGCCGACCCTCGTCGCGCTGGCCGCGTCCGTGCCTCCCCTGGGCACCCTGGCCGCGGACTGGTGGCTGCACCGCAGCGGGCGCATGACCCCCCGGAACCGGGACGAGGGCCGGACTCCCGAGCCCGTGGCCTGACCGGAACCCCGCGCGGGGCCCGACGGAACTTCACGTCCCGTTGGGCCCCGCGCCATGTTCCGGGACAGCGCCCTTCGCGTGCGGGCGGTCACCTGTGTTGGGTTGACGGCAGCCAGTGATCCCCTGCGCGGAAGGACCCCCATGCCCCCCGCCCGCACGGCCGCACTCACCTGCGGCGCGCTCGTCCTCGCCCTGACCGCCCTCCCCTCCCCCGCCTCGGCCGCCGGGCCGACCCTCTCCCAGACCACGTCCGTGGGTGTGCACAACGCCTACGAGACGGGTACCTTCCCCTACTTCGCCGACGCCCTGGACTCGGGTGCCGGACTCCTGGAACTGGACGTGTGGACCGACGAGTGGTTCGGCTCCTGGCGTGTCAACCACGACCTGGTCGGCCAGAACAACAACTGTGCCGGGGCCTCCGCCCCCGACGGACTGCGCCAGGGAGGTGACGGCGATCTCGCCGACTGCCTGCGCGACGTGCGCACCTGGCACGAGGCCAACCCCGGGCACCGGCCGCTGCTGCTCAAGGTGGAGCTGAAGAAGGGATTCCACGCCGTGTCGGGCCTGGGCCCCGCCGAGTTCGACGGACTCACCGGCGCGATCCTCGGCGACGCGCTGTTGCGCCCCGGCGACCTGCTGGGCGACCACGCCACCCTGGACGAGGCCGTGCGCGCCGACGGGTGGCCCTCCCGTCTCCCTCCACCGCCCGGAAGCCGCTTCGCGGAGGGTGGGGCACCCTCAACGGATGCCTCCGGCACAGCATCCCCCTCCCGAGACGCCCTGGCCGGAAAGGTCATCGTCTACCTGACCCCGGGAACCTTCGAACAGGGCAATCCCTTCGACGACCTGTGGACCGACGAGGAGTACGCGACGCACCTGCGCGACCTGGCCGCGGAGGGGTCCCTGGACGAGGCGGCCGCGTTCCCGGCCGTGCTGGGCGCCCGGAGCGGTGACCCGCGCGAGCGCTACCCGGAGGACCTGCGCCCGTGGTTCGTGGTCTTCGACGGAGGCGCCCCCGCCTACACCGGGGGCATCGACACCTCGTGGTACGGCGAGAACGACTACCTCCTGGTGATGACCGACGCCCACGCCGTGTCCCCGCCGATCGACTCGCGCACCCCCTCCGAGGAGGAGGCCGCCGCCCGCGTCACCGAGCTCGCGGAGGCGGGCGCGACCACGGTCACCAGTGACTGGGCGGGCCTGCCCGGGGTGCTCTCCATGGTCGTGCCGCACAATTCCGACACGCGTTAGACGGAACGCGCAGTCCCGGTGGGGCCGCGGCCGGGGGCCGCGGCCCCTTTTTCGTCCTCCCCCCACGGCGGTTCGGAAAAGACTCGTCGAGGACATCGGAAAAGGGGCGCCAAAAGGCGGGGATGGAACTGCGGAAAACGCACATTCCTCTTCTATCGTTTCTCCGCTGCCTTGTACGCACCAACCCGTGTCCGCTCATGGGTCGGGGTTGACACCTCCGGCCGCTTCCGGCCGGAGAACGCACGACGTCGCCCTTGCGCGCACCGCGGGCGGTCCGCGTTCCGCACGGACTGGCAAGTCACCACACGAGCCAGGAAGGATCACCATGACCAACATCCACCGGGCGGGTCCGAACAGACGCACCGTCCTGCACGGGGCGGCCGTGGCCTCCGGCGCCGCGGTCCTCGGCGGGGCGTTCACCATGGGCGGCCCCGCGCACGCCTCCGCCAAGGTGGCGGAACCGACCCTGCACAGCCGCGCCGACTGGAGCGCACGTCCGCCCGCGGGACGAATCCAGGTCATGGACGCTCCACCCCGCTACATCCTGATCCACCACACCGCGACGGAGAACAGCACCGACTACTCGCTCGGCCACGCCTACACCCTGTCCAGAGCGATCCAGAGCTACCACATGGACACCAACGGGTGGCTCGACACCGGACAGCAGCTCACCATCAGCCGCGGCGGCCACATCATGGAGGGCCGCGACCGCAGCTTCGCCGCCATCCGCGGGGGCCGCCACGTCATGGGCGCCCACGTGGCCAACCACAACAGCACCTGCATCGGTATCGAGAACGAGGGCCTCTACATGTCGCAGGGACCCACCACGGCCCTGACCGACGCGCTGGTGGCGACCCTGGCCTGGCTGTGCGGCGCCTACGGGCTCGATCCGTACAGCAGGATCCTGGGCCACCGCGACTTCAACGCGACCGCGTGCCCCGGTGACGTGCTGTACGGGATGCTCCCGGAACTGCGCGAGGCCGTCGCCGAGGCGATGGCGCCAACGGTCGTGGAACTCGCCGCACGCCGGGAGCCAGCCGACGGCGGCCCCAGCTACCCGCCCGTGCCCGACGACGAGCCGGACCGCGTGTTCCACCACGGTCCCGCCAGGGGCCCGGACGACTTCACCCGTTAGTACCCGTCACGACCGCTGCCGCCGCCCGTGAGGACGCTTCCCCGCCCAGCGTCACTCACGGCGCGGCCCAGCCTTCCCAGAATCCGGTCCACGTCCCAGCGTTCGGCCCCGACCAGCGGCGCGCCGGCCCGCGTCCGCAGGTCGGCGGCCCGTCCCAGCAGTTCCAGCGCGCGGTCGCGTTCACCGGCCAGCGCGTACGCCCCCGCCCGCCCCTCCAGCGCCAGAGCGACCGCACGGGGATCCCCGGCGCGCTCGGCCTCCGCCTGGGCCCTCCCGTGCAGCTCCCGTGCCGTGTCCGCCTCACCCCGCTGCTCCGCGACGAACCCCAACTGGGTGAGGATGAACGCCGTGCCGGTCCGGCCGTCCGCGCGCCGGTTCCACTCCAGGCGACGCAGCAGTGACCGCTCCGCCCGCTCCAGGTCGCCCCGGCGCCGGGCGGCCAGGGCGATCCCGGCGTCGGCGAACTGCTCGCCCACCGCGTCCGCGTGCTCCTCGGCGACCTCCAGCGCCCGGGTGTGCAGCGCGTCGGCCCGGTCCAGGTCACCGTCGAGCAGGGCCACCCGGCCCATCCCGGAGAGCTTGAGGGAGACCGTGCTCCACAGCCCCAGTTCCTCGGCGCTTCGCAGGCCCTCCCCGTGGCGCCGGGCGGCCTCGGCCAGGTCACCGAGCGCCTCCGCGTCCTGCGCCAGGATGTCGGAGGCCTGGAGGATCCCCCACCGGTCACCGAGTCCGCGCAGGACACGCTCTCCCTCCTCGGCCAGGGAGCGGGCGTCGGCGAGGTCGCCCCGGGCGAACGCCGCCTGGGCCAGGGTGGTCCGCGCGACCTCCGTGCCCCAGACGTCACCCGCGATCCGGGAGGCGTCGTGGGCCCGTTCCACCAGGGCCGTCGCGCGGGCCGGATCGCCGAGGCCCCACCGCGCGTACTCGTTGAACCAGGTCAGTCGGGCGTGCGCGACCGGGTCGTCCACACCCGCCAGGTCCTCGTGGACGGTCGCGCGCCGTTCCCGGTCGTCCTCGGTGGCGGGCACCGCCAGGGCGGCCCGCCACACCCGCGCCCGTGCCCGTGCCCCGGGTGGCGCACCGGGCAGGGACAGGGCGTCGTCGAGGGCGGCGCGCGCCTCGCCGGAGCGCCCGCGCAGGTACCGGTGCCAGACCATGGCCTCGGCCAGGCGCAGCGCCAGACCGGCCCGCCCCTGCTCCCGGGCGAAGGCCAGGGCCGCGCACAGGTTCGCCGACTCGCGGTCCAGGAGGGCGAGCCAGCGGCCCTGGTCGCCGCCGCGGATCCGTTCGTCGGCGTGTTCGGCCAGGTCGGCGAAGTGGGCGGCGTGCCGGGCACGGACCCGGGAGGTGTCCCCGGCCTCCTCCAGCCGTTCGAGCGCGTAGGCGGCCACCGACTCCAGCAGCCGGTAGCGGGTTCCGGAGGGGTGGTCGGCGGCCACGACCAGGGACCGGTCCACGAGCGCTGCGACCAGTCCCAGGACCTTCCCGGCGGGAACGGTGTCGGGGTCGGAGCACACCGCCTCGGCGGTGGCCAGGTCGCAGCCGTCCGCGTGTACCGCCAGGCGGCCGAGCACGGCGCGTTCGGGCGGGGAGAGGGGTTCCCAGCTCCAGTCGACCATCGCCCGCAGGGTTCGCTGGCGCGTGGGCGCGTCGCGGCGGCCGACGTCGAGCAGGGCGAAGCGGTCGTCCAGGCGTGCGGCCAGGTCGGCGACGCCCATGTGGCGCAGCCGGATGGCGGCCAGTTCGAGGGCGAGGGGGATACCGTCCAGACGCCGGCAGACCGCGGCGACGGCGGGGGCGGTGTCGGGGGTGAGCCGGAAGGAGGCCGAGACCGCCCGGGCGCGTGCGGTGAAGAGCCGCACCGCCCCGGACAGTGCCAGGGTCTCCGGGTCGCCGGTACCGAGTGCGGGCAGGTCCAGCGGCGGTACCGCGTACAGGTGCTCGCCGGTCACGTCCAGGGGCGCCTGGCTGGTGGCCAGGACGCGCAGGTCGGGCACGGCCCGCAGGAGGCGGGCGACCGTGTCCGCCGCGGGGGCGACGACGTGTTCGCAGTTGTCGAGCACGAGCAGGGCGTGTCGGCCTCGCAGGAGTTCGGCGATCCGCTCGTGCGGAGCGGAACCGGGAGCGGAGTCGTCGCGGGCTCCGAGGGCGGAGGCTAGGGCGGTGACGGGGTCGCCTCCGGGGAGGATCCCCGAGAGTTCCACGAACCGGGCGGTGTCGGGGGCGAGGTCGCGGGCCGCGGCCAGGGCCAGACGGGTCTTGCCGACCCCGCCGGGACCGGTGAGGGTGACCAGCCGCTGGGTGTTCAGCAGGGAGGTCACCGCTCGCAGGTGTGTCTCCCGCCCGACCAGGTCGCCGACCGGTGCGGGCAGGTGCGCGGTCGGGGCTCTTCCGGGGGCGGGAGGTGCCGTCGCGGGGTCCCGGGGACCCGTCTCAGGAGGGGTCAGGGCGCCGCCCCGGGACGCGGGGCGCCGCGCGGGGTCCAGTCCGGGGTCCTGGGCCAGGACGGCCCGGTGCAGGGCCACCAGCGCGGGTCCCGGGTCGATCCCCATCTCGTCGGCCAGACGGGAACGCAGCTGTTCGTAGGCGGCCAGTGCCTCCCCCTGGCGGCCCGCCCCGTAGAGGGCGCGGACGCGGGCGGCGTGCAGGCGCTCGCGGTAGGGGTGACGGTCGGCCGCGTCCGCCAACTCGGCGGCGAGCGAGGCGTGTTCGCCCAGTTCCAGGCGGGCTTCGGCCCGGTCCTCCAGGGCGGTCACCCGCAGTTCCTCCCAGCGGGCCGTCGCCGACAGGGCCGGTTCGGTGTCGGCGAACTCGGCCAGTGCGGGGCCGCGCCACAGGTCCAGGGCCCGGGTGAGCAGGTCCGCGCGTTCGCGCGGGTCCGCGGCTCGCGCGGACCCGCGCAGGAGGTCCTCGAAGCGGGCGGCGTCGACGTCGTCGGCCGCCAGCAGGTAACCGGGCGCACGGTGGCGAACCAGGGCGCGGGCTCCGGGTTCGGCGCGTTCCAGGGTGCCGCGCAGTTGGGAGATCCGGGCCTGGAGGACCGCGGTGGGCCGGGAGGGCGGGGTGTCGCCCCACAGGTCGCGTACGAGGCGGTCGGCGGGCACCAGCCGTCCCCGTGCCAGCAGCAGGGACGCCAGCAGGGCGCGGACCTTGGTGTCGCGGACGTGGACCGGCTCGCCGCCGTCGGTCCACGCGGCCAACGGGCCCAGCACTCCGAAACGCACACGGTCACCGTAGCCGTCCCGTGGGGAACCCGTGGCGGTGGCCGCCATCGTGATGGCGCGGGGGACGGCACGGGGCCGTCCCCTCCGACGGAGGACGAGGTGGGAACGATGAGTCGTTACGAGGGCAAGCGGGCCGTGGTGGTCGGCGGAACGCACGGCATCGGGCGGGGCGTGGTCGAGGCGCTCCTCGACGGAGGAACCGACGTCCTGCTGACCGGGCGCGACGGGAGGAACCTGGAGGAGGCGCGCGGTCGGTGGGGGACGCGGGTACACGTGGTGCGCGCCGACGTGACGGACCCGGCCGAGACCGACGCTCTGGTCGAGGAGGTGCGTTCGGCGCTGGGCGGGATCGACCTGCTGCACGTCAACGCGGGCACCTCGGACGTCGCGCCGTTCGACCAGGTGACGGAGGAGTCCTACGACCGCATGTTCGCGGTCAACACCAAGGGGGCCTTCTTCACCGCGCAGAGGCTGGCGCCGCTGGTGGCCGACGGCGGGGCGATCGTGTTCACGACGTCGGTGACGGACGTGACCGGTACACCGGGGATGAGCGTGTACACGGGGTCCAAGATGGCCGTGCTCGGCTTCAGCCGGGTGCTGGCCTCGGAGCTGCTGCCGCGTGGCGTCCGGGTCAACACGGTCGCGCCCGGTTTCACCGACACTCCCTCCATGGGGATCGGCGGGCTCACCGACGCCCAACGCGAGGAGTTCATGCGGGTGGGCGACGAGGCGACGCCGATGGGCCGCCACGGCACCGTCGCCGAGGTCGCCCGTGCCGTGCTCTTCCTCGGGTTCGAGGCCACCTTCACCTCCGGCGCGGAACTTCCCGTGGACGGCGGTCTGGGCCTGGGCCTGAGCACGTCCCTCTAGCGCCTCCCGGTGGCGTCGGCGCGGACGGGTGCCGCGCCGACGCCACCGCGCGTCCAGGGCGGGTACGAAGCCGGAACCCCACGGCCTCCCCGTCGTCGACGCCCTCTCCCACCGTCTGAGGCACTCCCGGGGGCGGGACGGCGGAGTCGCACGCGGCCTTCCGGGATAGGTGCGTTCCGGGTGGGGAATGGTGCCGGAAGCGGCACGCACCGATGCCGTTTCCGGCCCACCTGTGGGGAGCGAAGATGTCTCAGCGGGTACAAGGGGTGATCTCCCGTACCAAGGGAGCGCCCGTGGAACTCACCACGATCGTCGTGCCCGATCCGGGGCCCGGCGAGGCCGTGGTCAGGGTGCAGGCGTGCGGGGTGTGCCACACCGACCTGCACTACCGCGAGGGCGGTGTCAACGACGAGTTCCCCTTCCTGCTCGGACACGAGGCCGCCGGCGTGGTGGAATCGGTGGGCGAGGGAGTGACCACCGTCGAGGCGGGCGACCACGTGATCCTCAACTGGCGCGCGGTGTGCGGCGACTGCCGCGCCTGCCGCAGGGGACGCCACCAGTACTGCTTCGACACGCACAACGCCGACCAGAGGATGACGCTGACCGACGGCACCGAACTGTCCCCGGCGCTGGGCATCGGCGCGTTCGCGGAGAAGACCCTGGTCGCCGCCGGCCA
>NZ_ANAX01000001.1 GCF_000341065.1 Nocardiopsis halotolerans DSM 44410 | reverse complement strand
GGTGTGGGGCTGGGGGACGCGGTGGCCGTCATCGGCTGCGGCGGCGTGGGCAGCGCGGCGGTCGCCGGTGCGCGCCTGGCCGGGGCCAACCGGATCATCGCCGTGGACCTACAGGACCGCAAGCTCGAATGGGCCCGCGGTTTCGGCGCCACCCACACCGTCAACGCCTCCTACACCGACCCGGTCGAGACCATCCGCGACCTGACCGGGGGTTTCGGCGCCGACGTGGTCATCGACGCGGTGGGGGTGCCCAGGACCTACGAGCAGGCCTTCTACGCCCGCGACCTGGCGGGCACCGTCGTGCTGGTGGGCGTGCCCACGCCGGAGATGCGCCTGGACCTGCCGCTTCTGGAGGTGTTCGGCCGCGGCGGAGCGCTGAAGTCCTCCTGGTACGGGGACTGCCTGCCCTCGCGTGACTTTCCCATGCTCGTCGACCTGTACCTCCAGGGGCGTTTGGACCTGGACGGCTTCGTCACCGAGACGATCGGCCTGGACGAGGTCGAGGAGGCCTTCGCCAGCATGGAACGCGGCGACGTCCTGCGCTCGGTGGTGATCCTGTGAGCGGCGCGCGTGTGGAACACCTGACCACGTCGGGAACCTTCGCCCTGGACGGCGGGGAGTGGGAGGTCGACAACAACGTCTGGCTGGTGGGCGACCGCGACCAGGTCCTGGTGATCGACGCGGCGCACGACGCGAACGCGATCATCGGCGCGGTGGGCGACCGCGAACTGGTGGCGGTGGTGTGCACGCACGGGCACAACGACCACGTCAACGCCGCCCCGGCGCTCGCCGAGGCCACGGGGGCGCCCATCCTGTTGCATCCGGCCGACCGGGTGCTGTGGGACATGACCCACCCCGACCGGGCGCCCGACGCCGAACTGTCCCAGGGACAGACCGTCAAGATCGCCGGAACCGAGCTGACCGTGCTGCACACCCCGGGACACGCTCCCGGCGCGGTGTGCCTGTACGCACCCGAGCTGGGTGTGCTGTTCAGCGGGGACACGCTGTTCCAGGGCGGCCCCGGAGCGACGGGACGGTCCTACTCGGACTTCCCGACGATCGTGGAGTCCATCCGCGACCGTCTGCTGCCCCTGCCGGAGGACACGGTGGTCAACACCGGGCACGGCCCGTCCACCACGATCGGCGCCGAGGCCCCGCACCTCCAGGAGTGGATCGACCGGGGCCACTGAGGGAACGTCCGCCGGGGGCGCGCCGCGCCCCCGGCCGCGGCACCCGTGCCCGCGGAACGCGGGTCAGTCCAGGAGCAGCTCGCCGACCGTCTCGCCGCCCAGCACCCGTCCGGTGGCCCGGAAGCCGAGCCGGAGGGAGAACTCCTCCGACCCGCCCTCGCCCCGCACCCACAGCACGGTGACGCGGTCCTCGCCCCGGCGGCGGGCCTCCTCGCACACGGCCCGGACGGCGAACCCGCCGTATCCCCTCCCCTGTCTGCCCTCGGCGATGTTGAGGCGCCAGACACCGCACCGGAAGTCCGGTTCGGGCTCCTCGGGAGCGAAGTTGGCCATGACGAAGCCGACGGCCTCGTCGCCGTCCATGATCAGCCGGGGCCACGCGGTCTCCCGGGCGGCGTAGGCCTCGGCCAGGGAGCGTTCCACGGGGGCGACGAACCGGTTCTGGTCCTCGCGGACCCGGACACCGCAGGCGGTGACGACGTTGTCGGGGGTGATCTCCGCGAGGCGGAGGGAGGAGGGGGCGGTCATAGCCTGCACCCTATGCCCCGGTTCGGGCATCGGCGAAGGGTTTTCTCCCGCGAAGGACGGACCCGTCCACTACGGTTGGGCCCGGCTTCCTCCCCCAGGCCGTCGGTCGGTCACCGACGCCCCCGTCGCCCGGTTCCGCGGCGTTGGATCCGGCGACACCGGGTGGGCGTACGGACACCGGTCGACCCCCCAGCGCCCCCGAGAAAGCAGGAGAACACTGGTGAACAGCACCGACGCGATCCCCCGTCGCTGTCCGAGGTCACCGGACCGAGCGCGTCGACCGGCCCTCAGGGTGCTCGCCGCCGTCGGCGCCGTCCTCGCGTTCGTGAGCGGCTGCGCCGCCCCCATGCCCGGCACCGCCCCCGCGCCCCCGGTCCCCGCTCCCGGCGCCGCCGGTGAACTGACCGAGGAGGACGTCAACGCCTGGCTCGACGGGCTCGTTCCCGCCTCCCTGGAGACGGCCGGGATCGCGGGAGCCGCCGTGAGCGTCGTCCACGACGGTGAGATCCTCACCTCCCGCGGCTACGGCTACTCCGACACCGGAGTGGGTCACGAGTACGGCGAGACCGCGGCCGGCGACATCGTTCCGCTGCCCGTCGATCCCGACGGGACCCTCTTCCGGGTGGGGTCGGTGACCAAGCCCTTCACCGCCACCGCGGTGATGCAGCTGGTCGAGGCGGGGGACCTGGACCTGGACGCCGACGTCAACGAGTACCTCGACTTCACCCTGGAGACCTCCTTCGACGAGGCCGTCACCCTGCGCCACCTGCTCACGCACACGGCGGGGTTCGAGGAGAGGTTCGAGGGGATGATCCAGCCCGAGGGCACCGACCCGGACCTGCGTGAACACGTCACCGACGATCCGCCGGAGCAGGTCTACCGGCCCGGCACGGTCCCCGCCTACTCCAACTACGGGTACGCGTTGGCGGGGTACGTCGTCGAACGGGTCAGTCAGACCCCCTTCGAGGACTACGTCGACGAGAACGTGCTCGCACCGATCCGGATGGACTCCTCCAGCGTCCGCCAGCCCCTCCCCGACGATCTGCGGGACTCCCTCTCCGAGGGCTACACGACCGACGACGGCGGACCCCGGGACTTCGAGACCGTCGGGGGCGCTCCGGCCGGGGCCCTGTCCGCCACGGCCACCGACATGGCCCGCTTCATGCTCGCCCACCTGAACACCGAGGGAACCGACGGCCCCGCGCTGCTGGAACCGGACACCCTCGCCCTCATGCACGAGCCCGCGCTGGACGAGGAAACCCTGGGCAACATGGCCGAGGGGCCCAGGATGGCCCTGGGGTTCTTCGAGGAGGACCGCAACGGGCACAGGATCCTCGGCCACGGGGGTGACACCCGGTTCTTCCACACCCACATGCAGATCTATCCGGAGGACGGCGCGGGCGTCTTCGTGACCCTCAACAGCGGCGGGCGCGAGGCGACCTCCTCCCTCCGCCTGCGCGAGGCGGTGACGTCCGGCTTCGCCGACCGCTACTTCCCCGCCGAGGAGCGGGAGGAGACCCCTTCCTCCGACGGTGAACCGGTGCCCGAGCAGTCGTCGCGGGACCGCGCCGAGACGGTGGCGGGCACCTACGTCAGCTCCCGGACGGTACACAGCAACTTCATGTCGGTCGTCAACGCCCTGGGCGGAACCATGGTGACGGCCCGGTCGGACGGAACCATCCTCGTGGTGCCCGGTCCCGAGACCGGACGGCCCACCGCCTACGAGGAGGTCCAGCCCTGGGTCTGGCGTGAGGTCGGGGGCCAGCGGCTCCTGACCGCGCGGGTGGAGGACGACCGGGTCAGCGCTCTCGGCTACGGCGCGGCGTTCACCCTGCTCCGGGCCGACCCCCCGCGTTCGGTCACGGTGGCGCTGCCCGTGCTGGCCCTGTCGATGACGGTCCTGGTGGTGGCCGTCCTGTCCTGGCCGGTCGGCGCCGTGGTGCGGTGGCGTCTGTCGCGGCCCGGGCGGGAGCGGGCCGGACGCCTGGCCCGGGTCCTGACCCGGATCGCCATGGGGGTGGCCGTGGCGGCGGCGGTCGGCTGGGCCGTGGCCATCAGCATGATCGCGGGTTTCCAGGACGTGCCTCCAGCCGTGTTGCGGGTGCTCCAGGCCGCCCAGCTGGTGGGCATGGCCGGTGCGGTTCCCGCGGCGGTGGTGGTCTTCGACAACGTGCGCCGCCGGGTCGGGTGGGGCCGGTGTGTGGGGAGTGTGCTGGTGTTGGCGGCACTGGTGGGCTGCGGCTGGTTCGCCGTGACGTTCAGGCTGGTCGCCCCGAGCGTCT